>JAEZIA010000044.1 GCA_023416315.1 Actinomycetes bacterium
TGGCGTGAAGCGGTGTGCGTCGATCTGTACCTGCCTGCGCGGCAACGTGTGACGATCGTCGTCGGTGCGCGCCCCACACGACGGGCGGCCAACCGATGACCGATCACGTGATCTTTCGCCACGACCCAGACCATCAGCCGGAGATCACCTTCCGGGGTGTTCCGAGCGGGTGCTCCGGGGGCGCCACCACGCTCACTGAAGCCCGAATGGCCTACCGGAGTTGTCTGTCGGCCCGGCTGCATGTGGACCGCCGCGCGCTGCCGCCCGTCGTGGAGCACATCGAAGGCTTGGTGGGTGGGATGTGGGTGCGCACCAAAGTTGGTGCCGTGCACCGTGATAAGTCAAGCGACCGGATGCTGCTGCAGCTCCTGCTCGACGAGCGAGTCGGCCTGCGCGACGAGGTGGCGCGGCTCTCGTCGACAGGTGCGGAGCCGATTGTGGTGCTGGCCGAGGGGCAGGAAATGCTCACGACGCTGTTAGGCCAGATGACGGCGCGAGACACGCTGCTGGTAGCGCACTGTGATGACAACGGGTCGGTGGGTTGGGGTTGCCTGCACGGGCCGGAATCGCCTGCCGGGCAGGGCCTCCCGCATTTGGTCGACGACGAGATTCTGCGGACGACGACGGTTGCGGCTTTTTCGCAGACGTGTGTGGGCGGGCGAGTGGTTCAGCGCAGGGCCGCCGCCGGCATAGCGTCATGACGGTGTTGCTCGATCGCGGGGTTGGTAGCCCGTCGGCGGGGAACACTGACGGTGACACCGTCGTCGAAGGGAGGACCGTGCGCGCGACACCGCAGTGCTGGCTGACCGATATGGACGGCGTCCTGGTGCGTGAGGAGCACGCGTTGCCCGGGGCCGCCGAGTTCTTGAAGTGCCTGCTCGAGAAGCAACGTCGTTTCCTGGTGCTGACCAACAATTCGATTTACACCCCACGCGATCTGGCGGCGCGGTTGGCGCGTTCGGGGCTCGACGTACCGGAGGCGGCGATCTGGACCTCGGCGCTGGCCACCGCGGCGTTCCTCAACGACCAACTGCCCGGTGGGTCGGCGTATGTGATCGGAGAGGCGGGGCTGACCACCGCGCTGCACGAGGCGGGCTACACCCTGACCGATACCGATCCGGACTTCGTGGTGCTCGGCGAGACGCGCACGTACTCGTTCGAGGCGATCACCAAAGCGGTTCGACTGATCGGCAGGGGAGCCCGCTTCATCGCAACGAATCCCGACGTCACGGGTCCCTCGGCGGAAGGACCGCTGCCCGCAACCGGGTCGGTGGCCGCGATGATCACCAAGGCGACGGGTCGGGAGCCGTACTTCGTGGGCAAGCCCAATCCGATGATGTTCCGCAGCGCGCTCAATCGCATCGAGGCGCATTCGGAGAGCACGGTGATGGTCGGCGACCGGATGGACACCGATGTGGTGGCCGGTATCGAGGCGGGCCTGGAAACGATTCTGGTGCTGACCGGTTCGACGACGATCGAGGACGTCGAGCGGTATCCGTTCCGGCCCGCGCGGGTGCTGCCGTCGATCGCGGAGGCGGTTGAGTTGGTGTAAGCGCTGTGGATCAGCGCGAGTGTGGGGATAACTCGGCGAATTTCGCGGCGAACGTGTAGTGCGCGTCTTCGTGTGTCGGAGGTGGTCGCCAGGCTGCTGTCATGACGACGTTCACTCGCAACCAGCTCGGCGCGCTGGGGGAGCAGCTGGCGGTCGAGCACCTGGAGTCACTCGGCATGCGGGTCGTGGCCCGCAACTGGCGTTGCCGCTACGGCGAACTCGACATCATCGCCGCCTCTGCCGACGGCACAGTCGTGTTCGTAGAGGTCAAGACCCGCACCGGTGACGGATTCGGCGGCTGGGAGCATGCCGTCACCCCGGCCAAGGTGCGGCGCATCCGCCGGCTGGCCGGGTTGTGGCTGGCCGGACAGGACCAGCGATGGGCGGCCATCCGCATCGACGTGATCGGGGTGCGCATCGGACGAGCGCGCACCCCGGAGCTCACCCACCTGCGCGGGGTCGACTGATGGCGCTGGGACGGGCCTACTCGGTGGCGGTGCGCGGCCTCGACGGCGAAATCGTCGAGATCGAGACCGACATCAGCTCGGGCCTGCCCGGCGTCTTCCTGGTCGGGCTGCCCGACGCGGCGTTGCGCGAGTCCCGCGACCGCGTACGTGCCGCGATCACCAACTGTGGCAACGATTGGCCGCAGTCGCGGCTGACGCTGGCACTGTCACCGGCGACCCTGCCCAAGACGGGTTCGCTCTATGACATCGCGATCGCCGCCGCCGTGCTGTCGGCGAGTCACAAGAAACCGTGGGACCGGCTCGAAAAGACGGTGCTGCTCGGAGAGTTGGCCCTGGACGGGCGGATTCGCCCGGTCCGCGGTGTGCTGCCCGCGGTGCTGGCCGCCAAGAAGCAGGGCTGGCCCACCGTCGTCGTCCCGGTCGCCAACCTCGCCGAAGCCAGCCTCGTCGACGGTATCGAAGTCCTCGGGGCCGACACGCTTCGGCAATTGCAGGGCTGGCTCACGGGCAAGGTCGCGCTCGCCGAACGCGTCGACGCAACGGCGCCGCAGGACGTGCCCGTCGCCGACCTGGCCGACGTGGTGGGACAGACCCACGCCCGGTTCGCCGTCGAAGTCGCCGCCGCGGGGGCCCACCACCTGATGCTGACCGGACCACCAGGCGTCGGGAAAACCATGCTGGCGCAACGACTCCCGGGGTTACTGCCCGAACTCACCGAGCGAGAGGCCCTGGAGGTGACCGCCATCCACTCGGTCGTCGGAATGCTGTCGGAGACCACGCCGCTGATCACCCGGCCGCCGTTCATCGCGCCGCACCACTCGTCGAGCGTGGCGGCGTTGGTCGGTGGCGGATCGGGCCTGGCCCGTCCCGGCGCGGTCAGTCGTGCTCATCGCGGCGTGCTCTTTCTCGACGAGTGCGCAGAGATCCGCGTGAGCGTCTTGGAATCGCTGCGAACACCGTTGGAAGACGGCGAGATTCGACTCGCCCGCCGCGACGGCGTCGCGTGCTATCCGGCACGATTTCAGCTCGTGATGGCCGCGAATCCGTGCGCCTGCGCCAAAACCGACCCGAAAGACTGCATCTGCACGTCGGTCGACAAACGTCGCTATCTCGGCAAGCTGTCCGGCCCGCTGATGGACCGGGTGGATCTGCGCGTCGAGATGCACATGGTGCGCGCCGGTGCCTTCGCGCCGGAGGTCGCGGAAAGCACTGCCGCGGTGCGGCATCGCGTCGGTCAGGCCCGTGCGGCGGCAGCCGAACGCTGGCGTCGGTACGGCTTCACCACCAATGCCGAGGTGACCGGCTCGGTGCTGCGTCGAAAATTTCGGCTCGACAACACCGCGATGGCGCCGCTGAAGACCGCGCTGGAGCGCGGCGTGCTGAGCATCCGGGGCGTGGACCGGTCGCTGCGGGTCGCCTGGACTTTGGCGGACTTGGCCGGACGCACAATGCCCAGCTCCGACGACGTGGCGGTGGCGTTGAGCTTCCGCCAGGGAGGAGCCAAACCGTGAGCGATGACGTCACGACGTTGGCGTGGGCCTACCTGTCCCGGGTGGCCGAACCGCCCTGCGACGAGATCGCGGCGTTGATCAGTGCGGTCGGGCCGGTCGAGGCCTGCTACCGGGTCACTGGCGGCGACGTGAGCGATGCGTTGCGAAAGCGCACGGCCGCGCGGCGTGACATCTATGCGGCGGAGGCGGATCTGAACCTGCTCGAGCGTCGCGGTGGCCGGTTGATCACACCCGACGACGACGAGTGGCCGGACTTGGCTTTTACGGCCTTCGGTGGAGCGTCGGTGCGAGAAAAGCCGCAGGGCCGGCCGCCGATCGCGCTGTGGGCGATCGGACCCGCCCGGCTCGACGAGGTCGTCGAGCGATCCGCGTCGATCGTGGGGACGCGCGCGGCGTCCAGCTACGGCGAGCACGTCGCTGCCGACTTGGCGGCGGGGTTGGCCGAGCATGAGGTCGCCGTGGTTTCCGGCGGCGCGTACGGGATCGACGGGGTGGCCCACCGCGCAACGCTGGCGGGCGAGGGGCAGACGGTGGCCGTGCTGGCCGGTGGCATCGACGTGTTGTATCCGGCCGGGCATTCCTCGCTGCTGCACCGGATCAGCAACTCCGGCCTGCTGCTCACCGAGTATCCGCCCGGTGTGCGGCCGGCGCGCCACCGCTTTCTGACCCGAAACCGGCTGGTGGCGGCGCTGGGCGGCGCCACCGTGGTGGTGGAGGCCGGTGTTCGCAGCGGCGCGGCCAACACCGCGTCGTGGGCGCGGGCACTGGGACGCATCGTGTGCGCGGTACCCGGGCCCGTGACCTCGGCATCGTCAATGGGGTGTCACGCACTGTTGCGCAACGGCGCCGAGCTGGTGGCCAGCGCCGAAGATGTCGTCGAATTGGTGGGCCGGGCAGGTGAATTCGCCGAGGAGCAACCCCGTCCCACCGGGCCGCTCGATGGGCTCAGTGAGGCCGAGAAACAGGTCTATGAGGCTCTGCCGGCCCGCGGCGCATGCAGTGCCGACGAGATCGCGGTGGCCTCCGGCCTGCCGCCCACCGGGGTGCTGGGGCCGCTGGCGATGCTGGAGATCGCGGGTCTGGTCTGTCGCGAGGACGGCTGCTGGCGGCTGGTGCGCAAGCTGACCCCGCGGAGGTAGACGGCCAGAACGCAACGTCGAAACGTATAGTCGGGGAGGTTGGCTAACGATTCTCGTCGGGAGGCGATGTGGCCGGTCGACCACTACACACTTTTCAGGTTGTCAGCACCGAGCAGCTGGCCCCGCACATGGTGCGGGTCATCCTCGGCGGCACCGGGTTCGACACCTTCACACCCGGTGAGTTCACCGACTCCTACGTCAAGTTCGTCTTCGTTCGCGACGACATCGACGTCGACGCGCTGCCCCAGCCGCTGACCCTGGACAGCTTCAACGAGCTTCCGGCCGACAAGCAGCCCACCGTGCGCACCTACACGGTGCGCCGGGTCGACCCCGAGGCTCGCCAGATCACCGTCGACTTCGTCGTGCACGGTGACCACGGCGTGGCCGGTCCGTGGGCCGCCGCTGCCAAAGCCGGGGACACCATCCACCTGATGGGTCCCGGCGGCGCGTACTCGCCGGACCCGGCCGCCGACTGGCATCTGTTCGCCGGCGACGAAGCGGGTCTCCCAGCCATCAGCGCAGCCCTGGAAGCGTTGCCACCCAACGCCGTTGGCAAGGCCTTTATCGAGATCGCCGGGCCCGAGGACGAAGTCGAGCTGACAAAACCCGACTCGGTCGCCATCAATTGGATCTACCGTGGCGGGCGGGCCGACCTCGTCGGCGACGACCGGGCCGGCGACCAGGCACCGCTGATCGAGGCCGTCACCACCACGCCGTGGCTGCCCGGCCAGGTTCAGGTCTTCATCCACGGCGAAGCCCAGGCCGTCATGCACAACCTGCGGCCCTACATCCGCAAGGAACGCGGCGTCGACGCCAAATGGGCGTCGATCTCCGGCTACTGGCGTCGCGGCCGCACCGAGGAGACCTTCCGGCAATGGAAGAGGGAACTCGCCGAGGCCGAAGCCGGCCAGGACTAACGGAATAGTCACGACCCCCGGACACGCCCAGCTCGGTAAGCGGCGACGATCGGGATTGATGCCACGGTAAGGGAGTGGACCCGAGCGACTACGCGGCGATCCTCGACGACTACGCCGAGCACCTCGCGCTGGAACGCGCCCGCTCTGAGCACACCCAACGGGCCTACCTCACCGACCTCAAGTCGCTGTTCACCTTCCTCGACGAACGTGCCCCCGGTGCCGGGCTGAGTGGTCTGAGCCTGCCGGTCCTGCGCTCCTGGCTGGCCGCGCAAGCCGCCGGCGGGGCGGCCCGCACCACCCTGGCCCGGCGCACCTCGGCGGTGAAAACGTTCACCGCGTGGGCCACCCGTCGTGGCCTGCTGGCCGAGGATCCGGCCGTGCGCCTGCAACTACCCAAGGCCCGCCGCACGCTGCCCGCGGTCCTGCGCCAGGACCAGGCGCTGGCCGCGATGACCGCCGCCGACCTCGGCGCCGAACAGGGCGACCCGCTGGCGCTACGGGACCGGTTGATCGTCGAACTGCTCTACGCCACCGGGATTCGCGTCAGCGAGCTCTGCGGGCTCGACATCGACGACGTCGACACCGGCCGCCGGCTGCTGCGCGTGCTCGGCAAGGGCAACAAACAGCGCACCGTCCCGTTCGGGGCGCCGGCCCTGGCCGCGCTGACCGCCTGGCTCACCGACGGCCGCCCGCACCTGGCCACCGACGAATCCGGTCCGGCCCTGCTGCTGGGCACCCGAGGCAGGCGGCTGGACCCACGCCAGGCCCGCACCGTCGTGCACCAGACCATGTCGGCCGTCGACGGCGCACCCGA
>JAEZIA010000050.1 GCA_023416315.1 Actinomycetes bacterium
CCCAGCGGATTGCGTTTCATCTGCTGTCGGTCGAACCGCCAGACATCGACCGGCTGACCGCCGCGCTGGGCAGGGTCCGCGACGGGGTGCAGTTCTGCGAGGTGTGCGGCAACGTCTCCGACGCCGACCGCTGCCGCATCTGCAGTGACGCCCGCCGCGACGGGTCGCAGGTGTGCGTGGTGGAGGAACCCAAGGATGTGCAGGCCGTCGAGCGCACCCGCGAATTCCGCGGGCGCTATCACGTGCTGGGCGGCGCGCTGGATCCACTGTCCGGTATCGGACCGGATCAGTTGCGAATCCGGCAGCTGCTCAACAGGATTGGCGAGCGGGTCGACGGGGTGGACATCACCGAGGTGATCATCGCGACCGACCCCAATACCGAAGGGGAGGCGACGGCCACCTACCTGGTGCGTATCCTGCGCGACATCCCCGGACTCACGGTGTCCCGGATCGCCTCAGGCCTGCCAATGGGCGGCGACCTGGAATTCGCCGACGAGCTGACGTTGGGCCGCGCGCTGTCCGGCCGACGTCAGATGGTTTAGGTATGGGGCGGCCGAGCGACTTCGTCCCGCTGAACTGCCGAGCCTAGGGCGACGGTGCGGGCTTGGACTTCCGTCTTGGCGCGAGATTGCACTCACGCAGACGTCTACTCGCACTTTGTCTGCGTGATCTCAATCTCGCGGTCGTGTCGGTGGCCCGGCCCATGCTGACCAGATGGGTGAGGTGTTCATCGGAAGCGAAGCTCTGGCCAGTGGTGCCCTTACCCGGCATCAATTGCAGCGCTTCCACGATCGCCTGCTGCCGGATATCTACCACCCGCGGGGGCAACAGCTGACGTTGCGCGATCGGACAGTCGCCGCGTGGCTGTGGTCTCGCAGGCGCGGGGTCATCGCGGGCGCGGCGGCGGCTGCACTGCACGGCGCGCAGTGGGTCAACGATGACGTGCCCATCGAGCTGATCGCATGCAATGGTCGACCGCCGACTGGGCTGATAGTCCGCAACGACGCCCTCGCCGCCGACGAGATCACCCAGGTAGCCCGGCTTCCGGTCACCTCGTTGGCGCGCACAGCGTTCGACCTCGGTCGATACCTGCCGCGACAGAAAGCGATAGCGCGGCTGGACGCACTCTCGCGTGCGATCTGCTTCTCGAACGAAGACGTCTTGCTGTTCGCCAAGCGATATTCCGGGGCACGCGGTGTACGCAGACTGCGTGACGTACTGCCTCTGGTCGACCGCGGCGCGGCCTCACCGAGGGAGACCTGGCTGCGCCTCCTTCTCATCGACGCGGGCTTGCCCGCGCCGACAACGCAGATTCCCGTCCAGACGACCTGGGGTCTCATCGCGATGCTCGACATGGGGTGGGAGGACTACCTGGTCGCGGCCGAATACGACGGCGATCTGCATCGTAGTGATCGAGGACGGTACGTCTGGGATCAGAAGCGGTCGCGTCTCGTTGCGGGCCTGGGCTGGGAGGTAGTGCGCGTCATCAATGAGGATCGACCCGACGACGTGATCGCCCGCGCCCGTGAGGCGTTGATATCGCGAGGCTGGCGTCCGCGAGATTGACGTGGCGCAGAGGCCTACTCGTACGTTGTCTGCGTGAATGCAATCTCGGCGAAAAAGGGGCGGGGATTACACACGGCGGGGGGCGGCCAGCCGCTCGCGGCGCAGTTGCTCGACCTCGGGCAGTGGTAGCGGCTCCAGCGGGCCGACCACCCGCGACAGCAGCAGGTCCGCCAGTTCGGGATTGCGCGCCAGGCACGGTCCGTGCAGGTATGTCGCGACCACGCTGCCCTGCACCGCGCCGTCGTAACCGTCGCCCTCGCGGTTGCCCGCGCCCTTGGCGACGGCCGCCAGCGGTCGCGCGTCCGGTCCCAACACCGTTCCGCCGCGGTGATTTTCGAACCCGGTCAGCGGGGACGTCATTCCGTCGAGCAGCGGTGTCGACACCACCTCGCCGATCGTGCGCTTCTCCTGCGGGGAGGTCGTCACGTCCAGCAGACCCACGCCCTCGACTCGCTCACCGGCCGAAGTCTCGTACCAGTGGCCGAGCACCTGGATCGCCGCGCAGATCGCCAGCACCGGCGCGCCACGGGCCGCAGCCCGCTGCAAACCCTGATGTGTCAGAAGATGTTTGGTCGCCAGCCGCTGCGCGTAGTCCTCGGCGCCACCCAGCGTGTACAGGTCCAACGAGTCCGGCACCGGGTCGGACAATGTGATTTCGACGATCTCGGCCGCAATACCGCGCAGCTGCAACCGTTTACGCAGGACGACCGCATTGCCGCCGTCGCCGTAGGTGCCCATCACGTCGGGCAACACCAGTCCGATCTGCACCGCACTCATCGCATGCGCCCCAATGTCCGGGTGAGCGCCAGGAACGCCGTGTAGTTCGCGACCACCTCGACGTGTCCCTTCGGGCACGAGGTGATCGCGTCAATCGTGTTGTGCACCAACGTGTGATCCACGCCGGCGTACCCCAGTCGCACCGCCAGGTCGGTGCCGCGTTCACCGGCGGCGACGACGGGCACCCCCTCGAAGTGCTCGAAGTTGACGTCCCAGAGCCACGACAGGTCCTCGCCGTCCGGCACCTGACCGTTGACCGCGATCACCACCCCGTCGGCGCTTCGATCCACCATCGAGAGCGCCTCCTGCCACCCGGCCGGGTTCTTGGCCAGCAGAATGCGCGCGGTGTGCTCGCCGATCGGGACGGTTTGGTAGCGACCCGCGACCTCGTCCACGGCGGAAACGGCGGCCACCGCGGCAGCAGGATCGGCGCCGAGTGCGACCGCGGCCGCCACCGCCTGGGCGGCGTTGCCCCGGTTGACCGTCCCCGGCAGCGACAGCCGCATCGGTAGCTCCAGGCCGTTTGGGCCGTAAAGCTTGGTGTCGTCGTACCACCACTGCGGAGTCGGTCGTTTGAAATCGGTGCCCGTGGAGTACCAGTCCACCCCGTCGCGCACGATCACCTCGCCGCTGCGAGGGCAGCTGACCGAGTCGTTGGCCCAGCCGCCGCCGGCCGCCACCCACACGACGCGGGGACAGTCGTAGGCCGCCGACGTCATCAGGACGTCGTCACAATTGGCGACGACGAACGCGCCGGGATGCCGCGCCAGCCCGGCGCGCAGGGTCCGCTCGATGTGGTTGATCTCACCCACCCGATCGAGCTGATCGCGGGACAGATTCAGCAGCACGATGACCGCCGGGTCCACCGCGTCAGCGACGTGCGGCACGTGCATCTCGTCTACTTCGAGAGCGGCCAGCGATGCCTCCCGAGAACCGGCCAGCGCGGCCACCAGCCCGGCGTCCATGTTGGCACCCTCGGCGTTGGTCGCCACCGGACCGACCGTGGCCAGCGCCGCCGCGGTCATCCTGGTGGTGGTCGACTTACCGTTTGTGCCGGTCACGACGACGGTGCGTCGGCCGGCACCGAGTTGACGCAGGATCGAACGGTCGAGTGTCATCGCGACGAGGCCGCCGATCATGGCGCCGGCACCGCGCCCGGTCGCCCGGGACGCCCAGCGCGCGGCGGATCCGGCGGCCAACGCGGCGCGCCCCCGCAGTGTCATCGTCGGCCTGGCCATCGGAACGCAGTTTATGCGTCACACGACGGGCGGGCCGACACGGATTCGATGTCCCGGGCGCTGTCGGACCTGCGTGCCATTCTGACTGTGTGAGCCACACCTGGGGTCGACCAGCCCGCGAGCCGGGCGACGGGTGGGTGGTCGTCGACGTGGAAACCTCGGGCTTCCGACCCGGCCACGCTCGCGTCATCAGCCTGGCGGCGCTCGCGCTGGACCCCGAAGGACGGGTCGAGCACTCGGTGGTCAGCCTGCTCAACCCCGGGGTTGATCCCGGCCCCACCCACATCCACGGCCTGACCGCCGAGATGCTCGAGGACCAACCGACCTTCGCCGATATCGCCCCCGATGTCATCGACCTGCTACACGGCCGGACCCTGGTCGCCCACAATGTGGCGTTCGACTACGCGTTCCTGGCCAGCGAAGCCGAGATCGCCGGGACCGCGCTGCCCGTCGACACCGTGATGTGCACGGTCGAGCTGGCCCGCCGCCTCGACCTCGGGCTGGAGAATCTGCGGCTGGAGACCCTGGCCCGGCACTGGGCGGTGCCGCAGACCCGCGCTCACGACGCCTTCGACGACGCGCTGGTGCTGTCCCGGGTACTCAGCCCGGCCCTGCAACGGGCCCGCGAACACGATGTCTGGCTGCCGGTCCGGCCCACGACGCGGCGACGGTGGCCCAACGGCCGGGTGACCCACGACGAACTGCGGCCGTTGAAGATGCTGGCCTCCCGGATGCCGTGCCCGTACCAGAACCCGGGCCCCTACCGGCGGGGCGGCCCGCTGGTCCAGGGCATGCGGGTCGCGCTGTCGGCCGAGGTCAACCGCACTCATGAGGAGCTCGTCGAGCGGATCATCCACGCCGGACTGGCCTACTCCGACGCGGTCGATCCGCAAACCTCACTGGTCATCTGCAATGAGCGCGCGCCTGAACAGGGCAAGGGTTATCTGGCCCGCGAACTGGGGGTGCCGGTGGTGTCGGACCGGCAATTCATGGATTCCGTCGACTCGGTGGCCAATGGCACCGGTATTGATGACTTCGTGCCCTCGGTGGACCAGGGCCAGCAGTTCGCGCTTTTCTGATTCCGGCCGCCAGCTAGCATCGTCCGGCGGGGTGATGTAGTGAACGAACCGGCGGGCGTCGAGCCGCGATCGGCACTGCCGATAGTGTGCTCGGCGGTCGGCTGCCTACTCCTGGTGTTCGTGTTCGCCTTTCGTTGGGGCGGTGACGGCGCAATCCGGGTTATCGACGCCTTGATCTTCGCCGCTTACGGGGCCTACGCGGGCGTGTGCTCGGTCGTCGCCGCTCGCGCCGCGCATGGGGCGAACCGCAAGGCTTGGGCGACAATGGCCGCCGGCCTCGCGGCGTGGACCGTCGGCGAGTTGATCAGGGGATACGACACCCTGGTGCTGCACCGCTCCATGTTCCCGTCGCCGGCGGATTTCTTCTATTTCGCCTTCGTCGTGCTGATCTGTGTGGCCCTCATGCGGTTCCCCGCCGAACCAGCCAAGGGGATGCGCACTCGCATCATCTGCGACGCGTTGATCATTGCGGCGTCGTTGTTCATCGTGCTGTGGGCCACCGTCCTCGGGCGCGTGTACGAGGCCACCGACGTCGACAGCGTCGTCCAGGGCCGCGCACTGTTGTATCCGCTGTTCGTCCTGGTCATGCTCGCCGCGGCGGTGGTGTTCGCGGTTCGGTCCGGCACCGGCAACGACGTGGTGATGTGGCTGTTCCTGGCCGCGGTCGCCCTGATGACATTCTCCGGCGTCACGTTCGCCTTCCTCCAAGGCGGCAACCGTTATCACGCCGGGCATCTCACGAGTGTCGGTTGGGTGCTGGGGATGACGTGTTTCGGCGCGGCCGCGTTGCTGAGCCGTCGTCCGCGCCCGCCCGTGCCGTCGACGATCACGCCGCAACCGGCCACCGCGGTGTGGCTGCCGTACCTGCCGTTGTTGCTCGCGGGCACCGTCGCACCGTCGATTGTGATGAGCGGGATCCTGCGGATCGTGGTCCCCATCTTGATGGCGCTCATCTGCGTCAGGCAGGTGCTCTCCGGTTGGGAAAACCGCCAACTGCTCAGGGCCGCAGCGGATCAGGCGCTGCGGGATCCGCTGACCGGGCTTGCCAACCGCAGGTTGTTCCACGACCGGTTGGCGCATGCACTGGCATTGCGCCACCGCGACAGCCGATCGGTGGCGGTCGTCTCGTTGGATCTCGACGACTTCGCCCTCATCAACGACAGCCTGGGACACCAGGTAGCCGACCGCCTTCTGGTCGACGTGGGGCAGCGCATCGCGGGCTGCGTGCGGGCCGGCGATACCGTGGCGCGCCTTGCCGGTGACGAATTCGCCATACTGCTCGAAGGTGACGCCGACGAGGTACATCTGGTGTGCGATCGGTTGATTGCGGCATTCGAGAACCCGTTCGTCGTCGACGGCCACGAGGTGCCGTTGCGCCCGAGTGGCGGTATGGCCATTACATCGTTGGCCGACAAGGACATTGCCGCCGAGGAATTGATGCGGCGTGCCGACACCGCGATGTATCTGGCAAAGCGCTCGCGCGATTCGATGATTCACACCTACAGCGCCGATATGACCGAGCTCGATACCGGCGCCGCAGAATGGACCACAGAAGCGGGGGACCGGTCGGCGGGCACCGGAGCCGCCCAGGTGCAACTGCTCGGCGAATTGCGTACCACCATCGATCACGGCGGCCTCGCCATGGTGTACCAGCCCAAGCTGGCGCTGGACACCGGCCGGATCGTGGGTGTGGAGGCACTTCTGCGGTGGCCCCATCCGAGCCTGAATGTGCTACGCCCGCCGGCATTTCTGCCGTTGGTACTGCGCCACGGCCTCATGCGGCCGGTCACCGATCTGGTTTTCAAGAAGGTTCTCGACGATGCCGCGCGGTGGGCGGCGATGGGCATCGAGGTGCCGGTCGCGGTCAACCTGTTCGCGCCCCTGCTGCGGGATGTGCGGCTGCCCGAAACGGTGTATCGCATGCTGCGGGAACGCAATTTGCCGACCCGGCTGCTCACCATCGAGATCACCGAAGACCTGGTGCTCGACGAGCTCGGTAGCGTCACCACTGTTCTGCAAGACCTGCGCGACGCCGGCGTCCGGATTGCGATCGACGACTTCGGCAGTGGCTATTCAGCATTGAGCTATCTACGCGATCTGCCGATCGACGAAGTGAAACTGGATCGGCATTTCATCTCCTCGGTGGCCACCGACGCGAGGGCAGCCGCGATCGTCAGTGCGGTCATCGAGCTGAATCACAACCTGCGTATGTCAGTGGTCGCCGAGGGTGTCGAAGATGCCGAGACCGCCGCCTGGTTGCGTGATCACGGCTGCGATATCGGTCAGGGCTACTACTTCTCGATGCCGGTCTCCGCCGACGAAATCACCGCCCTGGCAGCCGCAGAAGCCAAGCGGTAGGAACCCTCGCAGGATCCTGTGTATCTCTCCACAACCCGCTGAGGTTGGGACGAGGGCGAAATATGTTGCCGTACCGTCGAGTTGGATCCCCCGACAGAAATTGTTGGCAGGAGGCTGAATATGAACAAAAAGGCAATCACCGCAGTCATCGGTGCAGCAGCGATCGGCGTAATGGCTTTGTTCGCGGTCACCGGCGGCGCTGATGGCTCGGTAACCACGCGCACCACCGCCGATTCCGGACAGGAATCGAAATTCCCGACGCCGACGCCGCCGTCGCCGGCCTTTGTTTCCGGAGCGGTGACCACAAGCGCACGCGCGATCCACTGACCCGACCGGTCCCCTCCCGCGCGGGGTTCCGGCGGCTACGCTGGCATCCCTGATACCTCCGAATCCCGAACGCCGGACCGCGATCCTCGAAGTGCTGCGATCCGCGTTGCCCGCACCGATGAACCGTGCGGGCAACGCGCTGTTGACCCGGACTTAGCTGAGCGCCTTGGCCTTGAGGGTCTCGAACTCCTGCTGGGAGATCACCCCGGCGTCCAGGAGTTGTTTGGCGTGCTCGATCTCCTGGGCCGGCGACCGCCGCCCGCCGGCCTCCCGGATGCGGACGTCGGCGTCGTGCTTGGCGGCCTGCGCCGCCTCCCGCACGCGTGCGGTCATGTCGTGACCGCGGGCGGCGAGATAGATCAGTACGCCGAGCCACGGAAAGCCGATCAGGAAGATCACCCACACGGCCTTGATCCAGCCGCGGGTGGTGTGATCCCGCCAGAACAGGTCCACCAGGATCTGGAACAACACCAGCAGGTACGCGATCCAGGCGAAGATGACCAGGAAGTGCCAGAGGAACTCCCAGGTCGAGCCCCAGTTCACGGTTCCCTCCTCAGCTGTTGGGGATCACGCCGATCCGGGCCGCGCGGTTCACCGCGGACACCACGGCCCGCAGGGACGCCGTCGTGATCGACGTCGCGATGCCGACACCCCATACCGTTCGGCCTCCGATGGACGCCTCGACGTAAGCCGCCGCCGCGGCCTCCTCGCCGGCCGACATCGCATGCTCGGAGTAATCCAGCACACTCACGTCGAAGCCGACGGTGCCCAGAGCGTCGACAAACGCGGCCAGCGGTCCGTTGCCCTCGCCGCTGATCTCGGTCTCGACACCGTCGATCTTCACAACGGCTTCGATGACGTCGGTGCCGCCGTCGACCTCGGCGGCGACCACCTTCTGCCGGATGCGTTCCAGCGGGCGGATCGGGGACAGGTACTCGTCGGCGAAGGCGTCCCACATCTCCTTGGGTGACACCTCGCCGCCCTCGCCGTCGGTGATCGCCTGGATCGCCTGCGAGAACTCGATCTGCAACCGGCGCGGCAGTACCAGCCCGTGGTCGGCCTTCATGATGTAGGCCACGCCGCCCTTGCCGGACTGCGAGTTGACCCGGATGACGGCCTCATAGGTGCGCCCGACGTCCTTGGGGTCGATCGGCAGGTAGGGGACTTGCCACAGAATGTCATCGACATCGGAATCTGCTTCGTCGGCAGCGACTTTCATCGCGTCCAGGCCCTTGTTGATGGCATCCTGGTGGCTACCCGAGAACGCGGTGTAGACCAGATCGCCGCCGTACGGGTGGCGTTCGTGCACCGGCAGCTGGTTGCAGTACTCGACGGTGCGGCGGATCTCATCGATGTTGGAGAAGTCGATCTGCGGATCCACCCCGCGGGAGAACAGGTTCAGCCCCAGCGTCACCAGGCACACATTGCCGGTCCGCTCACCGTTGCCGAACAGGCAGCCCTCGATCCGGTCGGCCCCGGCCTGATACCCCAGTTCGGCTGCGGCAACGGCGGTTCCGCGGTCGTTGTGCGGGTGCAGGCTGAGAATGATCGAGTCCCGCCGAGCCAGGTTGCGGCTCATCCACTCGATCGAGTCGGCGTAGACGTTCGGGGTGGCCATCTCGACGGTGGCGGGCAGGTTCACGATCAGCGGCCAGTCCGGCGTCGGCTCGATGATGTCGGCGACCGCGTCGCATACCTCCTTGGCGTACTCCAGCTCGGTGCCCGTGTACGACTCGGGGGAGTATTCGTAGCGCCACCGGGTGCCCGGGTAGTGGGCCGCCACCTCCAGGCATTTGCGGGCACCGTCGGTCGCGATCTTCTTGACCTCGTCGCGATCGGCGCGGAACACCACGCGGCGCTGCAGGATTGACGTCGAGTTGTAGAAGTGCACGATCACGTTCGGTGCGCCCTGACAGGCTTCGAAGGTCCGCTCGATCAGCTCCGGGCGGCACTGCGTCAGCACCTGAATGGTGACGTCGTCGGGGATGGCGCCCTGCTCGATGATCTCGCGGACGAAGTCGTAGTCGGTCTGGCTGGCCGACGGGAAGCCGACCTCGATCTCCTTGTAACCCATGTTGACCAGCAGCTCGAACATGCGGCGCTTGCGGGCCGGGCTCATCGGGTCGATCAGCGCCTGGTTGCCGTCGCGCAGGTCGACCGCACACCACAGCGGTGCGTGCTCGATGACCCTGTCCGGCCAGGTGCGGTCGGCCAGGGTGATCGGCTCGACCTCGGCAGCGAACGACCGATAGCGGTTGACCGGCATCGACGAGTTGCGCTGGGTGTTCCAGGACGGCTGGCCGTCGCGGCGCGGGCCGGCCGGGGTGGTGATGGTGCGGGCAGAGACGTAGGCGTCTACGGATTCAAAAGAGGATTTCTGGGTGGTCACGATTGGCTCCGGGATGTCTTGGATTGGACTTCAGACCGGCGCATCGCGAATACCCGCGACGGGAAGCCAGTCTGGATCAGACCCCGTCGCGGCGTCCGAGAAGGAGCACCCGCTGCACAAGTCCGTACTGTACTCCGATTGCCTCACCTGGCCAAAGTCTGGGCTCAATCGGCGACCGCTAATTCGCTGACAGGGTAAATTGACGACTTCGCAAGCCGTGATCGGGGGTACCTGTGGAATTGAGTGTTCGCTCCATGCTCGCGACCGGGGTGTCGCTGACGGCTGCCGCCACGATCACGCTGGCGCCGCTGCCCGCCGCCGCTCCGCTGCCGTCGGCGCAGACCGCCGCCGTCGTCCTCACCGGCGCCTGGCAGGACCTCGAGACCCACCTCAGCCAGGATTTCGAGAATTACTCGGCTTTGCTCGTCGAAAACCTGGGCACGCCGATCCTGAACCAGATCGCGACCAACCTCACGACCTACGGGCGTTGGATGGCTGGGCAGGATGGTGGCACGCCCGAGCTGGTTGCCAGGACGATCGTCGAACGAGCGAGCGTGGTCGCCGTCGCCTTGGCTACCTACGCGGTGATGGTGCCGCTGAGCTTTGTCGGGCCCTTTATCGCGCCGGCAGTCACCTTCTTTCGGCTGGTTGCCGAGACGGCCAGATATCCGTCGACACCCCAGACCGTGTTGAACGCAATCATCGACGCCCCCGCGGTGTACCTCGACACGACCCTGAACTGTTGCAGCGTCGGCGTCGGCACGTTGTCGCTGGGATTACTGAATCCCGGCCCCCTCGGTTATCTGCTGGCCCTGCGTCCAGCGATCGCGTACGCGCTGCAGATCCCGGCGCCCACACCGCAGCCGCCGGTGTCCGCAGCCGCCGACGCCCCGGCTGCGGCGCAGAAGCCGGCGCGTGCCTCCGGCGTGGCGAAGTCGGCGCGGGCCCAGTCGGTGCCGACCGCGGCGACCAGCATTGCCGCGCGCAGCGCCAAGCGGCCGGATGCGGCCCGCAAGGCTACCGGCGCAAGCGCCAAGAAGGGCGCCGTCGGCAGCGGCAACGGTCAGTCGGCTAGACCTGGGAATCGGGAAAAGCGATAACCGACAGGAACCGGATCGGCACCTCGATCAGGTCCGCCGGGCCGTGCGCGCCTTCACCGTCGATCTGCAGGGAATCGCCGGGATGCAGCCGGTACACCGAGCGGCTGTGCGCGTAGTCCATGACGCCTTCGAGCACGTAGATGAACTCGGTGCCGGGATGCTGGAACAGCGGGTAGGTCTTGCTCTTGCCCGACAGCGTGACCAGGAGGCATTCCAGCCGTTTGTGTTCGCCGCGCAACGATCCGAGCAGCTCGTACTCGTGGCCCTCCCGGGTGCCGGTGCGCACGATCCGCGCACCCGTGCCGGCCTTGACGAAGGCGGCGGGCCGCTCGACGTCGGCGCCGCGGAACAGCGTGGTCACCGGCACGTCGAAACCCTTGGCCAGCAACGCCAATGTGGACAGGCTCGGCGACGTCTGCGCGTTCTCGATCTTGCTCATCATCGCCTTGGAGATGCCCACCCGGCTGGCCATGTCGGCCACCGATAGCCCCAATTGCTGACGCAACAGGCGCACGTTGCGCGCGATCGCGGCCTCGAACTCCAGTTCCGCGACCGGCTCGCCCGGGTCGCGGTCGCGGGCAGTACCGGACTGGTTGCGGAGCAAATCGGTCACAGGCAGTGTCTATCGCATCTGGCCGGCGCCGACATAGGGGTAGGGGCTCTTCAGCAGTTGACCTTCGGCGAAGCGGGACAGCCGGAAGTCGGCCTCGGGAATCCGCGGATCACTGCTGCGGCCGTCGACCAGCAGGTCGGCGACGAGCCGGCCGACCGCGGGCGCGATCTTGAACCCGTGGCCGCTGAACCCGGCGGCCACGAACAACCCCTCGCGGCCGCAAGCCGAGATCACCGGATTCCAGTCCGGCGTGACGTCGTAACAGCCGGCGTAACTCGACGTGATCGCCGCGCCGGTGAAGCCGGGGAAGCGGGTGCCGACCTTCTCGACGGTGATGTCGACGAAGTCCTCGGTGGCTCGGTTCAGATAGTTGTCGGGATCGGCGGTCGCGACGTCGGACAAGTCGCTGTTGCCGAACAGCACGTCCCCGCCGACTTCGGGGCGCACGTACTGCAGCGACACCAGATCGGAGAACACCGGGACCTGCCCCAACTCGACGCCGGGAGAGATCATCACGATCTGCTCGCGCACCACCCGGATCGGCACATCGACTCCGTAAGGCGCCAGGAAGGGCTGGGTCCACACGCCGGTCGCGACGACGACGCGACTCGTGCTGATCTCGGTGCCGTCGGCCAACCGGACCCCGGTTACGGCGTCACCGTCGGTGAGCAGGTCGATCACCGTGGCGCCCTGCCGGATTCGCACCCCCGCCGCCCGGGCGGCGATCGCGAACGCCTGCGCGGTCTGGTAGGCGTCGCCGTAACCGCCGCGGGCCTCCCAGCCGAACGCGGCGAACGGCGACAGGTCGGCGAACGGCCACAGCCGGGCCACCTCGGCGGCGTCGATCTCCTCGGTCTGCACACCCACAGCCCGTTGCGCGGCCATGCTGTTGCGCAGCGCGTCGACATTGGGTTCGCCGACACCGACCACGTATCCGGTTTGCCGGAAACCGATGTCGTCGCCGAAGATTTCCTCGGCTTTCTCGAACACCTCGAGCCCGACGGTGGCCATCGCGGCCAGCGAGCTCACTCCGTAATGGCAGCGCACGATGCCGCTGGACTTGCCGGTCATTCCGGAGCCGACGGTATGTCGTTCCAGTACAACGACATCGGTGATGCCGCGCTGACTGAGTGCCCAGGCCGCGGCACACCCCTCGAGTCCGCCGCCGACGATCACAACATCGGCGGTCTCGCTCACGTGCCCGCTCCGGGGATCCAGGACGTGCCTGCCAGCGGAACCCCGGCCATCGCCGCGGCCTCGATCGTGACGGCGACCAGGTCCTCGGGCTCCAGGTGCAGCAGGTGCGCCTTGCCGCAGGCCCGCGCGATGGTCTGCGCCTCCATGGTGAGCACCCGCAGGTAGTTGGCCAGCCGTCGGCCGGCGTCGATCGGATCGAGTCGCGCCGCCAACTCCGGGTCCTGGGTGCTGATGCCTGCCGGGTCCCGGCCGTCCTGGAAGTCGTCGTAGAAACCGGCTGCGCTGCCGATCTTCTCGTACTCGGCGGCATACTTCGGGCTGTTGTCGCCCAAGGCGATCAGAGCGGCGGT
The DNA here is from genome assembly GCA_023416315.1 of Actinomycetes bacterium. Lineage (GTDB taxonomy): Bacteria > Actinomycetota > Actinomycetes > Mycobacteriales > Mycobacteriaceae > Mycobacterium. The sequence continues at coordinate 12,995 of JAEZIA010000050.1, forward strand.
GCCGATCGCCACCGCATCAGCGCCCAGCGCCATCGCCTTGGCGACGTCGGCACCGGTACGGATGCCGCCGGATACGATCAGCTGGACCTTCCTATGCACCCCGAGCTCGGAAAGTGCCTGCACTGCTTGGGGAACCGCGGCCAGCGTCGGGATACCGACATGCTCGATGAACACGTCCTGGGTGGCGGCGGTGCCGCCCTGCATCCCGTCGACGACGACGACGTCGGCACCGGCGGCAACCGCGAGTTTGACGTCGTAGTAGGTCCGGGTGGCCCCGACCTTGACGTAGATGGGCTTTTCCCAGTCGGTGAGCTCGCGCAGCTCGTTGATCTTGATCGTAAGGTCGTCGGGCCCGGTCCAGTCCGGGTGCCGGCAGGCCGACCGCTGGTCGATGCCTTCGGGTAGGGTGCGCATCCCGGCCACCCGCTCGGAGATCTTCTGCCCCAGCAACATTCCGCCGCCACCGGGCTTGGCTCCCTGCCCGAGCACCACCTCGATGGCGTCGGCCTTGCGCAGATCATCCGGGTTCATCCCGTACCGCGATGGAAGGTATTGGTAAACCAGGTATTTGGACTGGCCGCGTTCCTCCGGCGTCATTCCACCGTCGCCGGTGGTGGTCGACGTGCCGACCTCACTGGCGCCACGCCCCAGCGCTTCTTTCGCCGGACCCGACAGCGCACCGAACGACATGCCTGCAATCGTGACCGGGATATCCAGGTGCAGAGGATGTTTGGCGTGCCGGTCACCGAGCACCACGTCGGTGCCGCACCGTTCGCGGTAGCCCTCCAGCGGGTACCGCGACATCGACGCGCCCAGGAACAGCAGGTCGTCGAAGTGCGGCAGCGGGCGTTTGGCGCCCCAGCCGCGGATGTCGTAGATGCCGGTTTCGGCGGCGCGTTGGATGCCGGCGATGGTGGCACGGTCAAAGGTGGCCGACTCGCGCAGGCCGAGGCGGGCGCGATCGTCTTGGGTGTATGTCATTTAGTAAACCGAGCTGTTGTCGATGTGGAAGTGATAGAGCTGACGGGCCGAGCCGTAGCGGGTGTAGGAGCGGGTGTCGTCGTCCTCGAATCCGGCCGCCTTGAGCAGCGTGGCGAGTTCCTCGTGGTGCTCGTCGCGCATCTCCTTGGCGATGCAGTCGGCACCGAGGGAGGCCACGTCGCCGCGGACGTAGAGGCGAGCCTCGTAGATCGAGTCGCCCAGCGCCTCGCCGGCGTCACCGCGGATCACCAGCCGCCCGGCCTGTGCCATGAACGCGCTCATGTGCCCGACACTGCCGCCGACCACGATATCGGCGCCCTTCATCGAGATCCCGCACCGCGCAGCGGCATTGCCCTCGATCACGAGTAGGCCGCCATGCGCGGTGGCGCCTGCCGACTGCGAGGCGTTGCCCTTGACCCACACGGTGCCGCTCATCATGTTCTCGGCGACGCCGGTCCCGGCATTGCCGTCGATGATGACCTCGGCCTGCTTGTTCATCCCGGCCGCGTAATAGCCGACGTGGCCGTCGATTTCGACCCGCAGCGGGGCATCGAGGCCGACCGCGACGTTGTGGGCGCCCGCGGGGTTGGTGATCAGGAACTCGCCCGAGACGTCGGGGGCGTGCAGGGCCGCGTTGACCTCCCGCAGCGGTGTGCTGCTCAGGTCGAAGGTGGTGGCTAGCGTGTCCATGCGTACACCACCTCCGGCTCCGGCTCCCAGATCGCGGCCTTCTCCACGCCGGAAAGCCCGGCCAGCGCACGGTATTCGCTGGCCATCGCCACCCAGTCGTCGGTCTCCGCGATCACCGCGGGCTTGCAGGCGATCGCGTCGCGGACGACGGCGAACGAGTCGTGGTTGGACACCAGCAGCGTGTAGAAGCCGTCGAAGGTGGCGCACAGCTCCTTGAGAGCCGATTCGACGTCGCGCCCCTGAGCGAGCTGCTCGGCCACGAAGCGGGCACCGACCTCGGTGTCGTTCTCGCTGTCGAACGCGACGCCCTGGGCGATCAGGTCGCGGCGAATGGTGGCGTGGTTGGCGAAGGATCCGTTGTGCACCAGGCATTGATCCGGCCCCACGGCGTACGGGTGGGCGCCCGCCGGGATCACCGCCGACTCGGTGGCCATCCTGGTGTGACCTACCCCTTGCCAGCCCTGCGACTCCGGCAGTCGCCAGGCCTCGGTGAGCGCGCGCGGATGCCCCACTCCCTTGAGCACCGCCACGTTGGCGCCGAACCCGGCGATCAGCGCGTGCGGGTAGTGCGCGGTGATCGCCGCATGCAGCGTCTCCGGGGTGGTACCGGCCGACACCAGCAGGGTTTCGTCGACACGGTGTACGGACACCTCGCCGCCGAGTGCCGTATGCAGGGCGGCCGAGATCTGCTCGGGGGTGTCGTCGACATCGAGTACCGACACCGTCGCCTGCCCGGCCGGTGACCAGTTCGGATCACCGTAGACGGCTACACCGGCGGAATCGCTTCCGCGGTCCGACATTTCGCACAGCATGCCGGTCAGCAGTTCGCCGAGCCGGGGGTAGAGCGCAGGGTTGCGCAGGTGCAGACCCACGATCCCACACATGGTTGTTCCTTCCTCGGGGGTCAGAATGCGGTCAGGTACTGGTCGACCTCCCACGGACTGACCGCGCTGTGGTAGGCGAAGAACTCGTCGCGTTTGATGCCGGCGAAGTAGGCGGATACGCCCTCGCCCGCGGTGTCGAGCACACCGGTGACCACGGCGTCGCCCTCGAGTTCCTCGACGGCGTGCAGCAGGGTCGGTGGCAGCGCGGTGCGGCCGTCGGTGCTGCCGATCGGGCCTGGGTCGGCGCTGCGCTTGATCCCGTCGATCCCGGCGCCCAGCGCCGCCGCGATGGCAAGGTATGGGTTGGCCGAGCCGTCGCCGCCGCGAAGCTCCACGCGCTGCGCATCCGGCACCCGGATGTAGTGGGTGCGGTCGTTGCCGCCGTAGGTCGGCAGCCGCGGTGCCCAGGACGCGCCAGAGGCCGTGGTCAGCGCCCCGGTCCGCTTGTAGGAGTTGACCGTTGGCGCGACTACCGCTTGCAGCGCGCAGGCGTGGTCGAGGATGCCGCCGATGAATGCATAGGCGGTGGCCGACAGGCCGAGCCCGCGCTCGTCGCAGTCCTCGGGGAACACCGGCGTGCCACCGCTGGTCAGCGACAGGTGCAGGTGCAGGCCACTGCCGGTGCGGTCGGAGAACGGCTTGGGCATGAAGGTGGCAACCATGCCGCGCTCGGCGGCGATCATCGACAACAGGTACCGCAGCGTCACCACCCGGTCGGCGGTGGTCAGCGCATCGGCGAACTTGAAGTTCTGCTCGAACTGGCCGTTGCCGTCCTCGTGATCGTTGGCGTAATTGGACCAGCCGAGGGTGTTCATCGCCGTCGAGATGGCGGTGAGGTGGTCGTACATCCGGGTGACGCCGCGCGCGTCGTAACACGGCTGGTCGGCGGTGTCGGCGGCGTCCGCGGTGGCCAGGCTCCCGTCGGCGCCGCGGGTCAGCAGGAAGTACTCGACTTCCGCGCCGACCCAGGGTTCGAATCCCGCGTCGGCGGCCCGCTGGACCAAGGACTTCAGGATCACCCGCGGGGCGTACGGCCACGGCCGGCCCTCGACGTGCGGGTCGCAGTGCACGATCGCCAGGCCTTCTTTGATGAAGGGGATCGGGGTGAACGACGCGGCGTCCGGCAGCGCCATCAGATCCGGGTCCTTGGGCTCCTGTCCCATGGCGCCGACGGCGTAGCCGGCGAAGCCCACACCCTCGGTGGCCAGCAGGTCCACGGCTTCGACGGGAACCAGCTTGGCGCAAGGCTTTCCGCGCAGATCGACGAACAACGCGAGGATGAACTTGGTTGCTGAGACTTCGGCCAGCTCAGCGAGGGTAGCAGACATGTTCTCCAACAAGCTCTTTCATGAGATTGGCACGAGAAGGGTGCGGGTCGAGCCGGGCGGGCGAAGGAGGTTACC
>JAEZIA010000073.1 GCA_023416315.1 Actinomycetes bacterium
GGCACCTTCAAGTCCGTCGCCGTCAAGGCCCCGGGCTTCGGTGACCGCCGCAAGGCCATGCTGCAGGACATCGCGATCCTGACCGGTGGCCAGGTTGTCAGCGAAGAGGTCGGCCTGTCGCTCGAGACCGCCGACATCTCCCTGCTGGGCCAGGCTCGCAAGGTCGTGGTGACCAAGGACGAGACCACCATCGTCGAGGGTGCCGGTGATTCCGACGCCATCGCCGGCCGGGTGGCCCAGATCCGCAGCGAGATCGAGAACAGCGACTCCGACTACGACCGCGAGAAGCTGCAGGAGCGCCTGGCCAAGCTGGCCGGCGGTGTTGCGGTGATCAAGGCCGGCGCTGCCACCGAGGTTGAGCTCAAGGAGCGCAAGCACCGCATCGAAGATGCCGTGCGCAACGCCAAGGCCGCCGTCGAGGAGGGCATCGTCGCCGGTGGTGGCGTGGCTCTGCTGCAGTCGGCTCCGGCGCTGGACGAGCTCTCGCTCACCGGTGACGAGGCCACGGGCGCCAACATCGTGAAGGTTGCGCTGTCGGCTCCGCTGAAGCAGATCGCCTTCAACGCGGGCCTGGAGCCCGGCGTTGTCGCAGAGAAGGTCACCAACTCGGCCCAGGGAACCGGCCTCAACGCCGCAACCGGTGAGTACGAGGACCTGCTCAAGGCCGGCGTCGCCGACCCGGTGAAGGTCACCCGCTCGGCGCTGCAGAACGCAGCGTCCATCGCGGCGCTGTTCCTCACCACCGAGGCCGTCGTCGCCGACAAGCCGGAGAAGGCCGCCGCTCCTGCGGGCGACCCGACCGGTGGCATGGGCGGTATGGACTTCTAAGTCCCAGTACGAGAAAAGCCCCGGTGCGGCCAGCCGCACCGGGGCTTTTTCGTGTCGCCTGCCTGCGAGTGTGCGGTTTCATCCGCAACACGCCGCGATTTGCGTACGGACTCGCACACTCGCGGCCGCCGCTGTGGATAGCCGAAAGCACCCGTCGCGCTGCAGTGCCAGTCTTCGCGAATGCAGAGCATTCCTTGGCCGTTCCTCGCGGCTGAGGCGTTGGCTGCCGATGCCCTTACCTTTCGGGAGCTCAGGCGGTTCCACGCGGCGGTCTATCCGGGTGTCTGGATTCCACGTGATGTCGACCTTTCGGCGATAGATCGTGCCCGTGCGGCCTGGCTTTGGTCCGGGCGCAGAGGAGTGCTGGCTGGATTGTCGGCGTCAGCCGTGTTGGGGGCGAAGTGGATCGACGGGGATGCGCCCGCCGAACTTGTCCACACGAATCGCCGGCCGCCGCCGGGTGTCGTCGTCCACACCGATGGGTTGGCCGGTGACGAGAAGCAGCAGGAGCTTGGACTTCCCGTCACCACGCCGGCTCGGACGGCATTTGACCTCGGACGACGACTCGACGTCACGTCGGCGGTGCAACGGGTCGACGCGCTGATGCAGGCCACCGATCTCAAGGTCGACGACGTCGATGCCGTCATTGCCCGCCATCGCGGAGCTCGTGGCCTCGCGCAGCTACGCCGGGTGCTCGCTCTAGTCGACGGCGGATCGGAATCACCCTATGAATCGTTGACGCGACTTCTCCTCGTGCACAACGGGTTTCCCCGGCCAGATACTCAAGTTCGAGTGTGCGACGAGCACGGGTTCGTCGTCGCCCGGCTCGACATGGGATGGCCGGAGTGGCGCGTCGGCGTCGATTTCGACGGCGCGCACCATTGGACTGATCCCAAACAGCGGTCCAAGGACGTCGAGCGCTACGCGAGGCTGCCCGAGCTGGGATGGATCGACATCCGGCTCACCAGCTCGATGTTGCATAACACTCCGCGGGTCTTTCTCGAGCGGGTCGATGCCGCGCTAACGGCACGTGGATGTCCTCGCACCTGGTGAGTGTGCGTCCTCATCCGCGATCGACGGCGTGTCGCGGACGAATCCGCACAGTCGGCGGGCTATCCCTCCAGCGGCACGCAGTCGTCACCGCAGCCGGATGCGGTCGGCCTGTTGGACCGCGCCGGCCGATGCAGCACCGCGCGCTGCGGGATCACGCGAAGGAAGTCGTCGGTGAGCTCGCCGCGGCCATCGACAATGAGGCTGTAACCGCCGTGCTCGACCGGCGGCCACAGCAGCGTGGCGTCCGGATGGCCGCAGATGTTGCGGCGGGTGCTGTTGCCGACCGTGCCCACGTCGATGACGCCGCCGTTGAGTTGGGCATCGACAGCGACGGTGTGCGCGCGATGGTCGTCGCCCACGGTGATCAGGTAGCCGAAGCCGTATTTCCCCAGCGTGCCGGCCAGCTGATCGAGATCAACCTTGACGCTCATGGGCAGACGATACTGCGGAGACCCTGCGACGGCCCGGGAATGCCGGCACTGTGGCCCAGGGGTGGCAAGCACTTGTCGCTGCCTACGCCGTCACCTGAGTCCACTGCCGTCCTCACCGCGGCCTCCTCGGGCATCGGCGCCGACCTCGCGCGTGAGCTCGCCGCCCGCGGCCAAGGCCTTTCCGACGTTCCCGCGCTCAAGCGCGACCCCACTCATGAGGCGGGCGCCGGCTGCCGTCCACGAATCAGCTTGCCCGGTCGCGCCGCAGTCGGCACCCCGTTCTCCGAGATCACCTCGCCGGACACGATCGTCGCCACGTAGCCGTCGGCGGTCTGGTCCAGCCGTCGGCCGCCTGCGGGCAGGTCGGACTTGACGGTGGGCCGGTGCAACCGCAGCGCGTCGGCGTCGATCACGTTGATGTCGGCCTTGTAGCCCACCGCGAGCCGGCCGCGCTCCGCCAGTCCGGCGATCCGTGCAGGCACCGATGTCAGCTCCTGGATCACCCGCTCCACCGGCAGCCGGCCCGACTCCCGATCCCGCACCCAGTGCGTCAGCATGTAGGTGGGATAGCTTGCATCGCAGATCATCCCGTAGTGCGCGCCGCCGTCACCCAAGCCGAGGACGGCGTCGTCGCGCTGGATCAACTCCGCCACCGTGTCCAGCGAGTTGTCGCGGAAGTTGGCGAGGGTGACCAGCAGCATGGCATGACCGTCGTCGTCGAGCAGCCGGTCGTAGGCCTCCTCGGCCGGGCTGACACCGCGGGTCCTCGCCCGGGCCCCGATCGAATCCGACGGTGCCGGTTCGTAGTTCGGCGGATCGCCGAGCGGGTACATGTAGTTCCACGCCTGGGCGGCGAACATCAGCGGATGTCCGTCACTGGCCGGGCTGTCGTTCAGAATACGTTGGCGCACTTCGGGTTTACGCATCTCCGCGACGCGTTCCGCCAGTGGCAGATCGGCGATCTCCCGGTATGCCGGGTACATGATGAACGGGTTGCCGGACAGGTCCAGGCCGAGTACCAGGCCGATCGGGCGCGGGAAGATCTGCCCCGTCACGTCGCCGCCGTTGGCGTTGGCCTTCTCGACCATGCGCAGTGCGTCGAGGTGGATCGGCGGGCCTGCATTGCCGATCGCGAGCGTGAACGTCACGGGCAGTCCCACTTCCGAGGCGACGTCGAACACCGCCTTCAGTGCGCCCTCGTAATCGCCGGCCATTAGATCCGGCACGAACTGCAGCAGACCGCCGCCGGCGTCGTCGACACCCCGTGCGATCGCCTCGATCTCCTCATACTGCGCTTCGTAACTCGGAATCGGTTGTCCGCCAGAGGTTTTGTGCAGGGTGAGCCGTGACGAAGCGAAGCCGAGTGCGCCCGCGTGAATCGCCTCCGCGGCCAGCTTGCGCATGAGCGCCAGATCCTCGGCGGTGGGCAGCTCGCGGTCCACGCCGCGCTGACCCATGACGTAGACCCGCAGCGGGGAGTGCGGAAGGAACGCGGCAACATCGATGTCCCGCTGCCGCGAGTCCAGCGCGTCGAGGAACTCAGGGAAGGTCTCCCAGGTCCAGGGCAGCCCGTCGACCATCACCACCCCGGGGATGTCCTCGACGCCGGCCATCACATCGACCAGCACGTCGTGGTCCTCCGGGCGGCACGGCGCGAACCCGACGCCGCAGTTGCCCATCACCGCCGTCGTCACCCCGTGCGCCGACGACGGTGTCATGCGGTCCGACCAGATCGCCTGCCCGTCGTAATGGGTGTGCAGGTCGACGAAGCCCGGCGTGACGAGCAGTCCGGTCGCGTCGATCTCGCGCTCACCCGACTCTGTGACGGTGCCGACCGCAGCGATGACACCGTCGGACACCGCGACGTCACCGGGGTAGGGCGCTCCGCCAAGGCCGTCGACGATCGTGCCGTTGCGGATGACCAAGTCGTATTTCATGGGGCTCAGGTTACGTCGCCTGCTTGGATGGGAGCTGTGATCGATCACTTCGGAATCAACTGCAGCGACTACGCCAGATCCCAAGAGTTCTACGACAAAGTCCTGCACGTCCTGGGCTACCAGCGGGTGCTCGACTTCGGCCCGGCGATCGGCTACGGCGTCGAGGGCAAACCCACGTTCTGGATCGCCGACGCCTCGGCCGGCGACGCCACCGGTCCCAACCGCGAGGTGCACATCGCGTTCGCGGCCAAGGATGCCGAATCGGTGCAAGCCTTCTTCCACACCGCGCTGGCGGTGGGCGCCGAACCGCTGCACGAGCCGCGGCTGTGGCCGGAGTACCACCCCGGCTACTACGGGGCCTTCGTCCGCGACCCGGACGGCAACAATGTGGAGGCGGTCTTCCACGGTGCCCAACCTGAGGCCCAGGTCCCGACGAACTCCGCGTAGCGTCGCAGTCATGGCCGACTCACTAACGGATGCCGACGCTGCCCGCGAATTTCTGCGCGACTCGTTCACCCGGATCATCGAACATGTCCAGGACATCACCGACGATCTGACCGACGAGATCTCGTTCTTCCGGCCGACCGCGACGGCCAACAGCATCGCCTGGCTGGTGTGGCACAGCGCCCGCATCCAGGATGCGCAGGTCGCGGACATCGCCGGCACCGAACAGGTGTGGTTCACCGGCGGATGGGTGGACCGATTCGATCTCGACCTGCCCCGCGACGCGCACGGCTACGGCCACACCCCCGAGGAAGTGGGCAAGGTTCGGGCGCCCGCCGATCTGCTGGCGGGCTACTACCACGCCGTGCACAAGGCCACCCTGGAGTACATCGCCAGTGTCACCACCGAGGAACTCGCCCGGGTGGTCGACAAGAACTGGAATCCGCCGGTCACGGCCAGCGTCCGGCTGGTCAGCGTCATCGACGACTGCGCCCAGCACCTGGGCCAGGCCGCGTACGTGCGGGGCATCGCCCGCTGATCACCACCGCGGTCCGCTGGTGGCCACCGGTCGGGTTGGCGGCGATGGTGCTGCTCGGCTGGCTGGTGGGGAAGGGGTCGACGCCGGTCGACGACTGGTTTCAGCGGGGCCGCGGAAGCGCGCTGGGCTGGCTGCTGTTCTTCACTGACCAGCGCACGGTCGCGCTGCTGCTGCTCGGCGCGCTGGGGCTGGCGGCCTACCGGCGGCGCTGGCTGCTCGTCGGAGTGGTTGCCCTGAGTCCTGTTGCCGCCGTAATCCTTTCCCGTGTTCTCAAGGAGGTTTTCGGCAGACAGAAGGATGGCGCGGTCGCCTACCCCAGCGGCCACACCACAGTCATGGTGGTGGTGCTCGGCATGGTGATGTTGGTGGTCGGTGCCCGGTTGTACGTCACCGTCGCCGCGATCTGCTGGCTACTGCTGGGCATGCTCGGACAGGCGGTCACCTATCACTACTTCACCGATACGGTCGGCGGGTTGTTTCTGGGTAGCGCGATCTTGTCATGTGCGGTTGTTGTAGCGGGCCGTCATTCACCGCAGCGTCACGTCGAGTTTCCCGGCCGCTGCTAGCTTCCGCCGGTGTCCCTCGACAGCCACGGCTACACAATCTTCGATGACGACGATGACGACCCGGTGTTGCTCGACGCCGCCGGGCTTGCCGTCGACACCTGGCGGGAGAACTACCCCTACGAACACCGCATGTCGCGCGCCGAGTACGAGGAGCAGAAGCGGCTGCTGCAAATCGAGCTGCTGAAACTGCAGAAGTGGAGTCAAGCCCACGGGCTGCGCCACGTCATCGTGTTCGAGGGACGCGACGCCGCAGGCAAGGGCGGCACCATCAAGCGGTTCATGGAACACCTCAACCCGCGCGGCGCGCGGGTGGTCGCACTGGAGAAGCCGACCGAGAAGGAACGCACCCAGTGGTACTTCCAGCGCTACGTCACCCACCTGCCTGCCGCCGGTGAGATCGTGCTGTTCGACCGGTCCTGGTACAACCGGGCCGGCGTGGAGCGGGTGATGGGCTACTGCACGCCCAAACAGCACGCCGAGTTCATCCGGCAGGCGCCGCTGTTCGAGCAGATGCTGGTCAACGACGGAATCAGCCTGATCAAGCTGTGGTTCTCGGTCTCGCCGAGCGAACAGCGCACCCGGTTCACCATCCGCCAGGTCGACCCGGTGCGGCAGTGGAAACTCTCGCCGACAGATCTGGCGTCGCTGGACAAATGGAGTGACTACACCACGGCCAAGGAAGAGATGTTCGCCTGGACCGACACCGAGACCGCGCCGTGGACCGTCGTCAAAAGCAACGACAAGAAACGCGCGCGGATCAACGCGATGCGCCATGTGCTGAGTAAGTTCGACTACGACAACAAAGACCATGAGGTGGTCGGCGTGCCCGACCCCTTGATCGTGGGCCGCGCGACTCACTCCGACTGAGGTCCCGCGTCCCCGCCGAAGGAGGATGCGTGCGGTTCGCGGCGACGCTACTGATGTGGCTCGTCACGACGCTCTTATTGGCGATGGCCCTCCCCGCGGTGTGGACGCAACAGCATCTGGTCGACGAGGACGGTTACGCCGCGCTGGCGCAGAAGGCGGCGACCGACCCCGCCCTGCAGTCGGCGATGGCCTCGGAGTTGACGACGCAGGTGGCCCGCCTGGGCACCAGCGTCAACACCGGGACGGTGAGTCTGGTGGCCGCCACCTACACCTCGAGTTCGGCGTTTCCCGGTCAGTTCGCTCAGGCGAACCGCTTCGCCCACCGATGGTTGTTCACCGACCGGGTCTCCTCGAGCGTCGACGACCGAGGCCGCTGGGTGATCGACGTCGCGCCGATGCTGTCCGATGCCGCCTTCCAGGAGACACTCAGCGACTACGACGTGACGTTGCCGTCCTCGATACCAATTCCGTTGACCGACAACGCTCCTGCGGTGCTGCGCCCAGGTGCGTTGCGCTCGGTCGCCGTGTTCGGGCCGTGGGTGAGCGTCGGCGTGGCGGTGCTTACCGGCCTGTTCGCGGTGTTCACACTGTTCATCGCCCGCAGTCGAGGCAAGATGCTGGTGGGGTTGGGTGTGTCCGCGCTGCTGGTCGGCGCGTCGGGTTGGGCCGCAATCGAGTTCGGCCGGCGCCGACTGAACACGGTGTTGGACAACGCCTCCGGTGACATCCGGCGGATCGCCGAGGTGCTGGTCGGCACCGCCGAGATCAGCATGCATCAGTGGTTGAACATCACCCTGGTGGTCGGCGGCGGCCTGGTGGTCATCGGGGTGATCGTGTCGCTGCTGGTGAGCCTGGCCAGAACCGGCTAGGGCTCGATGATGTGCGTCGGGTCCGGTCGTCGCTCCGGCGGCGCCTGGCTGTAGTCACCCCATGGACCGTCGCGGCGCTCGACGGCGGCGCGCACGCCCTGGGTTTCCGCGGTGGTGATGAAATCGAGTGCGTCCGGGGTGTTGCGCATCAACCCGTCCAGGATGCCGCCGAGGGTTTGGGTACTCGCCAGGCCCATGTTCTCGTAGGCCTGGTTCACGATCAACTTCTGAGCCTGCAACTGCGACAACGGAATCCGCGCCGGGTCGGCGGCGATCTCGGCGACCCGGGCTTCCAGCCGATCGAAGGGCACCGCCTCGTTGATCAGTTCGATCTCGGCCGCCTGGACCCCGCTGAGCGGGCGGCCGGTCAGCGAATGCCACTTGGCCTTGCTGAAGCTGAGGCGGTACAGCCACATCCCGGACAGATAGGCGCCCCACATCCGGCTGTACGGCGTCCCGATCACCGCGTCCTCGCTGGCGATCACCAGATCGGCGCACAGGGCGTAGTCGCTGGCGCCGCCCACGCACCAGCCGTGTACTTGGGCGATCACGGGTTTGGTCGCGCGCCAGATGGCCATGAACTTACTTGTCGGGCCGGTCGCACGGCCGCTGACCATCGCGAAGTCCTTGCCGGGATCCCAACGCCCGTCGGTCATCATCGATTCGCCCCAGTGCTGGAAGCCCTCGCCGAAGTCGTAGCCGCCGGAGAATGCGCGACCGGCACCACGCAGCACGATGACCTTCACCGACGGGTCGCGCTCGGCCAGTCCGATCGCGGCCTCGATCTCGTCGGGCATCGGCGGGACGATGGTGTTGAGCTGCTCGGGACGGTTGAGTGTGACGGTGGCGACGGGTCCGTCGGTGGCGTAGCGGACGGTTTCGAATTCGGGGTCCATTACCGCAGTGAAGTTGCGTGCGGGCCGATGGTCAAGGAGTAGAACGCGAAGGCTGACTCAGCACTCGTACTGGTCGTCGGCCGACGCCAACGCCGGTGGCCGGTCCGGGCGGGGGGAGGCGGCGTAGACGCGTCCGTTGATCTTGATGAAGGTGGTCCAGCGGCCGGCGACGGCGACGAGCGCCAGCGCCAGCAGGACCGCTGCGAATAGCCCTGTGCCCCAACGGGGAAGCTGCCAGATGAACGCCGACACCGTGGCGATCGCGCAGCAGGTCCACCACACGCGCCGCTGGATGGAATCCGGCGACAGGGTCGCCGATTTCCACAACGGGAAGCTGCTGAAGATCGCGGCGGCGCCCAGCGCGACGATCGCCACATAACCGGAAATCTCGTGGAACGTCATTGCTCACCAACTCTTTCCGCCGCCACCGGCTGCCCCGAAGGCCGGGTCGAACAGCGATCCGATACCGCCGCCCAGCTCTTCGCCGCCGACACCACCGACCACGCTGGCCGCGACGACAATCGCCGCGGTGGTCCATGGGCCGGTGAACGAGCCGGCGACGGCGGCCGCACCCCACGCGGCCGCAGAACCGCCGAGCACGCCACCGACCGCGCTGCCGAACTCCTCGTTGCTTCCGCCGTTGGCCTTGTCGTTGAGGGCATTGACCAGTTGAAGCACATCACCGACCTTGCCTACCCTGCCTGCGATGCGGGCCCACTTCTCGGCGTCGGCCGGCGACAGCAGATCTTCCAGCTTCGCGTGTCGGCCGCCGGGTATCCGCTCACCGTAGGCTTCGACGCCGTTGGCGGCCGGTCCGGTGACGCCCGCGAGATCGTTCCCGCCGTGCAGCATGTCGTTGAGCACTGCTTTGGCGCCATCCTCGGACATGCCCTGGCTGGTCAGCGCGAACATCGCCTGCTTGGCGGTGATCACGCGACCGAACTGGTCACCGTCGTCCAACGCCTGCGTCGCTTGGTCGGCCGTCATCGGTGGCATGCCATACAACCCCTGCTGCAACTGACGCTGCATGTCCAGCCGGTGCTGGGCACGGCTGCGGGCGTCGCCACCGAGGATGGGATCCTTGGGAAGTGGCCCGACGAAGTTGGCCATCCGGAAGTCGTCGAGGCGTTCACCCGCCAGCCGTCGCGCGTCGGCGTCGGCGGCGGGATCGGTGGCGGTGGCGAAGTCGCGCAACCGCGCTGCGGCGTCGGCCTTCTCCTGCGTCATCGGGCCGCCGCTGTTGACCAGCGCCTCGTCCTTAGCGCGCTGGTTGGCGTCGTAATAGTCGGTCGACTCGCGGCCGCGTTGCTCCGAGCCGGGCTCACCGTCGCCGTCGACGCCCTCGATGGGAGCGGGGTCATAGCCGTGCTCGACGCGCAGCTCGGTCAGCGAGGCCTCCAGCTTGGCGCCGTAATCGTCGCGCAGCGACTCGACCTGACCCAACACCGTGGACGTCGCCGAGATCGCGTTGTCCTCCAAGGCCGAGGTGTCCTGATCATTCGCCAGCGCCTGATCGATCAACGCATCGATGTAGTGCAGCTGGGTGTCGAGGTTCTCCACCTGCATGCGGGAAAAGCGCTGTACCTCAGCCAGATTCGCCGCTATGGTGCTCAGGTCCGCGCCAATGGCGGGCAGCTGGTCACGCTGAACCATCAACCGGGTGGTGGCTCGCTGGACCTCGGCGCTGTCGTTGATCGGGTGTTCGCCGTTCGCCCGGTTCCACGACGTCCGGAACCGGGCTTGCGCCTGCTCGAACTCGGTGTAGGTCTCGGCGGTGCAGGCGGCGGCGCTGTAGAACGCCCGACCGAGATCGGCGATCGCGCCGGGATCCCCACTCTGCATCGTCGCGTCGACCTGCCACGGGTCACCACCGGCCTCACCGATGAGAGCGCCGATGCTGATGTGGGTCAGGCTCGGGTACTCGGTCACAGCACCGAGCGGAGGGCCTCGGCGTTGCGCTCCTCCATGTCGATGAATACCGACGCGGTCTTGTGCCCTTTGTCGCCCAGCACCCCGAGGTGGTTCTCGTGACTACGCAGCCGCTGGATGTGGTTGCTGTGCGCCTCGGACAGCGCGGAGTGAAACGACTCCGCAGCCGGGAAGGCGCCGAAGATCCCCGAGACCGGATTGGCCCGCCCCAGCTGGTCAGCGCCTTCCATGGCCAGCGAAGCCGCGGTGTAGGAGCGGTTTGCGCCGGAGCGCATCTCACCGACGTCGACCTGCACTGATACCCCCTAGCGCGTTAGCTGTTAGCTCGAGGGTACTCCGGAACGGGGGCTGGTCAATTCAGTCGACGACTTGAGGGCTGATTGCCGATCAGCCCAGCATGCGGTGCAGAAAGGAATAGCTCAACGCCGACTTGAACGCGGTCTGGGCGTTGTCGGCCGCGCCGGCGTGACCACCCTCGATGTTCTCGTAGTACCAGACCCGATGCCCGGCCTCCTCCAGCGCCGCCGTCATCTTCCTGGCGTGGCCGGGATGCACCCGGTCGTCGCGCGTCGATGTGGTGATCAGTACCGGGGGATACCGCTTGTCTGCCGAAATGTTCTGATACGGCGAGTATTCCGAGATAAACGCCCAGTCGTCGGGATCATCCGGATCGCCATACTCGGCCACCCAGGAGGCGCCCGCCAACAGCAGGTGGAAGCGTTTCATGTCCAGCAGCGGAACCTGGCACACCAGCGCGCCGAACAACTCCGGGTATTTCGTCAGCATGATGCCCATCAGCAGGCCGCCGTTGCTGCCGCCCTGTGCACCCAGCTGCTCGACGGTGGTGATACCGCGGGCGACGAGATCTCGTGCCACGGCGGCGAAATCCTCGGCGACCTTGTGCCGTCCCTCTCGCATCGCCTGGGTGTGCCAGCTCGGTCCGTACTCGCCACCGCCGCGAATGTTGGCCAGCACGTACGTCCCACCCCGCGACAACCAGAGCCGGCCGAGCACACCGTCGTAACCCGGCGTCCGCGACACCTCGAATCCGCCGTAGCCACCGAGCAGCGTCGGGCCCGGCGCGGTGGTGTGCTTGTGGCCGACGACGAAGTAGGGGATCGCGGTGCCGTCGTCGGAGGTCGCGAAGTGCTGCGACACCGCCAGGTCCGCGGCGTCGAAGAACGACGGTGCCCGCTTCACCTCGGTCAGCGCGCCACCCGCGCGGCCGTGCAGCAATCGTGACGGCGTGATGAAATCGCTGGAATCCAAGAAGATTTCGTCACCGTCCTCGTCGGTGGCGACGATCACCGTGTTGTGGCCGACCCCGGCGACCGGTTCCCGCGTCCACGATCCGGGTGTCACGATCTCCACCCGGCTGGCCACGTCGACCAGCGTCACCAACAGCAACCGGTCGCGTGTCCAGGAGTACTGGTGCAGGCTGGAGTGTTCGTCGGGCTCGAACACCACCGCCAATTCCGCTGTGCCGTTGAGGAATTGCTCGTAATTGGCGGCTATCAGCGACCCGGTTCGATACGACGCGGTGCCGGTGTTCCAGTCGCTGCGCAGTTCGATCAGCAGCCACTCGCGATGAATCGACAGGCTGGCGTCGGTCGGGGCGTCGATGCGAATCAGTTCACCGGATCGAAGCTCGTAGACCTGATCGTTGAAGAAATCGACGGCCCGGCTCAGCAGTGTGCGTTCATAACCGGGGGTGCGATCCACCGACGCGCCCACGGCGACGTCGGTGACCGGTCCGGTGAACAGTGTTTCCGCCTCTGCGAGCGGCTGACCGCGGCACCACCGCTTCACGATCCGCGGGTAGCCGGACTCGGTCATCGAGTCGGGCCCGAAGTCCGTGCCCACCAGTACGGTGTCGTGGTCTTCCCACGTCAGGAGCGACTTGGCCTCCGGCAGCTCGAACCCGCCGGCGACGAATTCCCGCTTGACCATATCGAATTCACGCACGATCGCCGCATCCGAGCCGCCGGGCGACAGGCTGATCAGCGCCCGCGTGTGGTCGGGCTCGATGACGTCGGCTCCGGCCCACACCCACTTCTGGCCGTCGGCTGCCGCGAGCGCGTCGACGTCGATGATGACGTCCCACTGCGGATCGGCGGAGAGATACCTGTCAAGGGTGGTCCGCTGCCACAGGCCCCGCGGGTTGGCCGCGTCGCGCCAGAAGTTGTAGAGATACTCGCCGCGCCGGCGCACGTACGGGATCCGCGCATCGGTGTCGAGGACCTCCAGCGCCTCGGCGCGCAGCTGGTCGAAGGTCTCGCCGCTGAATTCCGCGACGGTCGGATCGTTGTGCTTGCGCACCCAGTCCAACTGCTCGCTACCGGCGATGTCCTCGAGCCAGAGATAGGGGTCGTCCATGCCTTCCATTGTGCGTGCAGCGGTACTGTGAGTTGTGTCGCACTACGCATCGACAAGGAGTCGTTGATGACTGTTTTCGCCCGCCCCGGTACCGCTGGATCTGCCATGTCGTTTGAGTCCAGATACGAAAATTTCATCGGCGGTGAGTGGACCGCCCCGGTGGGCGGTCAGTACTTCGAAAATCCGACTCCGGTAACGGGTGAAGTGTTCACCGAGGTTGCTCGCTCCACCGATGCGGACATCGAGAAGGCCCTCGACGCCGCGCACGCCGCTGCACCGGCCTGGGGCAAGACGTCGGCCGCCGAGCGCGCGGTGATCCTCAACAAGATCGCCGACCGCATCGAGGCGAATCTGGAGTCGATCGCGCTGGCTGAGTCCTGGGACAACGGCAAGCCGATCCGCGAAACGCTCAATGCCGATATTCCGTTGGCAGTGGACCACTTTCGGTACTTCGCCGCCGCGATCCGGGCGCAGGAAGGCGCGCTGAGCCAGATCGACGAGGACACCGTCGCCTACCACTTCCACGAGCCGCTGGGTGTGGTCGGCCAGATCATCCCGTGGAACTTCCCGATCCTGATGGCGGTCTGGAAGCTGGCCCCCGCCCTGGCCGCGGGCAACGCGATCGTGCTCAAGCCCGCCGAGCAGACCCCGGCCTCGGTGCTCTACCTCATCTCGCTGATCGCCGATCTGCTTCCCGCCGGTGTCCTCAACGTGGTCAACGGTTTCGGCGTGGAAGCGGGCAAGCCGCTGGCATCGAGCAACCGCATCGCCAAGATCGCGTTCACCGGTGAGACCACCACTGGCCGACTGATCATGCAGTACGCCAGCCAGAACCTGATCCCGGTCACCCTGGAGCTCGGCGGCAAGAGCCCGAACATCTTCTTCTCCGATGTGATGGCCGCCGCCGACGACTATCAGGACAAGGCGCTCGAAGGGTTCACGATGTTCGCCCTCAACCAGGGCGAGGTGTGTACCTGCCCGTCGCGCAGCCTGATCCAGGCCGACATCTACGACGAGTTTCTCGCGATGGCGGCCATCCGCACCAAGGCGGTCCGGCAAGGCGATCCGCTGGACACCGAGACCATGATCGGTGCGCAGGCCTCCAACGACCAGCTGGAGAAGATCCTGTCCTACATCGAGATCGGCAAGAGCGAGGGCGCCCAGATCATGACCGGCGGTGAGCGCGCCCAGCTCGGCGGCGACCTCAACGGCGGCTACTACGTGCAGCCGACGATTTTCACCGGCGACAACGCCATGCGGATCTTCCAGGAGGAGATCTTCGGCCCGGTGGTGTCGGTGACGTCGTTCAACGACTATGACGACGCCATCCGCATCGCCAACGACACCCTCTACGGACTCGGTGCCGGGGTGTGGAGCCGCGACGGCAACACCGCCTACCGCGCAGGCCGCGACATCAAGGCCGGCCGGGTGTGGACCAACTGCTATCACGCCTATCCCGCGCATGCGGCGTTCGGTGGCTACAAGCAGTCCGGCATCGGCCGCGAGAACCACAAGATGATGCTCGACCATTACCAGCAGACCAAGAACCTCCTCGTCTCCTACTCCAACAAAGCCCAAGGCTTCTTCTAATGAGTGACTTCGGCGCGCAAACCGCCGCTGGGCCAACGGAAACGCGCCGAAATCCCGACGCGGAGGTGGCGCCACCGCGGGCGTTGATCACCGCGGCGGCCGCCGAACTCCTGAACCGGTTGCAGCGTCGGCACGGACGGGTGATGTTTCACCAGTCCGGCGGCTGCTGCGACGGGTCGTCGCCGATGTGTTACCCCGACGGTGAATTCATCGTCGGGGACCGCGACGTGCTGCTCGGGGTCCTCGAAGGCGCCCCGGTGTGGATCTCCGGGCCGCAGTTCGAGACGTGGAAACACACCCAGCTCGTCATCGACGTCGTCCCGGGCCGTGGCGGCGGGTTCAGCCTGGAGGCCCCGGAGGGCATGCGTTTCCTGAGCCGGGGCCGGGCCTTCACCGACGACGAGAACCGGTTGCTGGCGGGTGCGCCCGCACTGACCGGCGCCGACTACGAGCGTGGTGCGCGCCCGCCCGAGCGGACCGATCTGGTGGTGGCCGAGGCCGCCGACGCGTGTGCAATCCCTGCTCGGCGCGCCGGAGTCGTTCAGCCGTAGTCCGCCCGTCTGCCCGTACTCTCATAAGCGTGATACCCCTGCCTCGGGCATGGCTGCTCACAAGCGCGTTGCTGGTCGGCACCGCGACCGGTCTGATTGCGGCGGTCGTGGCCACTGTGCTGGTCAAAACCCCCGTCCGCCCCGATCTGGTGGTGGGCTTGGTCGTCGCGGTCCCCAGCGTCGTCGGGATGCTGTTGATCCTGTTCTCGCCCCGACGGTGGATCACGACGGTGGGGGCATTCATCCTGGCGATGGCGCCGGGCTGGCTGGGGGCATTGGTTCTGGTTCAGGTGGTGTCCAGTGGCTGAACAGACGTCGGCTCCCTCAACCGAGCCCCATCACGCGCCGATCTTTGACACCGGGCCGCATCCCGACGTGCTCCGGTCGCTGACCGACGAACCCGAGGCGGTGGTCTCCGAGGAGTCGATCGCGTTCAGCGAGTTGGAGAGCTTCGACACCGACGCATTCCTGCATCGGGTCGACGGCACCCTGCACGCCGAGCCGGTGGTGGTGCCGCCCGCGCCGGCGGTGTCCGGTGGTACGTACCAACACATCAAGCGGTGGCAGTTCGTGTTCATCGTGGCCGCGGTGTGGGTCCTCGCCGCGGCCGCCGGCCTGGGCTTCTACTTCTGGTGGTACACCTCGCTGACCAAGACCCCCGCGGTGTTCTGCGTGCTGATCTACCTGATCGTGTGTTCGGTCGGCAGCCTGCTGCTGTCGCTGGTGCCGAACCGGCCGCAGGTCACGGCGCTGGCCATCGCTTTGATGTCGGCGCCGCTGGCCTCGGTGGCCACCGCCGCACTGCTGCACGGTGCCTACTATTTCGAATGGATTGTCCGTCCGACGATAGGCTGAGGTCGTGACTCACTATGACGTCGTCGTCCTCGGAGCCGGTCCTGGCGGGTACGTTGCGGCCATCCGCGCCGCGCAGCTCGGACTGAACACCGCGATCATCGAACCCAAGTACTGGGGCGGAGTCTGCCTCAACGTCGGCTGCATTCCGTCGAAGGCGTTGCTGCGCAACGCCGAGCTGGCCCACATCTTCACCAAAGAAGCCAAGACCTTCGGCATCAGCGGCGAGGCGAGCTTCGACTACGGAGCCGCCTTCGATCGCAGTCGCAAGGTCGCCGACGGCCGGGTCGCCGGCGTGCACTTCCTGATGAAGAAGAACAAGATCACCGAGATCCACGGGTACGGGAAGTTCACCGGGCCCAACAGCATCGAGGTCGATCTGAACGAGGGCGGCACCGAAAAGGTCGAGTTCGACAACGCCATCATCGCGACCGGCTCGAGCACCCGCCTGGTCCCCGGCACGTCGCTGTCGGAGAACGTCGTCACCTACGAGAAGCAGATCCTGTCCCGCGAGCTGCCGAAGTCGATTGTCATCGCCGGTGCCGGCGCGATCGGCATGGAGTTTGCCTACGTGCTGAAGAACTACGGCGTCGATGTCACGATCGTCGAGTTCCTGCCGCGGGCGCTGCCCAACGAGGACGCCGAGGTCTCCAAGGAGATCGAGAAGCAGTACAAGAAGCTCGGCGTGAAGATCCTCACCGGCACCAAGGTGGAGTCGATCGACGACGACGGTTCGACGGTCACGGTCACGGTCAGCAAGGACGGCAAGACCGATGAGCTCAAGACCGAGAAGGTGTTGCAGGCCATCGGGTTTGCGCCCAACGTCGAGGGCTTCGGGCTGGAGGCCGCGGGCGTGGCGCTGACCGACCGCAAGGCGATCGGCATCGACGACTACATGCGCACCAACGTCGGCCACATATATGCCATCGGCGACGTCACCGGCAAGCTGCAGTTGGCGCACGTCGCCGAGGCGATGGGTGTGGTGGCCGCCGAGACCATCGCCGGTGCCGAGACGCTGGCCCTCGGTGACTACCGGATGATGCCGCGCGCGACGTTCTGCCAGCCGCAGGTGGCCAGCTTCGGCCTCACCGAGGAACAGGCCCGCGACGAGGGCTACGACGTGGTGGTGGCGAAGTTCCCGTTCACGGCCAACGGCAAGGCGCACGGGCTGGCCGATCCCACCGGGTTCGTCAAGCTCGTCGCCGACAAGAAGCACCTGGAGCTGCTCGGCGGGCACCTGATCGGGCCCGACGTCTCCGAGCTGTTGCCCGAACTGACCCTGGCACAGAAGTGGGATCTGACCGCCACTGAACTGGCCCGCAACGTGCACACCCACCCGACGCTGTCGGAGGCACTGCAGGAATGCTTCCACGGTCTCACCGGCCACATGATCAACTTTTGAGGCCGACACTTATCGCCGGCATCGGCGGACTCGTACTCGGCCACATCCTGTGGCTCATCGGCATTTCCCTGGCCACCAACGGCGAGGACGTCAGCTTCTGGGTGCTGATCCTGTCGGCGGTCATCGCCGTGGCCGCGGCTGTGGTGGGCTACCTGGCCTGGCGCAGTTATCAGCGCAAGAAGATCGTGTGGGCGGCGTTCCTGGGCTGCGTGCCGGTCTCTCCGGTGATTTTCACGCTGATCGTCCTCGGCGTCACCTACTTGTAGCGCCGTTCTGCCAGCGGTTCGGCAGCGTCGTTTCAGCCTGTCGCCAGGATAGTGGCGTCCACTTTTCCCAGCCGGTGTCAGACAGGTGCCGGTCCGGAAACGGGGGGTTTCATGGTCGAGCACACCAAGATTCTGATGGCGGTTGTCGGCGGAGCTGCCGTGGTCGCCATGGGCGGACTGACCACTGTGTTCGATGACGGCATGCCGGTTACGCCCGCGGTGGCGGCGCCGGTGATGCCCGGCACGATGACGCAGGGCGACACCGTGACGACGACGATCGCGCCGGTAGCCCTGCCGGGCACCGTTCTGCCGACGGAGAAGGCGGTGGTGACGCATAAGGCCAAGCCCTATAAGGGCTAGCTGTACTGACCACGGACGTTGGTGACGGCGTGGTGGGGTGACAAGACGAAGACCTCCGAGTGGAGTGCGAGCTGTCTAGGAACGCTCACCGATCTCGGAGGTCTTCGTGGTTCACCGTAATGCCATCTTGTCTGAAACCGGCCGACTGTTATTGGCGCGCTGC
>JAEZIA010000172.1 GCA_023416315.1 Actinomycetes bacterium
CAGCGACTGCACACCGGCCTCGCACACCGCGGCGGCGGCGTAGCCGTCCCAGGCCGACGGTCCGTCGACATTGACGCCGGCCGCCACGGCATCCACCCAGCGCTGGAATTCGGTGTCATAGGCCTGCTCGAAGCGCTCACGAAAGCCGGGAGCGATCCTTCCACCCCAGTTGCCCGATGCCGTCTTGCGGATCAACCCGACATCCAAACCGATCATCGCGCTGCCTTTTTCGGCGACGATCTCGGTGCGCACCTCGTAGGCGACGCCCGTGGTGACGAACAGCTCGACGTCGACATGCTTGCCGGAGGCGGTGCGCATCACGGCGATCTGCGGATCGGCAAGGCCTTCGGGCGCGCCGGGATTGGGCGACGGCCTGATGATCTGGATCGAGACGATCTCCTCATCGAAGAGAAACCGTGTCACGTCGACCTCGTGCACCAGTGAGTCCCGCACCACCATCGCCGAATCGAAGCCCCGCCCGACCGCGGGATTGCGGTGCACGCAGTGCAGCATCAGCGGTCGGCCCAGCTCGCCGGAGTCCAGCGTCGCCTTCAACGCGGCGTATTCGTCATCGAAGCGGCGCATGAAACCGACCTGGATGAGCCGCTTCCCGAGTTCGGCTTCGCGTTTGACGACCTCCAGCGAGGTCCCCACGTCGGTGGTGAGCGGCTTCTCGCACAGCACCGGCTTGCCATGTTCCAGGCAGGCCAACAACTGCTTCTCGTGGGTGGGGCCAGGCGTGGCCAGCACCACGGCGTCGACGTCAGGATCTGCGATGGCTCCCAGCGGGTCGGCGATCACCCGGCAGCCCGGGATTCCTGCGGCGATCTGCTCGGCTTTCTCGGTGAGGTAGTCATTGACGACCGATACCCGGGCGCCGGAGATCTTCGACGTCAGTCGGGCGACGTGGTCGGCGCCCATGACGCCGACACCGAGTACGGCGACACGAAGGTCAGACATGAATTGACTCTCCAGAATCAGAAGCGGACGGATGGGACGCCGCACGACCCGAGGTAGGCGCGGGTACGGGTGGCGATGGGCAGCGGGGTGTCGGCCTCGCACGGGTACATGTCCTGCTCGACGATCGCGAACACGTCGATGCCGAGCTTCTCGATCTCGGCGAGAAGCGGTGGCATATCCGGGATTCCGCGTGGCGGCTCGGTCATCGCGCCGAGCCTGACAGCCGCACCGAACGGCATGTCCTGCGCCTCGACCTTGGCGCGGACCTCGGGGTCGACCTGTTTGAGGTGCAGGTAGCCGATGCGCTCGGGTGCACGACGGATGATCGCGATGTTGTCGCCGCCGCAGTACGAGATGTGGCCGGTGTCCAGGCACAGGTTCACGAACTCACCGTCGGTGCCGTCGAGGAACCGATAGACATTCTCTTCGGTGTCGACATGGCTGTCGGCGTGCGGATGGTACTGCGCCCGCACGCCGTACTGCTCGAACATCGCCTTGCCCAGCTCGTTCATGCCCTGGGTCTTCTTGCGCCACTGCTCGGGAGTCAATGTGCGGTCTTCGAGCACCGCGCCCGACGAAGGATCACGCCACATCTCCGGGATCACGACGACGTGCCCACCACCGACGGCGGCGGTCAGTTTCGCGACATCCTCGATCTGCTTCCAGACCGCCTCCCAGGATCCGTCGTGGTGGAGGTGTTCGAAAACCGTTCCCGCCGAGAGTTTCAGGTTGCGGGCGGCAAGCTCATCGGCGAGTTGCGCAGCGTCGGTCGGCAGATAGCCGAACGGACCCAATTCGATCCACTGATAACCGGCCGCGGCAACCTCGTCGAGGAACCGGGTGTAGGGCGTCTGCTGCGGGTCGTCGGGAAACCACACACCCCAGGAATCGGGGGCTGAGCCGACGAGAATAGTGCTCACGGTGCTCGCCTCAGCGATCTGACGGCTTGATAAGGGGGCGTTGGACCTTCTTCCAGTCGGCGTAACGCTGATAGGCCGCCCGGGTGGAATCCAGGCTGGAGACCTCGCTGACCGGCACGTCCCACCACGACTGGCTGTCGGGTGCATATATCAGCGGATCGGTTTCGACGTGGATGACGCAGACGCGCTCGCTGGTCTTTGCGACCTTGACCGCGTGGGTGAACTCCGCGGCCGTACTCACCTTGATCACGTCGGCCCCCAGGCTGGCGGCGTTGGCCGCCAGATCCACGGGCAGCTTGTCGCCGTCGAGCCGGCCGTCATCGCCGCGATAGCGGTACGCGGTGCCGAACCGTTGGGAACCGAGCGACTCGGAAAGCCCACCGATGGAGGCGAATCCGTGGTTCTGCACGATCACCGGGATGATCTTGACACTCTCCTGGACAGCGGTCACCAGCTCGGTGGCCATCATCAGGTAGGAGCCGTCGCCGACCAGGACGAACACGTCACGGTCGTCGTCGGCCATCCGAACGCCGATACCGCCTGCGATCTCGTAACCCATGCACGAGTAGCCGTATTCGACGTGGTAGCCCTTACGGTCGCGCGTACGCCACAGCTTGTGCAGATCTCCGGGCATCGACCCGGCCGCGCACACCACCACGTCGCGAGGATCGGACAGGGTGTTGACCAGTCCGATGACCTGGTTCTGGTTGAGCTGCGCCCCGTCTTCACAGGCGTACGCCGACGACACAATTCCGTCCCATTCGGCGGCCAATTCGCGTACCTGGGAACGGTATTCGTCGCTGACGGTATAGCCACCCAACGCCGGGCCCAGCACCTCGAGCGCCTCCCGGGCATCGGACACCACGCTGACGCCGCCCTGCTTCACCGAATCCAGTGAGGCGACGTTGATGTTGACGAACCGCACATCGGGGTTGTTGAACGCCGTGCGTGAGGCCGAGGTGAAATCGCTGTACCGGGTGCCGATGCCGATGATCACGTCGGCTTCGGCGGCCAGGGCGTTGGCGGCGGTGGTGCCCGTCGAACCCACCGCACCCACCGACTGCGGGTGGTCGAAGAGCAGCGAGCCTTTGCCGGCCTGGCTCTCGGCGACCGGGATGCCGGTCCGTTCGCAGA
Organism: Actinomycetes bacterium; assembly: GCA_023416315.1. Lineage (GTDB taxonomy): Bacteria > Actinomycetota > Actinomycetes > Mycobacteriales > Mycobacteriaceae > Mycobacterium. The sequence goes on from JAEZIA010000172.1 coordinate 3,015, forward strand.
ACGCCGCCAGTGCCTGCTCTGCCGCCGAGTAGTGCACCCCGCCGCCTGCGATGATCAACGGCTTGGTGGCGGCGCCGATGAGCTCGGCGGCGCGCGCGATCACCGACCGTTCGGGCACGGGCCGGGCGATGTGCCAGGTACGTTCGGCAAACAGCGATTCGGGCCAGTCGTGGGCCTGCGCCTGCACGTCCTGGGGGATCGACACGGTGGCCGCGCCGGTCTCGACGGGATCGGTGAGCACCCGCATGGCACCGAGCAGTGCGGCGGGCAGCTGCTCGGGCCGCCAGACCCGGTCGAAGTAGCGCGACAACGGTTTGAACGCGTCGTTGACCGTGACATCGCCGGAGGAGGGCAGCTCGAGTTCCTGTAGCACGGGGGAGCTGACCCGGGTGGCGAAGGTGTCGGCGGGCAGCAGCAGCACCGGCAGCCGGTTGATGGTCGCGAGTGCGGCACCGGTCAGCATGTTGGTGGAGCCGGGTCCGACGCTGGCGGTGACCGCCCAGGTCGCCAGCCGGTCCTTCTGCCGGGCGTAGGCGACGGCGGTGTGCACCATCGCCTGCTCGTTGCGGCCCAGGACGTACCTAAGGCCGGGCTCCCGCCCGGCTTCCAGGGAGTCGATCTCGTCCTGCAGCAGGGCTTGGCCGAGGCCCGCCACGTTGCCATGACCGAAGATGCCCAGGCAGCCGGCGAAGAACCTGCCGCGCTGTCCGTCGCGCTCGACGTATTGGTTGGCCAGGAAGCGAATGCTGGCCTGGGCCACCGTAAGTCGCACGGTGGGCTCGGTGTCGGCCTGCTTCTCGTATCCCTTCGGCGCGGTGGATACCACGGTCAGACTCCTTGCCCGGACGGGCTGCCCATCGGCAGCCGGGGATCGATCTCCTGGTGCTCCCAGCTGCCGCGCAGCCAGGTGTGGTTCGGGTCGTCACAGATCAGCCAGGCCCGGTTCGGCCCGGAGCCGGCCATGACGTTGAGGTAGTACATGTGGTGGCCGGGCGCGGCGATCGACGGGCCGTGGTAGCCGTGCGGCACCAGCACCACGTCACCGGAGCGGACCTCTTCGAGGACCTCGATCGGGCGTTGCGGAGTGCCGTAGACGCGGTGATAGCCGAAGCCGGGGGTGCCTGCCGGGCTGTCAGCGATTTCGAAGTAGTAGATCTCCTCGAGTTGCGTCTCGACGTCGGTATCCTCCTCGTGCTTGTGCGCGGGGTAGCTCGACCAATTGCCGCCGGGGGTGATGACCTCGCAGGCGATCAGTGAGTCGGCGTCGAATGTCGTTGCGGTGCCGAAGTTGTGCACCTGTCGACTGCAGTTGCCCGCACCGCGCAACTCGACGGCCACGTCGGCGGCCGCGACCCGGCGATTGGGGAACGACCGGGTGGCCCGAGCGCCGCAGATCGCGAAGCGGCCTTCGCCGGAGATCCGATATTCCTGGTCGATGCCGATGTATACCATGTCGGCTGGGCCGTCGAATACCGATTCGCGCCGCGACAGCTCGAATGTTTCTCCGCCACAGTCGATCCTGCCGCCCCCCGACAGCGGCAGGATCATGACCTCGGTGCCACCCGTATGCAGGCTGATGCTCTGGCTGTCGTCGAGTTCGACTACCCGCAGCGAGGATTCGGCCCAGCCCGCGGACTCCGGGGTGACGTCGACGGTGAACGGCAGTTCGGCGCTGCGGGCGGGGATGTAGTACTTGCTGTTCATCGTCACCTCACCATCGATACCGCAGTGGCGACCGCCGAACTCACGTCGTCGTCGGCCGGGTACAGCAGGGTGCGGCCCACGATCAATCCCCGCACCGACGGCAGCGTCAGTGCCTTCTCCCAACTGGCGAAGGCTTCGTCGGGATCGGTGGGGTCGCCGCCGAGCAGCAGTGTCGGCAGGGTGGTCGCCTCCATCACCCGGTCCATGTCCGGGACGACCGGCAGCTTCATCCAGGTGTAGGCCGACGTGGAACCCAGGCCCTGGCTGATGTGGATGGACTTGATGACCGCATCCGGGCTCAGATCGTTGCGCACCTTGCCGTCGATCCGGCTGGACAGGAACGGCTCCAGCATGGCGATCAGGCCGTGCGCGGCGAGTTCGTCGACGGCCTGCGCGCACGCCGCCAGGGTGGACACCGTGCCTGGATCGCCGAGATCGATGCGGCACAACATCTTTCCGCCGTTCATCTTCGCGACCGCGATCGACGCGGCGGTGGCGGCGGTCATCCGGTCGTCGAGCTCGAAGCAGGCACCGGCCAACCCGCCGCGGTTCATCGAGGAGAACACCACCTTGTCCTCGAGCGCGCCGAGTAGCAGCAGGTCGTCGAGGATATCGGAGGTGGCCAGCACACCGTCCACACCGGGATCGGCCAGTGCCGTGCGCAACCGGTCGAGCAGGTCGGTGCGGCTGTTCATCGCGGTCGGCCGTGATCCGACGGCCAGCGCGCCCCGGGCCGGGTGGTCGGCGGCGACGATCATCAACCGGCCGTTGCCGCGCACCACCGGCCGGGTGCTCCGGTCCCGCCACGCCCGTGCGATCGCGGCCGGGTCGGCGGCGCGCAGTTCGGTGATGTCGGTGTAATCCCTGCAGGCGCTAGACATTGACCGCCTCCACCGCGATCTGATCGGCCAGCGCGGCGACCTCGGCGGCGGTCGGCATTGCCGTCGAGCATTCCAATCGGGACGCGACGATCGCGCCCGCGGCGTTGGCGTAGCGCAGTGTCTTTTCCAGCGGCCACCCGTGCAGCAGTCCGTGGCAGAGGCTGCCGCCGAAGCTGTCGCCGGCGCCCAGTCCGTTGACGACGTCGACCTCGATGGGCGGCACCGTCACCGAGGCGCTGCGCGTCTTGCCGAGCACTCCGCGCGGCCCCTGTTTGACGACCGCCAGTTGCACGCCTAGATCGAGCAGCGCGTCGGCGGCCTTGTGCGGGTTGGTCTCTCCGACGGCGATCTCACACTCTTCGCGGTTGCCGACCGCCACGGTGACCTGTGTAAGCGCCCGCCGGACCTGTTCGGCCGCGGCGGCGGGGGACTCCCAGAACATCGGCCGGTAGTCGAGGTCCAGGACCGTCAGCGGCTGCCGTGCGCGGGCCTCCCAGGCTGCGAAATGCGCTGTCCGGCTTGGCTCCTCGGACAGTCCGGTGACTGTCGACCAGTACAGCCGCGCGGTGCGCACGGCATCTGAGTCGAGTTCGTCGGCGGTGATCTGCAAGTCAGGGGCCGACGGCTTGCGGTAGAAGTACAGCGGGAAGTCGTCGGGCGGGAAGATCTCGCAGAACGTGACGGGCGTCGGGTATTCCGCATGAACGGTGACGTAGCTGTTGTCCACGCCGAGACGACGCAACTCATCGCGGACGAACCGGCCGAACGGATCGTCTCCGGCGCCGGAGATCAACGCGGTGCGGTTGCCCAGCCGAGCAGCGGCGACCGCGACGTTGGCCGCACTGCCGCCAAGGAACTTTCCAAACGATTCCACCTGCTCCAGGCCGACGCCGACCTGCAGCGGATAGATGTCGACACCGCTGCGCCCGATGGCGAGCACGTCGAAGGGTGGGGCACTAGTCACGTCAGCTCTCTTCAGGGCTCGATGGGGACTTCTTACGAGGGTGCCCCCCGTCACTGCGGTATGTCAATGCTTTGTCCTGACATTCTATCTTTTGCCCGATCGATGTTAGACTTCAGCTACTGTTGGGTTTTCGAGTTCGAGATCGGAGTCGATGTGCCGTTGGCGGTTGAACTGGACAGGTCAAGTCCCGTTCCCCTCTACTATCAGCTGGCCCAGGCAATCGAGGCCGCGATCCGCAGTGGCGAACTCGCACCCGGCGACCGTTTTGAGAATGAACTCGCATTGGCCAAGCGGCTCACCCTTTCCCGGCCCACCACCCGGCGCGCGATCCAAGAGCTCGTCGACAAGGGTCTGCTGGTCCGCAAGCGGGGAGTAGGGACGCAGGTCGTCCAGAATCCGGTGCACCGCCGGGTCGAGCTGACCAGTCTGTTCGACGACCTGTCCCGTGCCGGGCAGGAGCCGACCACCAAGCTGCTGGAGTATCACGTCGGCCCGCCCAACGAGGATGTCGCACGCGAACTGAGCCTGGCCGAGGGTCGCGAGGTCGCGCGTATCAAACGACTGCGGTGCGCCAACGGCGAGCCCTTGGCCTTGATGATCAACTACCTCCCGGTCGAGATCGCGCCGGACGCCGAAGAACTCGAGCGGAGCGGGCTGTATCAGTCACTGCGCGGCCGCGGCGTACACATCCGGTTGGCCAGCCAGCGCATCGGCGCCAAGGCGGCCAGTCGCGGCGAAGCCCGACTGCTCGACGAGAAGCCGGGCGCCCCGCTGCTGACGATGGACCGCACCGCGTTCGACGATTCCGGCCGTGCGGTCGAATACGGGACACACTGCTATCGCGCCGCCCGCTACTACTTCGACACCACGCTTGTCGACCG
>JAEZIA010000173.1 GCA_023416315.1 Actinomycetes bacterium
ATTCCTGGCCAAGAAACGGTGCGCCGAACAGGGTTTGGAAGGCGGCGTCGATGAGAGCCGGATGAAACCGGAAGGCCGCAAGGTCGTCGGCGATCGCCTCGGGGACGGTGATGTCGGCGACGGCCCAGTCCTCGCCCGCGGTCACGCCCCGGATGGCCCGAAAGGCGTCCCCGTAGTCGAATCCAATGGCATCGGTGCGGCGGTAGAAGTCCGTACCGTCGAGCCGGACGACCGGCTCGGAGCTCTCGGGTGCCGTGGTGGGTCGCGGCCGGGCCGGCAGGACGTTGAGCTCCGCGGTCGCGGTGATCGCCCACTTGGACTCACCGTCGGCGGTGGCGGTGAACGCGGCGAATTCCACTGTGCCGTCGGCTTCGTCGAGGGTGGTCCGCAGGATGGGATCGCAGGTGTCATCGAGTATGACGGCGCGATGCAACACCACGTTGTCCACGCTGAAGTGTGTCGATCCGTAGACGGCGTTCGCCGCGGCCAGCGCCATCTCCACGTAGACCGCGCCTGGCACGACGATGCTGCCCTGCACGCGGTGATCGGTGAGGAACGGATTGAAGACGGTGCTCAGCTCGGCTTCCCAGGTCGGGTGGAGTCCGGTGACCTGCTGGCCGAGGAGCGGATGCACCGGGTGGTAGAACAGGGCTTCGGTCGCTTCTCGCGTCTCGTTCCAGAACCGCTTGGTCTGCCACGGGTAGGTGGGCAGTTTCAGGAGGCGGCCGCTCCGCGGGATCCCATCCCACGCGACGTCGTGTCCGTTGCAGTGCAGCGTGCCAAGGCAACTCAGCAGGGTGCGGCTGTCATCCTGGTTACGTCGTTGGGTGGCGGTGACTGAAATCTTCTGCTGCCCAGCGGTCTCGAGTATCGACGCCGCCAGTGCGGGATGCGGCCCGAGCTCGACGAAATCGGTGTACCCGTCCTCCAGCATCCGGCGAACGGCGGGCTCGAACAACACGGTGGCCCGGGTGTTCTGCCACCAATAGGCAGCCCCCGCCTGGTAGCCGTCGAGGCGCTCACCGGTGACCGTCGAGTACAGCGGGACGGTGGCGTCCTTGGACGACAATCCGTCCAACGCACCGAGCAGGTCGTCCTTGATCGCGTCCATGAAATGGGTGTGATACGGCACCTTTCCGGTGAGGTATCGGGTGAACGTCTCCGTCTCGTCCAGCTGCCGGGCCAACTCGCCCAGCACCTCGGCGTCTCCGGCGACCGTCACCGCCGACGGACTGTTGATGGCGGCGATCGACAGTCGGGTGCCGAACTCGTCGATCAGATCGGGTGTGATGGCCCGCAGCAGAGACTCGGCGTTCAGGCCGACGGCGAGCATCCGCCCCTGTCCGCTGGTGCGCTGCTGGAGCCGGCTGCGGTGGTAGACCACTTCGACGGCCTGTTCAAATGTGAGCAGGCCGGCCAGATGATGGGCGGCGACCTCGCCTGCGCTGTGACCGATTACGGCGTCTGGCCGGATCCCGTACTGGGCCAACTGCTCGGCCAGGGCGACTTGAATGGCGAAGTTGGCCGGTTGAGCGAATTCGGTTTCGGTCATCCGCGACGTGGTCTCGTCACGGCGGAGTTCGTCGACCAGCGACCACCCCGTGTACTGGAACAGTTCGCGGTCGCTGCGCAGGATGCTGTCGGTGAAGGCCGGGAATACGTCGAGCAGTCCCCGGCACATCCGCCACCACTGGGGGCCCATCCCCGTGCAGACGAACGCGAGTTTGGGAGCGGTGGCTGCGCGGCCTGCGGCGACCGGCCCGCCGTCGGCGAGGGCTCGTAGATGTTCGCGCGCCTCACCGACGCTGTCGGCGACGACGACGTGCCGGTAGTTCAGATGTGAGCGCCGTTGTCCCAGTGTGTACTGCAGATCCGACAGTGCCACATCGGGATTCGCGGTGAGATGATCCGCGAGCCGGGCGGCCGTCGCAACGAGCGCCTCCTCGCCGCGCGCCGAGATCGGCAGCACCGCAGGAGGATGCGGGCCCGGCTCGTCGGCGGCGGAACCGGCGGTGGCCGGCGGCTCGGCCAGCACGACGTGTGCGTTGGTGCCGCCGAAGCCGAACGAGTTCACCCCGACCAGGCGCCGTTTGTCGCCGGGGAACGGCCGCCCGGAGGGGGGAACGTCGATCTTGAGCTCGGCGAGGTCGACGTGCGGGGTCGGGCGCTGTAGATGCAGGTTCGCCGGGATGTAGCCGTGCTTGGCCACCAGGGCCGCCTTGATGAGGCCTGCCACCCCGGCACCGGCCTCCAGGTGGCCGATGTTGGTCTTGATCGATCCGATCAGCAACGGGTCGGTCGGCGGTCGATCGGTTGTCAGCGCGCGGGCCAGGGCGCGCAGCTCGATGGGGTCGCCGACAGGCGTGCCGGTGCCGTGTGCCTCGACATAGCCGATCTCGTTGGGCTGCACGGCTGCCCGCTGCAGGGCGGCCCGAATCGCGGCTTCCTGAGCCTCTTCGCGGGGCACGGTGATGCCGTCGGTGTGACCGTCTTGGGATACCGCGGTACCGAGGATCTGGGCGTAGATGTCATCGCCCTCGTCGAGGGCCTGCTGGAGGGGTTTGACGATGACAATCGCACCGCCTTCGCCGCGGGCATAACCGTCGGCGGCGTCGCTGAACGCCTTGGAGCGCCCTTCCGGACTGAGAAATCCGCTCTTGGACTCCGCGATCGCGGTGTTCGGCCCGATCATGATGTTCACCCCGCCGGCAAGTGCGATGTCACACTCGCCGTTCCAAATGCTCTGCGCCGCAAGGTGGACCGCGACCAGCGATCCCGAGCACGCCGTGTCCACCGTCATGCTGGGTCCGCGGAAGTCGAAGGCGTGCGAGATGCGGTTGGCCAGCATCGTCATCATCATCCCGGTGGCCGAATGGGACTTGAACCGGTAGCGGCTGGTGCGACCCTGGTTCTGCAGCAGTTGATAGTCGAGGGTGAAGCCGCCGATGAAGACGCCGACCTCACGTCCCGCCAGGCGTTCGGCGGGAATGCCGCTGTCCTCCAGGGCCTCCCACGCCACATGCAGGAGGAGGCGCTGCTGGGGGTCGAGCGAATGCGCCTCGCGCGGTGACATGCCGAAGAACTGCGGATCGAATTGGTCGATCTCGGTGAGGAACCCACCGCGGCGGGTGACGATCTTGCCCACCTTCCCCGGATTGGGATCGTGATATCGCGCTGCATTCCACCGCGTTTCGGGTACGACACTGGTGGCGTCGGTCTCGCTGCGTAGCAGATCCCACAGGGCTTCGGCCGAGTCGGCGCCACCCGGAAGGCGGCATCCGATGCCGACGATGGCCAGCGGTTCGCGGCCGCTGTGGTCAGTGGGCATGTTCATTTTCTGGGAGCCTCCGGTCACCGCGACTGCAGCGCCGGTGCGGCGGCGGCAAGCCACGCGCTACTGAGCGGATCCGCCGACTGGTCCTGCCGGTAGGCCAGCCGTAGTTCCTGCAGCAGCGGATCACGCTGCCATGCCTGCACCTGACGCATGACGGCGTCGTCGTCGAACATCGCGGATTTCTCGATCAGAACTGTCTCGACCAACTGCCCGGCCAGCCGGCGCAGCAGTCGCGCGTTGGCGTCGAACTGCTCGGTGAAGTTCGGGTTCGGTGCCATCATCGCGGTGTGCAGGGCCGCCATGAAGTTCAGCGGTGCGTACAGATCGATGAATGCGGCTGTGGGCATCCCGCTTTCGGTCGTTGCCCATTCGCGGAAGAACTTCTGGACGCGGTTGCTCAGCGCGATCAACCCGTCGAGGTAGGGGACGAAGGCGGGATCGTCAGCGAGCCGCACGAACCGGTCGTTGACGTACAGCACGCCGATGAACCCCCAGTAGAACGCGACGTCCCAGATGATCTTCGCCGACATCACACTCGGCACGCCCATCAGTGAGTACTGGTCTTGGTAGACGGCCAGCCACATCTGCGTGAGTGACCGGAAGAGCGTGTCACTGATCTGTGCGCGGGCGGTGACGTCCTCGCCGTCGAGGTCCCGGGTGATCATGTCGGTGATCAGACCGTTGCCGATCGCGACGAGGTCCAGCCCCGAGGAGTACAGCGGGTCGAGGAAGATTCCCGCGTCGCCGGTCAGGCACCAGCGGGCGCCCGCGTCGTAAACCTGGGTGGCGCCGTGGCTGTATTTCTTCATCACGCGGAAGTCGCGGATCTGGTCGGCGTGCTCGGCGATGACGGCCGCACATTGCGGCTCGTGATCGTGCAGCCATGCGGTGGCCTTGGCCAGCGTGTTGAACTCGTCGAATCGGTGATAGGCGGGGTCGGCGACGATGCCCACGCTGGTGGCGCCGGAGGCGAGCCGGATCAACCACACCCAGTAGCCGTCCCCCATCAGGTGGTTGGTGGACAACGAGCGGTCACCCTCGATCAGCCGGCCCTGCCAGTCGGGATCGTCGCTCCACCGGCCGACGTCGATCTTGGTGGCGACCCGAAACCACACCGCGTTGCAGTTGTGGTCGTTGACTTGCTTGAGGCCCAATTGGCGTGGCAGCAGCCGGTTTCGGCCTGATGCGTCGACCACCCAGCGTGCCGTCGTATGGCTGACCTCGTCGCCGTCCTGAACGGAGATGGTGTGCGGGCGGTCCGATGCGGCGAGCTCCACCGCGCGGACCCGCCCACGGGTGACTTCGACACCCGCGGCCAGGCAACGCCGGTGCAGCTCGTTCTCCAACCTGCCGCGGTCGACCTGGTAGGTCACCTGCGGTACGAACGAGGAGCTGCCGAGCTCCATCCGTTGCGCGATGTCGGTGTTGTGGTCATCGGAGAAGAACATTCGCAGACCCATCTTGCGGATCTGCGCGGTGTTCAGGTGCTCACCCAAGCCGAGCCGGTCACGCAGATAGTGCGCCGACACTTCGACCGTGGACTCACCGACGGTGTGGGTGATCTCCGCTAGCGGGTAGCTGTTGGGTTCGATGACCTGGACCCGGGTCGACGGGCGCGCTTGGCGGATCTCCAGCGCCAAGGTCAGCGCCGCCGCGCCGCCGCCCACGATGCTCACATCGTGATCGCTGCTGGGGCGTTGTTGCATGCGGGATCGAATGCGCCGCGCAAGTGCCTCGCGTCGTTCCCGGCTCAGCTGCGCTACCTGCGCCCGCGCGTCAGCCACCCCTCGACCTCCCTGATGTAGTGCCTATGAATACCCACCGGCCAGATGGGTAAGCACGGCGTTGCTGCGTCAGTCGGCCCCCGACCCCAGCGCGCTCGGTTGGGCGCGACACTGGTTTGCCGAATCACTCATTCGAGGGAATCACAGCCACGGCACAGGGGCTACGCAGAAGTGGTGACCAATTGCTGACGTCGAACCTCGGGCTTATCCGCTCGGGGACGACCCTCCCGCGCGATTTCACCAAATCGATAGCGCAGCGCGCACGAAACCGGCTGCGCTGCATTGCCTCCCAGTCTCATTTTAGGGCGGGTAGGGGGTCTTGCCGCAAGACCCGGGTGGTGGTGCAGAATCGCCGGGCGCGAATGGAGGTCCGCAATGGCAGATATGGCAGACACCCCGGAACGATTCACGGTGCACGAGTCCGGGGCATATTTTCACGGCACGAAGGCCGACCTTCGGATCGGGGATTTCTTGGTGCCCGGTCATCGGTCGAATTACCGGGCTGAGCACATCGCCAACCACGTGTATATGACCAAGGTGTTGGATGGTGCGGTGCTGGCAGCGGAGTTGGCAGTCGGGGACGGTCCGCCCCGCGTCTATGTCGTGGAACCGGACGGCCACGTCGAAGACGACCCGAACGTGACCGACAAGAAGTTCCCCGGCAACCCGACTCACTCGTTCCGCAGCCGCAATCCGGTGCGAATCGTCGCGGAGTTCACCGAGTGGACGCCGCACTCGCCCGAGTACCTCGCGGCGTTCCGTGCCGGGCTGGAGGAGCTCAGACGCAGCGGGAGAGACGTCCTCTACGACTAACGAGACCGGTCATGTCGGGCGAAGTCGGGCGGCAAGGTACGGCGCTGTCCGGCTACCCGCGTGAGCGGCGACCTCATGCGGGCTGCCGGCCACCACGATCGCACCACCGTCGTCCCCGCCGCCGGGTCCGAGGTCGATGACATGATCCGCGCCGGCGACGACCGACATGTCGTGTTCGGCCACCACGACGGTGTTCCCGGCATCGACAAGGCTGTGCAGCTGGCGTTCAAGTAATTCGACGTCGGCCGGGTGCAGCCCGGTAGTGGGCTCGTCGAGCACATAGAGGGTGTGGCCTCGTTTGGCCCGCTGCAGTTCGGAGGCCAGTTTGATGCGTTGGGCCTCCCCGCCGGACAGTTCGGTGGCGGGTTGCCCGAGCCGCAGGTAGCCGAGGCCGACATCGCGCAGGGCCGCCAAACTCCTTGCCGCACTGGGCAGATCGTTGAGGAATTCCACTGCCTCGTCGACGGTTTGGGCCAGCACGTCGGCGATGGTGCGGCCGCGGTAGGTGATTTCCAGGGTGTCCTCGGAGTACCTGGCACCGCCGCATGCGGGACAGGTCGCGTAGGTGCCGGGCAGGAA
>JAEZIA010000179.1 GCA_023416315.1 Actinomycetes bacterium
ACGTCTTGCCGCATCCCGGCGGGCCGTAGAGCAGGACGCCCCTGGGGGGTTCGACGCCGAGGCGGGCGAAGGTGTCCGGATGCTGCAGCGGCCACAGCACGGCCTCGGTGAGCGCCTGCTTGACCTCCACCATGTCGCCGACGTCGTCGAGGGTCACCGACCCGACGGAGACCTCCTCGGTGGCCGAGCGGGACAGCGGCCGGATGACGCTCAACGCGCCCTTGAGGTCCTCCTGAGTCAGGGCGGGCGGCTGGCCGTCGTCGCTGGCCCGGGCGGCCGCCCGCAGCGCAGCCTCGCGGACCAGAGCGGCCAGGTCGGCGCGGACGAAACCCGGTGTGCGGTCGGCGATCTCGTTGAGCGCCAGATCGACGGCGGGAACGTCGCGCAACAGAACTTCCAGCAGCGCAATCCGCGTGGCGCCGTCGGGCAGGCTCAGGCCGAGTTCGCGGTCGCACAGGTCCGGCGCGCGCAGGCGGGCGTCGACGGCGTCGGGCTGCTGCGATGTGGCCACCAGCGCCACACCGGGTGCGGCGACCGCCTTGCGCAGCTCGGTCAGGATCATCGCCGAGACCGGTTCTGCCGAGGCCGGCAACAGTGCGTCAATGTCGGTGATCAACAGCACGCCACCGCCATTGGTCACGGTGGCGACCGCGTCGGCGACGGCACGGTGCCGATCCTGAGCCGCCAGCGCGCCGGTACCCGGTCCGTCGAGCTCGACCAGCCGGCGCCCCGAGCACACGGCGCGCACCAGCATGGCCTTCCCGACGCCCGCCGGACCGGTCACCAGGACACCCAGATTCGGTGTGGCTCCGAGCTTTTCCAGCAACTGCGGCTCGTCGAGAGCGAGTTTGAGCCACTCGGTCAGTCGGCCGGCCTGCACGTGCTGGCCCTTGAGGTCGTCGATGGACACCGGCGGGGATTGCGGCCACACCATCGGCGGGCTCACCTCCGCGGTGGACCCGGCGGGTGTGGGGGTCACGCCGTCTCCCCAGCAGACCGACGAATTCGGTTGCACGCTCACCGGTCCGGCGGGATCGGTGCCGGTGACCGTCAGCAGCTCCGAGGTCCAGGTGATGCCCACCGAGGTCGCCAGCGCGGAACTGGCCTGGGTGGTCGAGGTGCCGGGGCCGAGGTCACGGGGCAGCAGCGACACCGTGTCGCCGACGGTCATCACCTTGCCCAGCAGGGCCTGGCGCAACGTGGCCGACGACACCGACTGGGTGGCCAGTGTGGAGCCGCGCAGGGTGACCGAACGTGCGCCGTACACGGTGACCGGTGCCACCAGCACGGTGGTGTCCTCCCGCAACCCGGCGTTGGACAGCGTCACGTCGTCCAGCAGCGCGGTGCCGGCCGGGGTATCGGGCGGGGCGATCGCGGCGACGGCGGAGGTGGAGCGGGATCCGGTCAGAGACACCGCGTCCCACTCCCGGATGCCGAGCGCGGCGATCGCTTCGGGATGCAGGCGCACCACGCCGCGGCGGGAGTCCAGCGCCGAGGTGTTCAACCGTGCCGTCAGCGCCAAGTTGGACCGCACGCGCTACCCGCCCGGCCTGCGCAGACCCAGCCGGGCGACCGACCGGCGTCGGGTGGGGTGGTTGGCTCGGCGGATCGCCCGGCGCGCGGCGCGTTGCTGGCGGGGCTGGTCGTTCCACGACTCGGGGTGCGCGGCGACCCAGCGCTGACTCCGGAACGCGAACGGGATGTGCACCACGTAGGCGGCGATGATCACCAGGATCACCAGGTAGGGGAAGACGAACGCGGCGGCGACTGCGATGGCCAGCGAGGCCAGCAGCGGGGCGACCATGTTGGGCCGGACGGTGAAGGTGTGCACCTTGCGCATGGGCAGACGGCTGACCACCAGCAGCGAGACGCCGACCATCCAGATCGACACCGCCCAGTACGACGTCCACCAGCCGTCGCCCCACTGCATCTTGGCGGCCAGTGGACCGATCGCGCCGATCGCGCCCGCGGGTGCGGGCATGCCGACGAAATACTCCTTGGTGTAGGCGGGCAGATCCGCGTCCAGCAGGGCGTTGTAGCGCGCCAACCGCAGCACGATGCAGACCGCGTAGAGCAGCACCACCACCCAGCCGATCCGGGTGTCGGCCAGCAGCAGCGCGTAGACGATGAACGCCGGCGCCACACCGAAGTTCACGGCGTCGGCCAGTGAGTCGATCTCCTCGCCCATCCGGGAGGTCGCCTTGAGCACCCGGGCGATCCGGCCGTCGAGGGCGTCGAGAATGGCCGCAGCGGCCAGGAACGCCATCGATTCGGTGGGCCGGTGATCCAGCGCGTACTTCACCGACGTCAACCCGAGGCAGATCGCCAGCACGGTGACCGCGCTGGGCAGCAGACGGGTGCTGATGAGCGGGCGGGGACGAGGCTTGATCACGGCAGTTGCGCCAACACCGTCTCACCGGCCAGCGCGCGCTGACCGGGTTCCACCAGGATCTGCGAGCCGGCGGGCAGGTAGGTGTCCAGCCGGGAGCCGAAGCGGATGAGCCCGTAGGTGTCGCCGATCGCGACTTTGTCACCGGCGTTCAGATCGCAGATGATGCGACGCGCGACCAGGCCGGCGATCTGTACGACCACCACTTCCCGTCCTTCCGGCGTGCGGATCAGCACGCTGTTGCGTTCATTGTCCTCGCTGGCCGCCGCCAGGTCGGCGGAATGAAAGCGGCCGGGCCGGTACTCGACCGCGAGCACTTCGCCGCCGACCGGAAGCCGCTGCACGTGGGCGTCGAGCAGGGACAGGAAGATGCTGATCCGAGGGCGCGGTCCGGCGGGCAGACCCAACTCGGCCGGTGGTTCGGCCTCTTCGACCAGGCAGATCAGCCCGTCGGCGGGTGCCACGACCACCCCGGCGCGGCTCGGTGGGTTGCGCGGCGGGTGCCGGAAGAAGCCGGCGTTGGCGGCCGCGGCTGCCAACCCGGCGCGGCGCAGCCAGCGGTTCTTACGGCCGACGGCCGCCACGGCCAGACCGGCCGAGATGAACGGCAGGCCGGCCGGGTGAACCGGGGGCACCGAGGACCGCACCAGCGCGACCAGCCGCTGTGGGCCGGACTTCATGTTGTCTTCCGCAGTGCGGGGGCGTCTGGCCATCGGCGACGATTCTACGTGCGCCGAATCGGACCTACGACAGGTCCCAGAGCTGGACCTGCTCGCCGGCGGCCATCTCGGTGACGTCCTCGGCGATCTCCAGCAGGCAGTTCGCCGACGCCAGCCAGCGCAGGTGGTGCGAGGCAGGCGGCCCGTAGGTGGTGACGGTGCCCGCCTCGGCGTCGTACACGCCGCGGCGGAATTGGCGCTTGCCCTTGGGCGAGGTCAGGTCGTCGGCCAGCACCGCGGTGCGTTGCGGCCGGTTCGGGGTGGCCAGTCCCATCGCCGCACGCAGCGCGGGCCGGACGAACACCTCGAAGGACACCAGTGCGGAGACCGGATTGCCCGGCAGCGTGATGATCGAGCAGCCATTGATGCGGCCGGCGCCTTGCGGCATGCCGGGCTGCATGGCGACCTTGACGAACTCCACCGCGCCGGCACGGCCGAAGGCGTCCTTGACCACCTCGTAGGCACCCGCGCTGACCCCGCCCGTGGTGATGATCAGATCGGCCTGCCCGGCGAAGCCCTCGAGCACGGTGCTGAATTGGGTGACGTCATCGCTGGACGTCGGCGTGGCGACGACGTCGGCGCCGGCCTCGCGGACCGCGGCGGCCAGCATGATCGCGTTGGATTCGTAGATCTGGCCGGGCTGTAGTTCGGTGCCCGCCGACACCAACTCCGAGCCCGTCGACATCACCAGCACGCGCAGTCGCGGCTGCACGGTCAGGGAGCCGAGGCCCAGCGCGGCGGCCAACCCGAGCGCGGCCGGGGTCACCACCTGCCCGGTCCGCAGCACCGTCGTACCCGCCGTCACGTCCTCACCGGCGCGACGGACGTGCTGGCCTTCGTTGGGCGCGATGCGGATCTCGACGGTGTCGGTGCCGGCGTCGGTGGCTTCGACCGGCACCACCGCCGTCGCGCCCGTCGGCAGCGGCGCCCCGGTCATGATCCGGTGCGCGGTGCCCGGCTGCAACGTCAAGGGGTCCACCCGGCCGGCCGGAATATCCTCGGCGACAGGCAATTTCACGGGTTCGGCCGCGGAGGCCCCGGCAACGTCCTCGGCGCGGACCGCGTAGCCGTCCATCGCGGAGTTGTCGAACACCGGCAGCGACAGCGGCGCTTCCACGTCGGTGGCCAGGACCAGGCCTTCGGCCTCGGTCAACCCGACGGTGGCAGGCGGACGCGCGGTGATCAGATCGGCGACGACGCGCTGATGTTCGGAGACGGTGCGCATCAGATCGGGAAGCTCACGCCGGTCAGCTCCTCGGACACCGTCCACAGCCGCTCCTGGATCGTGCGGTCGTGCGACTGATTGCTGGACGTCACCAGCTTGGGATATCCGCGCAGTTCCCGGAATCCGTCCGGACCGTAGTACTGGCCACCCTTCACTGCCGGGTCGGTGGCGGCCCGCAGCGTGGCCAGCGCACCCAACTCGGGGCTGTTGAAAACCAAGCTGCTGACGAACCGGGCCGGCGGCAGCGTCGCGCCGGGGATGTGGCGGCTCAGCTCGGTGTCGGAGATGCCCGGATGCGCGGCGACCGCGATGGTCTTGGCCTCGGCGGCCGCGAGCCGGCGCTGGAGTTCGTAGGCGAACATCAGATTGGCCAGCTTCGATTGCCCGTAGGCGCCGACCCGCTCGTAGCGGCGCCGTGTCCAGTTCAGGTCGTCGAACGCGATCTTGGCGCGGATGTTGTGCGCGATGCTGGCCACGACCACCACCCGCGAGCCGTCCACCGGCAGCAGGTTGTTCAGCAACAGCCCGGTCAGCGCGAAGTGACCCAGATGGTTTGTGCCGAACTGCAATTCGAAGCCGTCCGCCGTGGTCTGCTTGGGCGGATACATCACGCCGGCGTTGTTGATCAGCAGGTCGATCTTGGGATAGGTGCCGGCCAGCTCGGCGGCGGCTTGCCGTACCGACGCCAGCGAGCCCAGGTCGAGCTTGTGCACCCGCACGTCGGCGCCCGGCGCGGCGTCGCGGATCCGGGCGGCGGCCGTCTCGCCCTTGGCGGTGTCGCGGACCGCCATCGCGACGTGGGCCCCGCGCTGCGCCAATACGCGGGCGGTGTCGAAACCCAAGCCGCTGTTGGAGCCGGTGACGATCGCGATGCGGCCGCTCTGATCGGGGACGTCGGCGTCGGTCCACTTACTGCTCATGGCACGACGATAGTCGGCCCAAGTTGCAGACAAACGGTGGCCGTTTAACCTCGGCGGTATGGCAATCGGTGGGGTGCTGTTCGACATCGATGGTGTCTTGGTGACGTCATGGAAGCCGATCCCCGGTGCGGCCGAGGCGCTGTCGGTGCTCGCCGACCACCAGATCGCGCGGTCGTATCTGACCAACACCACCACCCGTACCCGCCACCAGATCGCGGCGGCGTTGTCGGATGCGGGCATCGAGGTGCGCCCCGACGAGGTCATCACCGCGGCCGCGCTGACCGCCGACTACGTACGGGCCAACTATCCTGACGCGCGCTGCTTCCTGGTCAACAACGGCCAGATCACCGACGACATGCCGGGCATCGATATCGTCGACTCCGCGGTCTACGACGACGAAGCCGAGTCCGCGACGCCCGACGTGATCCTGCTCGGCGGGGCCGGTCCGGAGTACAGCCACCGCACGCTGAGCCGGGTGTACGAATGGATGACCCAGGGCGTTCCGGTGGTGGCCATGCACCGCAGCACCGCGTGGACGACGACGGGCGGGCTGCGGATCGACACCGGCATGTACCTGATCGGGATGGAAGAGACGTCGGGGCGCAAGGCCACCGGCGTCGGCAAGCCCGCCCCGGCGGGGTTCCTCGCCGCCGCCGCGCGCCTCGGCGTCGACCCCGACGAGATGTACATGGTGGGTGACGACCTCAACAACGACGTGCTGGCCGCCCAGGTGGTCGGCATGACCGGCGTGCTGGTGCGCACCGGTAAGTTTCGGCAGGACACGCTGGATCGTTGGGCCGCAGACGAATTCGCGATGCAGCCGAATCATGTCATCGACTCGGTCGCCGGGCTGCCGGAGTTGCTCGGCCTGTAGCGATGAGTTTTCTCGGGTGGGCTGGTCTACCCCGATATGACCGAAACTCTGATTGTCACGACCACTATCGACGCGCCCCCGGCCGCGGTGTTCCGGGTGCTCGCCGACCCGCACACGCACGGCGAAATCGACGGCACCGGGTGGGTGCGTGAGCCGCTGGATGACGGACGGGAGCTGACCGAGGTCGGCCAGGTGTTCCGCATCGCCATGTATCACGACAACCATCCGGACAAGCACTACGAAATGGCCAACCAGGTGACCGCACTCGAACCAGACCGGGCCATCGGCTGGGCTCCGGGCGGGCTGGCCGACGACGGCAGCGTGGAACTCGGCGGCTGGACGTGGCATTACGACCTGGAGCCGGTCGGCGCCGAGCAAACCCGGGTCACGCTGACCTACGACTGGCGGAACGCCACCGCGGAGATCCGGCAGAACATCGTGTTCCCGCCGTTCCCGGTCTCGCACCTGGAGAACTCGCTGGCGAACCTGGCCAAGCTCGCCGTCGTCAGGACGTGAGGCTGCGGACCGCCTCGATGCGGGCCTTGAGCTGATCGCTGGTGGCCGCCGCCACCGGCGGTCCGCCGCAGACCCGGCGTAGTTCGTTGTGGATCTGGCCGTGTGTCTTGCCGGTGCGGTGGTGCGCCAGCGACACCAGGGCGTTGAGCTCGCGGCGCAGATCGCGCAGCTGACCGTGGGTGGTCAGCCGCGGCGCCTCGCCGCTGGCGGTGCGCTTGGTGAGCTGTTCTTCTTGCCTGCGCCGCAACAGGTCTCGCATCGACTCGGCGTCCAGCAGGCCGGGGATACCGAGGTAGTCGGCCTCCTCCTCGCTGCCCGCCGGGGTCGCCGTCCCGAATGACGACCCGTCGAAGATCACCTGATCGAGCTCGGCGTCGGCGCCGAGGTACTCGATCTTGTTCTCCTGA
The DNA here is from genome assembly GCA_023416315.1 of Actinomycetes bacterium. Classification (GTDB taxonomy): domain Bacteria; phylum Actinomycetota; class Actinomycetes; order Mycobacteriales; family Mycobacteriaceae; genus Mycobacterium. The sequence continues at coordinate 7,051 of JAEZIA010000179.1, forward strand.
TCGCCGGGCTCGTCGCGGTTTTGCTTGGCCAGCTCGGCCTCGAGCGGATCGTCGTCGAGGTTCTCCCGGTGCGGCTTGCCGAGCACGTGATTGCGCTGGGCCTCCATTTCGCTGGCCAGCAGCAGCAGGTTGGGCACCGAGGGCAAGAAGATGCAGGCGGTCTCGCCCGGGCGGCGGGAACGCACGAACCGGCCGATCGCCTGGGCGAAGAACAGCGGGGTCGAGGCGCTGGTGGCGTACACACCGACGGCCAGGCGCGGCACGTCGACGCCCTCGGAGACCATCCGGACTGCCACCAGCCAGCGCGAGGTGCTCGCCGAGAACTGCGAGATGCGGTCCGAGGCGCCCTTGTCGTCGGACAGCACGACGGTGGGTTCCTCGCCGGTGATCTTCACCAGCAGCTTGGCGTAGGCGCGCGCGGCGGTCTGGTCGGAGGCGATGATCATGCCGCCGGCGTCGGGCACGTGCTGGCGTAGGCCGCGCAGCCGGGTGTCGGCGGCGGCGATCACCGCGGGCATCCACTCGCCGGTCGGGTTGAGCGCCGTCTTCCACGCCCGCGCGGTCTGCTCGGCGGTCAACGGCTCGCCGAGGCGTGCCGCGTGTTCCTCGCCGGCACTGTCCCGCCAGCGCGCCTCACCCGAGTAGGCCATGAACATCACCGGCCGCACGACGCCGTCGGCGAGCGCGTCGGAGTAGCCGTAGACGTGATCGGCTTTGGACCGGGCGAAGCCATCGGGCCCGGTCTCGTAGGTGACGAACGGGATCGGGCTGTCGTCGCTGCGGAACGGGGTGCCGGTCAGCGCGAGTCGGCGGGTGGCGTCGTCGAACGCCTCCCGGATCGCGTCGCCCCAGCTCTTGGCGTCACCGCCGTGGTGGATCTCGTCGAACACGACGAGGGTCTTGCGGTTCTCGGTGCGAACCCGGTGCCGGGTGGGGTGGCTGGCGACCTGGGCGTAGGTGACGACGACGCCGTGGTACTCCGCGGAGGTCTGCGAGTTGGAGTTGGAGAACTTGGGGTCCAGCGCGATGCCCTGGCGGGCCGCGGCCTGCGCCCACTGGATCTTGAGGTGCTCGGTCGGGACGACGATTGTGATGGCCTCGACGGTGCCCTCGGCAAGGAGTTCGGCGACGATCCGCAAAGCGAAGGTGGTCTTGCCGGCGCCCGGGGTCGCCACAGCGAGGAAATCACGCGGCTTGGCGGCCAGATATTTGACCAACGCCCGTCGCTGCCAGCCCCGTAGTGCCTGGGTGCTGGGCGCATCCACTGCCCGCACCCGTGGGACTCCTCTCGGTCGAGATGGACTCTAGCGCAAGCGGATACGCAGACGCATATCGATCCGGCGTGTCGGTGAACGGGTAGTTGCTGTCGGCGCCTGGCCCGAGCAGGGTGGGTCTACCCGTAATTGACATCGTCGAAAATCGAGTAGCCCACTACGCGGGTTTTCGCTGGCAGCGCGCTCTTACCATTCCCGAAGCTCCTTCACAAGGAGGGGTGCGCAGCGCAGCGGGGGAGAAGCGAATGTCGTACGCAAAATACATCGGTCGGGTCGGAGCGCTGGCGGTGGCGCTTGGAATCGGCACAGCGATTGGGCAGGGATGTGCTGTCGCCTCGGCTGATGATTCAGGGGGTGCCTCGTCGAACCGAGCGGCGCATTCTGGTGGCGTCGCCCACCACAAACCCCAAACCGGACGTCCCTCAGCTAATTCCGCTGCGGCACGCGGTGAGCGGACCGCAACGGCAGCGGCGCCGCGAGCGTCGGTATCCGCACCGCTGACACGGTCGGTGCGGTTCGCCGCGGATTCCGGAACGGCAACCGCGCCGGTCGCACCGCAGGTGCCCGCGCCGGCCGCCGAGATTCAGACCGCTCTCCTGGCGTTTGTCCGTCGCCAAGAAGAGCCGACCGGCGTGGCTGCCGCGGTGCCCTCGGGGAATCGGCCGCCGACGGCGGTCAATGATGGTGGGTTCACTGTTGCTGAGGACACGGTTAAGACGATCACTGCGGGGCAGTTGGTGGGTAATGACACCGATCCTGATGCTGGGGACAAGGGCAAGTTGT
>JAEZIA010000191.1 GCA_023416315.1 Actinomycetes bacterium
CCTGTTGCCAGGTTTGATTCCCGGGAGGTCTTCGCGCTCCCCGGCTTGGCCGGGCCGCTCTGACTTGGAATAAGTTACATAGGTGCTAACGGGGAGTCAAATCGCCTGCTAGATCGGCGTTTCGCGCGCGCTCCGAAGGCTCAAACCCGCTGCACCCCAGCGACATTCCGCTTCCCGCGCCGCAGCACGAGCCAGCGCCCGTGAAGGAAGTGGGACGGACGTGCCACCCAGTCGTCGCCGTTGATCTTCTCGTTGTTGACCGATACCCCGCCCTCGGCGATCGTGCGCTTGGCGGCCTTCCGGCTTTCCGACAGACCGGTGGCCACCAGTAGGTCGACGATGCCGTCCGGGCCGCCCGGCTCGAGCTCGGCCACCGTGGTCTCGCGCAGGGCCGCCGCCAGGGTCGGTTCATCGAGCCGCGCCAGTTCCCCACGGCCGAACAACGCCTGCGAGGCATGCTCGACCGCCTCGGTCGCGGCCTGCCCGTGTACCAACGTCGTCAGTTCCTGCGCCAGCCGGCGTTGCGCGGCCCGCTCGTGCGGACGCGCCGCCGTGGCGTCGGCGAGCTCGGCCAGTTCCTCGGCCGACAAGAACGTGAACCACCGCAGATACCGGATCACGTCGGCATCGGCGGTGTTGACGAAGTACTGGTACCAGGCATACGGGCTGGTCATCTCGGGGTCCAGCCAGAGGTTTCCGCCGCCGGTGGATTTACCGAACTTGGTGCCGTCCGCCGCGGTGACCAACGGCACGGTCAGCGCGTGGACACTGGCGCCCAGCATCTGGCGGACCAGCCGGACTCCGGCGATGATGTTGCCCCACTGATCGGAACCACCGATCTGCAGTGCGCAGCCGTGGCGCCGATGTAGTTCCACGTAGTCGTTGGCCTGCAGCAGCATGTAGCTGAACTCGGTGTAGGAAATGCCGTCGGAGTCCAACCTGCGCCGGATGGTCTCCCGGTCGAGCATCACATTGACCGAGAAGTACTTGCCGATATCGCGCAGGAAATCGATCGCACTGAGCTTCGACGTCCAGTTCAGGTTGTTCTCCACGATCGCGCCGCTGGCGGAGTCGTCGAAGTCGACGAACCGCTCGAGCTGACCGCGGATGCGTTCGGACCACTGCGCGACGGTGTCGGAGGTATTCAACGTCCGCTCGCCGGTGTCACGCGGATCACCGATCATCCCCGTCGCCCCGCCGGCCAACACGATCGGCCGGTGCCCGGCCTGCTGGAATCGCCGAAGTGTGAGCAAGGGCACCAGATGTCCGGCATGCAGGCTCGGCGCGGTGGGGTCGAATCCGCAATAGACCGTCATCGGTGGCTGCGCGGCCGCTGCGGCGAGCGCGTCGATATCGGTCGACTGCGCGATCAGTTCGCGCCAACCCAACTCGTCGAGAATCGTCGTGCCCATGGGTAGATCTTCCCGCATGGGGTTGGGTCAGTCGCTCGCGCCCGGGATCGGCGCGCGCGGACTGCGGCGGTAGGCCGACACTTCCGGACGACCGGTGAGCCATAACCGCCACGGCCGGTCCGCCGCCTGGGACACCCCGACGCGCGGACCCACGCTCTCCGGACCGCCCTGGTCGCCGAGTTGCACGGTCACCGGCGACTGCGGATCGAACACGTCGACTCCGTTGTCCTCCATCACGATGCCCAACGCCGAACACAGGTTGCCCGGACCGCGGGCGAGCGCGGTCGGGCGCACCATCGGTCCGCGGCGGTTCTGGGCGACCACCAGTCCGGACTCGATCGCCGCCGCCCGCAACAGCACCGCGGCGGCGGTGCCGTCGGGACCGCACGACACATTGGCGCACACGTGAATGCCGTGGCTGCGATACGTGTAGAGGTGACCGGGCGGACCGAACATCACCGCGTTGCGCAGGCCCGGGCCGCGGTAGGAATGCGCCGAGGCGTCCGGCCACGGCCCGTCCGGCGGGCCGCCGTAGGCCTCGACCTCGACGATCAACGCGCTGACCCCGCGGCAGCTGATCACCCCGCCGAGCAGCAGTCGCGCCGCCGATACCGGGTCGGTGTTCAGCTGATCGGCGCTCATCCGCCCCAATTCTGCCGCAGACATTGACCGGCCCACGCCCGGGGAGGAGTATTCATCACATGATGAGTTCATCGAACGATGAATTATCGGGGCCGCACTCTCACGCCGCCATCACGGTGGCGAACCTGCGCGTGGTGCGCGGTAAACGGGTGGCGCTGCACGACTTCTCCGTGACGATCCCCCGCGGTTCGATCACCGGGCTCCTCGGCCCATCGGGCTGCGGCAAGACCACCCTGATGCGCAGCATCGTCGGCACCCAGATCGTCGAGTCCGGAGCGGTCACCGTTCTCGGGCACCCGGCCGGCTCCCCCGCGCTGCGGCACCGCGTGGGATACGTGACCCAGGAGCCGACGATCTACAGCGACCTTCGCGTCATCGACAACGTCCGCTACTTCGCCGCCCTCTACGGCGTCGCGCCCAGCGCGGCCGAACACGCTATCGACGACGTCGGGCTGCGCGAGCATTCGGCCGCCTACTGCGGCAACCTCTCCGGCGGCCAGCGCACGCGGGTGTCGCTGGCGTGCGCCCTGGTCTGCCAACCCGAACTGCTGGTGCTCGACGAACCGACCGTCGGCCTGGACCCGGTACTGCGCGTGGACCTGTGGGCCCGGTTCGGCGAGCTCGCCCGTCGGGGCACCACCTTGCTGGTGTCCAGTCACGTGATGGACGAGGCCGACCATTGCGCCAGCCTGCTGCTCATGCGCGAAGGCCGGCTCCTCGCCCAGACCACCCCCGCCCGACTGCGAGAGGACACCGGATGCACGTCACTCGAGGAAGCGTTCCTGTCCGTCATCAGCCACAGCACCGCAGCGTCGGCAGGCTGAGCCCGCGCGCGTACCTGGCCACCACGGGCCGCATCCTTCGCCAGCTGCGCGCCGATCACCGCAGTGTGGCAATGATTCTCGTGGTGCCCAGCGCGGTGATCACGCTGATGTACTTCATGTTCGACGACGTCCCCACATTCGGCGGTGCGGTCTCGCCGTTCCAGACCGCATGCCTGATCCTGCTCGGGCTGTTCCCGCTGTTCGTGATGTTCCTGATCACGTCGATCACCATGCAGCGGGAGCGGTCCTCGGGCACCTTGGAGCGGATCCTGACCACCCCGCTGCGCCGGCTGGACCTGCTGGCGGCCTATGGCACGGCGTTCTCGCTGGCTGCCGCCGCGCAGGCGATCCTGGCGTGCGTGGTGGCGTTCTGGCTGCTGGGCTTCGACACCGAGGGCAGCCCGGTATGGGTGTTCGTGATCGCGGTCATCAACGCGGTGCTCGGCGTCGGCCTCGGACTGTTGGCAAGCGCGTTCGCCCGCACCGAGTTTCAAGCCGTACAGTTCATGCCCGTGGTCATCGTCCCGCAGCTGCTGCTGGCCGGAATCATCGTGCCGCGCAACCAGATGCCGACGTGGCTGGAGTGGATCAGCAACGCGATGCCCGCCAGCTACGCGTTGGAGGCACTGCAGCAGGTCGACGCCCACGCCGGGCTGACCGGTACCGCGATTCGGGACATCGCCGTGGTTCTCGCGTTCGCGGTGGCCGCGATGGCCCTGGCCGCGGCTACCCTGCGCCGGCGTACCCCGTGACCGCGCGGCAGCCCAAGCGGCCGGGACGGCCGCCCGGCATCTCCGACACCCGGGACCGAATCCTGGCCAACGCGCGAGAGATGTTCGCCCGCAACGGTATCGACAAAACCTCGATCCGGGCGATCGCCGCCGCCACCGGCGTCGACTCCGCACTCGTGCACCACTACTTCGGCACCAAGGAGCAACTGTTCGCCGCGGCGATCAACATCCCGATCGACCCGATGACGATCCTGGTGCCGCTGCGCGACACCCCGGTCGACGAACTAGGTCATGTGCTGCCGTCGATCCTCTTGCCGCTGTGGGATTCCGAGATGGGGGCCGGTCTGGTCGCGACCATGCGCTCGCTGCTGGCGGGTGCCGACGTCAGCCTGGTCCGCTCATTCCTGCAGGAGGTCGTCACCGCCGAAGTGGCCCGCCGGGTGGACAACCCGCACGGCAGCGGAGCGCTGCGGGTGCAATTCGTCGCATCGCAGTTGGTCGGCGTGGTGATGGCGCGCTACATCATCGGACTGGAGCCGTTCGCGTCGCTGCCGCCGCAGCAGATCGCCGACACCATCGCGCCGACCCTGCAGCGTTATCTCACCGGAGAGCTACCGGCACTGGAGTGACCGTCACCCCAGGATCGGGAAACGCCGTCGACGCGACAGCCGGTTCAACGCCCGTTGCATGACACGGCGGACGTAGGTGTCGACCTCGTCGACGTCTGGGTTCTTCCCGAACTCCGCGGGATCCACCGGATCGAGGACCTCCATCACGATCTTCGACGGCAACGGCAGATTCGGTGGAAGGGTGACCGTGAGCCCGAACGGAAGACCGACCGTCGCCGGCAGGATGTCCATCCGGATCTTGTTGAGCCCCAACAGTTTCGCGAAGCGCGTGCCCCGTCCGAGGAAGAACTGGGTCTCCTGGGCGCCGATCGAGACCATCGGCACGATCGGCACACCGGCTTCGATCGCGGTGCGCGCATAGCCGGTGCGACCGTCGAAGTCGATGGCGTTCTGCCGCGAAGTCGGCCGGTAGGCGTCGTAGTCCCCGCCGGGAAACACCAGCACGACCGCCCCGGCGTTCAGTGCCGCCCTGGCGGCTTCCGGACTTGCGTGCACCACCCCGAGGCGCGGAAGCAACGGACCCCACGGCGCGAGGAAGATCCCGTAGTGCGCCAGCGTGTAGAGCGGCCTGCCGTAGCCGAATTCGGCATAGAACGCCGGGCCGAAGATCGGTACGTCTGGCGTCAACATGCCCCCAGAGTGGTTGCACACCAACAACGCACCACCCGACGGCGGCACCAACTCGAGACCACGTACCTCGGCGCGAAAGTACAACCGCATCAACGGCCACATCAGGCCCAGGACTTCTCGGGTGAACGACGGATCCCAATTGGCAAGTTCGCCATCGAGCTGCTCGGCGACGACGTCTTCCCCCATGGCGCAACCGTACGCCGTAGGCGGCCGGCCGGTCAGGACTGCGAACGCGCCATCAGGCGCTCGTGCTCCTCGGGCCCCACCTCGACGGCCTCGTCGACCAGCAGGACCGGGATCCCGTCGTCGATGCGATAGGCCTTGTGCAACCGCGGGTTATACAGCAGTTCGTCGACCAGGAGCAGCGGGCCGCGATCGGCCGGGCACACCAGGATGTCGAGCAGCTTCTCGTCGAGCATGGTGGCTACGGGCTCGGCGCGGGAGGAATCGCCGGAGCTTGGTTGCCGCCGATGGTCGGGGCACCGTCGCTGGGCATCTGGCCGGCACCCATCACCGCGTTGTTCTGCTGCCGCTGCTGCGCCTGCTGCAACAGCTGCATCTGCGCGAAGACCTTCTGCTGGTAGCCGAGGGTGTTCTGCAGCGCCTCGATCAGCGGCTTCTGGTTCGGCCGGTACTGCAGCGCGTTCTGGATCTCGGCGATGTTCGTCTTCGACGGCTTGACGCCCTGGGCGCGCAGCTTCAGTACCGACTTGATCAGGTTGGACAGCTGCCCGCCGCCCGCGCCGACGTTGTACTCCTGCTCGATGAACGACAGCATCTGATCGGCGCTCTGGAACTGCGGGACGCCGTTGCTGTCAGCCGCCGGCGACGGCGACGGAGCCGTGCTCGGCGCGGCCAGCGCCGGGCCGGTACCGATGCCGACCAGCAACCCAGCGGTCAGGGCACCGATCGCCGTGCCGCGTACGGCGCGACGCCAGTGGTTCGTCTGGGTTGTCATGCATTCCTCCGACGCGTGGCCATCTGCGAATATCGGCGAGCCTAACAGCGCCGCACGACCCGGGCAGAGTCTCAGTTGTCGGTTCCCGACAGCCGAGCACGTACCGCGGACGTCAAGCGCTTGTACTTCCCCGTATCGGCCTCCAAATGCCACGCGTTACGCGACGCCTTGGGCACCCCGTCGGCCCGCAACGCCGAGACCGTCGGCCGGCAGGTCGCGGACAGCGGGATCTCGGGCACCACATGGACCACATCGGGCGGCAGGCCGACCGGCATCGAGGCGAACGCGTCGGTGAGGTCGGCGGTGGTGACGGTCCGGCCGGGCCGCAGCGTGATCGCCGTGACGGCGACCGTGCCGTCGGGGGTATCGACGCCATACGTCGCGGCCAGATCGACGGCGCTGATCCGGTTGACGGCATCGGTGACCGCCTCCGGGAACACCACCCCGCGTTCGGTGCGGATGAGCAGCGGACGGTTGCCGAGCAGCCAGAAGTCGCCGTCGGTATCGCGGCGGAACACGTACTCGGTGGAGATCCAGGTGTCGCCGGGCGCGAACACGCCCCGCTTCACCGACGCGGTCGGGTCGATCGGCCCCCACGGCCGGGCCAGCAGGACGCCCACCTCATTGGGTTCGGCGATCGCCACGAACCCGTTCTCGTCTTCGAGGATCAGGTCGTCGTCGGCGTCATAGGCGGCCAGTTCCACCCGGCCGCCGCCGGGCAGTGGGCGGCCCTTGCTGCCCACCTTGAGGCCGGCGACGTTGGCCAGCACCGCCTGGCCGTCGGTGGTGGCGAAGAACTCGACGACGTTGGCCGGGGTGAAGGCGTCGATCGTGCGCTGCCACAATCCCGGCGGCATCCCGGACCCGATGAACAGCCGCACCGGGTGGTTGCCGCGCAGGAAAAGCCCGGAATCGTCGGCGGCGTGGTCGATGACGTCCCGCAGCATCGTCCAGGTGTAGGACACCACCGTGACGCCGTACTGGCGGATTTGGGTGAGTACGCGGGCCGGGCGCAGCCCGCGCGACAACGCGATCCGGGTGCCACCGACGACCGCGCCGCCAAGACTGACCAGCAGCCCGGACTGGTGATGCAGCGGAGTCAGGCAGTACACGGTGTCGGTGCGGCTCAACGCCGCCGCTGAAGCCGTGCCGAACGCCGACAACGCCCAGCGGTAGTTCGTGATCTGCTTGGGCACCAGCGTCCCGCTGACCGTGTTGAACGCGACGAACGCCAGGTCGCGGGCAAACCCCGGATTGGGGCGGTACCAGCCGGGCAGCGTGACGGCGTCGGGGTCGATCTTCTCCATGTCGATGACATTGCTGCCGTCGGGCACGCCTAGGTCGCGGCTCTCACCACCGCCGAGGACCAGCACCTCGACGGGCAGCTTGCGGGCCGCCTCGAGGTTGCCCGGGTCGGTGATCACCTCGGTGACGCCGCCGATGCGGACGGCCTCGGCGAGATCGACGTCGGGCGGCATCAGCACGGCCACCGCACCCAGGCGCGACAGCGCCGCGATGGCCACCAGCGCCGAGGGCCGGGTGTCCATGAGGACGCCGACCCGCACGCCCTGGCGGATGCCGACCGAGATCAGCCCGCGGACCACGTTGTTGATGCGGCGGTTCACCGCCTCGTAGGTATGCACCCGGCCGTCGAACAACAGGAACTCGCCGTCCGGGGCGCCGTTGGCCTGCTCGTCGATGATCCGGCCGAGCGAGATCCGGGTGTGGTCGTTGATCTGACCCAGCCGGGTCAGCCGCGGCAACGTGCGGGCGGTCTCGACCGCGAGCGTCCGCACCGACTTGTTGGCGTTCACCACCGCACCGGCCGCGCCGCGGGCCAGCGACAGCGCCACCTCGGACGCCTCGGCCACGCTGTGCATCACGCGCGCCGACAGCGCGACCCCGGATTCGTCGGGTTCGGCGGCGCTGTCCTGCATGGGCGCGATGGCGGCGGGCGCAGGCGCCTGGCCGGACAGCCAGCGCACCCAGTCGGCCACGGTCGGCCACGTCGCCGTCGCCGCCTTGGAGCCGACCACCAGACCGAAGTGCCCGGCCCGGATCATCACCTCGTAGACGTCGGCGCCCGGTGCGGCGCGCTTGATGCCGCGCACCGAGGCGGGCTGGCCGATGTCGTCGACCTCACCGACGAACGCCAGCACCGGGCACGTGATGTCGGACAGCGTGACCAGTTGTCCGTTGATCGCGAAGCCGCCCGACATCATCCGGTTGTGCGCGATGAACTGCTTGAGCAGTTCGGACACCGCGGGCCCGGACCAGGCGATCCAGCCTTCGGAGTCCAGGAACCGGCGCTGCTGTTCGCGCGGCAGCAGCGCGTCGCGGTCGTGCAGCTGACGCAGGAAGTCGAGCCGGGCCTTGGCGGTCTTGAGCGGGTCGAGCATCTGAAAACCGGTGCGCGCCAACCACCCCGGGATGTCGATGCGGTTGAAGACGTGGTCGGCCATAAAGTCGGCGGCCACCGCACCGAGGTTGGGCGGGATGCCCATCGGCAGGGCGGCGAGGGTGTCCACCGGCGAGCCGAACGCCACGATGCTGGCGATGTCCTTGCTGCGCCGGTAGGCCGCGGTCTGGTAGCAGAACATGCCGCCCTGGGAGTAACCGGCCAGATGCACGGCCTGCCCGGTGGCTTCCTTGACGGCGTCGATCGCCTCGTTGAGCGCGACGATGTGGTCGGTGAGGGTGCGTTCCATGCCGCCCTCGACCTCGTCGGGCGAGCCGAAGTCGATCACCCAGGGGTCGATGCCCGCCGCATGCAGGATGCCGACGGCGCCGTCCTCGCGGGTGACGTCCCACATGTTCGCCGACATCATCATCGGGTGCACCATCAGCACCGGCGGGCCTGCCGGCCGCTGGCCGGGCCGGTTGTCCGGCGGGAAGTAGCGCCGCAGCTTGTACATCGGCTTGCTCTCGACGATCTGGAACGGTGAGGGCACCGCCCCGGTCTCCAAGCCGCCCCAGCGCAACACCTCGAACCCGTTCTGAGCCGTCGCCATCAGCCGTTCCACCGGCCTGGTGACCGCCGACAAGTTCAGATCCACGGCTTCTCCCCTGTCCGACATCGCTGCTGCGTAAGGCCCCGACAGCCTGCACATCATGGCACAAGGCCGATCCGCGTCCCGATGGATTGCCCGGCGCGATTAGGGTCGTCCCAGTGGCACATCTGCTCGGCGCCGAAGCGCTCCATCTCGAGTATCCGACTCAGGTGGTCTTCGAATCCGTGACCGTCGGCGTCAACGACGGTGCCCGCATCGGGATCGTCGGTCGCAACGGCGACGGCAAGTCCAGCCTGCTGGCGATGCTGACCGGGCGGCTCTCCCCCGACGCGGGCCGGGTCACCCGCCGCGGCGGGTTGCGCGTCACCGCGCTCGACCAGGCCGACACCATGCCTCCGCAGAGCACCGTCGGTGAGGTGCTCGTCGGCGATATCCCCGAGCACGAATGGGCCGGCAACCCTCGCATCCGCGACGTCGTCGCCGGATTGGTCGCCGACCTGGACTGGCAGACTCCGGTGTCCTCGCTGTCCGGCGGGCAGCGTCGCCGGGTCCAGCTGGCGGCGCTGCTGATCGGCGAGTGGGATGTGATCGCCCTCGACGAACCGACCAACCACCTCGACATCGAGGGCATCACCTGGCTGGCCGAACACCTCAAGAACCGGTGGCCGCGCACCAGCGGCGGGCTGCTGTTGGTCACCCACGACCGCTGGTTCCTCGACGAGGTCGCCACCACCACGTGGGAGGTGCACGACGGGATCGTCGAGCCGTTCGACGGTGGTTACGCCGCGTACGTGCTGCAGCGGGTGGAGCGTGACCGCGTCGCGGCCGCTGCGGAGGCCAAGCGGCAGAACCTGATGCGCAAGGAACTGGCCTGGCTGCGCCGCGGTGCGCCGGCCCGGACCTCCAAGCCGAAGTTCCGCATCGACGCCGCCAACCAGCTGATCGAGGATGTGCCGCCACTGCGCAACGGGGTCGAGCTGGCCAAACTGGCCACCGCCCGGCTCGGCAAGGACGTGATCGACCTGCTCGACGTGTCGGTGTCGTTCGACTCCAAACCCGTTCTGCGCGACGTGGAATGGCGGATCGGCCCGGGCGAGCGCACCGGCATCGTCGGCGCCAACGGTGCCGGCAAGTCGACATTGCTGGGCCTGATCGCCGGGGCGGTGACCCCGGATTCCGGCCGGGTCAAGCGCGGCAAGACGGTTCGGCTGGCGATGCTCGATCAGCAGTCCAGCCAGCTCACCGAGATCGCCGGCGATATGGTCCGCGAGGTCATCGGGCGGCTCAAAACCGACTACCAGGTCGACGGCAAGGACATCACTCCCACACAGCTCTTGGAGCGCTTGGGTTTTCGTCGCGAACAGCTGTCGTCACGGGTCGGTGAGCTCTCCGGTGGTCAGCGCCGCCGACTGCAGTTGATGCTGACGCTGCTCGAGGAGCCCAACGTCCTGGTGCTCGACGAGCCGACCAACGACGTCGACATCGACATGCTCTCGGCCACCGAGGACCTACTGGACTCCTGGCCGGGCACGCTGATCGTGGTGTCCCACGACCGGTACCTGCTCGAGCGGGTCACCGATCAGCAGTACGCGATCGTTGACGGGCACCTGCGGCATCTGCCCGGTGGTATCGACGAATACCTGCGCATCGCCGCCCGCCGGGAGACCGTCGAGGCCAAGCCTGCGCAGCAGCCGGCCCGCCAGGCCCTGTCCGGTGCCGAATTGCGCAGTGTGGAAAAGGAGATCGCGTCGCTGGACCGGGCGTTGGCCAAGCTGTCCGACCGGGTGATCGCCAAGCACGTCGAACTCGCCGAACACGACCAGTCCGACCACGTCGGCATCGGCGCGCTGACCCAGCAGCTACGGGCGCTGGAAGACGAGGTCGCCACCCTCGAGACCCGCTGGCTCGAGCTGTCCGAACGACTCGAATAGACCGGCGTTCGTAGGATGGCAGCCATGCGCTACGCGTTGCGGCCGCTGACCCTGTGGGCGCGATACTTTCCGCAACTCGTTGCCTGCTACCTGCTGGGGCTCCTCGGCAGGCACTTCGCGATCGCCTGGGCGGCCTGGGCCGGCTACGACAACAACTGGTGGGCGTCGCTGATCATGCCGCTGGCCGGTATGGCACGCCTGGGCTCGTATGTGGCGATGTTTCTGGTGCTGCGGCCGGCCTTCCCGGTGCTGGCCGCGTTCGGCCGCCGACCGGCCCGCAGCATCGATCTGTTCTCCACCGTCATCGTGCCGTTCTTCGCGATCTACCTGGCCTGGCAGATGTTCCGGGAGGACTGGCTGGCGTTCGAGACCCGCGCCCTGACCTATCGCGTCGGGGATTCGATGATGGCCGCGGTGTCCGGCGCGCCGCCGACCGAACTGCATGCGGAGTCGCTGCCCGTCGGGGCGGGCACCTGGGTGCTGATCGCCGCGGCGCTGGTGGTGCGCACGGTGCTCAGCAAGATCAAGGACCGGTTGCCCGCCTGGTTCATCCCGGTCCGGCTGTATCTCGATGCGCTGTGGGTGTTTCTGGTGCTGAGCTTCTCGGTCAACCAGGGCCTGACGGTGCTCGTCAACCCGACCGGATGGATCGCGCAGCGCCGGATCATGGTGTGGCTCAGCACCACCCGAGCCGACCTGTTCTCCCACTTCGCACCGCTGGAGAGGATCTGGGACACCGCCATGTGGGCGCTGGGTACCGTGTTCGGCGGTGCGGCTGTGCCGCTGATCTGGTTGGCGGTCGCCGGCATCGTGTACGGCGTCACCGTGACCGCAGGCTGGCGCAGCGTGGTCCAGCGGGTCGTCGGGCCTCGCGCCGACGTGGTGTTGGACCCGTCGGCCCCGGCAGGCAAGCGGCTGCAGAAGCGCTGGACGACGGTGCCGAAAGCGCTGCGGGACAAGGCCACCGAGCACGCTGTCGGCCAGCTGGGCAAGTTCAAGCCCATCACCGATTCGGCGCGCATCGTGCTGCATGGCGGGGTGCTGGCGTTGGCGCTGTACGTGCTGGCCTACGCCGGGCTGGCGTGGCTGGACATGACCGGCAGTTACTACCGGACTCAGCTCGGTGACGGCTATCTGTTCCGCGGCGCGGCCTGGCTGCTGGGTCCGCACCCGCAGGCGTTCTGGGACGGCTACGGCGAGACGTTGAGCCTCGCGTCGCATGCGATCATCGAGCCGTTGCGAATCTGCCTGATCGCCAGCACTTTTGCGTACTGCCTGGAGCGGATTCCCAAGGACCCGGCGCCTGTCCAGCCGGTTACAGCTCCAGCCGCACCCGGATCCGCCCGTCCAGATTGACCACGTCGACCGCTTTCGGGACCACGTCGTCGGGCAGCAGGAAGCTGAATTGCACCGCTCCCGTTCCGGTACACCGGTCGGACACGCCTTCGGGGAGTCGGGCACCGTAGCCGCCGATGCCCTCCGCCTGCCACCGGCGCTGACCGTCGGTGATCATCGCGGTGCACATGTCCCCCTCGGGGGCGCCTGCCCGTTCGATCGAAACCACCTGCAGCACCGCGCCTTCGGGGAGCTTCTTGGCACCCGGACCGGTCAGCTTGTTGAGGTGCTGGACTCCGCTGACGGTCCAGGTCTGCCCGTCGAACGACACGGCGTGACCCGCCGCCGCGACGTGCGGCGGCACGACGGTGTTCCGGTAGCCCGACCACTGCGGCGCGAGTTCGACGACCACCAGCACCGCCAGCGCGAACGCCGCCACGACGAGACCGATGATGTTGCGCTGCCACAATCTGGCGGGCAGTCGGGGCCGCCTCATCGTGCCACCGTCTCGGCCTGCGGGATCAGGATCGAATCCGCCCGCGTGACACCGGCGTCATCGAGCGGGATATCCAACACCAGGCGCGAGCCGAGCCGTTCGTCACCGCTCCAGACGCGCAACACCACCGAGGGCACCGAGTTCAGCAGCTCGACCGGGACGTCGAACACCCAGGCGCAGTCGAGGGTGAGGCCGGGCTGCACCATGGCATTGGTCGACAGCAGCCGGTCGGTCGGCAGGTAGGTGTTGGGCCCGACCATCAGGTCGGCACGCGGCAACGCGGGCGTCCGCTCGGCGTTCAGCGAGGTCGCCGCCACCAGCCACGTCCCGGCCGCGGCGGCCGGCCTACTCGTCGGCCTGCTGCGGACGCTCGGGGCGATGCCGGCGCCGGTCACAAGCGCCGACAGGTTCTCTCCGACCGCGGCGGTGTGCATGGCGGCATGCACATCGAACGGTGCGTAGATCGTGGTGTTAGTGGGCAGCTTGTGCCAGACCAGCGCGGCCAGTGCGATCGCGACGACGGTGAGCACCGCGGCGCCGGCGGTCCGGCGGTTCACGGCGCGACCTTGACCGGGACGCTGACTTGGCCGTACTCGGTGAGACTGTCCACCCAGTTGTGGCCGTAGGTGACCATCAGCTCGACGAAGTGTTTCTTCCAAACCCGCAGCGTCACCGAATCACCGTCGTGCAGCGCGTCTTGCGGCAAAGTCCACAGGGCGGCGACCTGCTCGCGCAGGCCCGGACCGAGCCGGGTGATGCGGCTGCCGTCGGACATCCGGAACACCCCGAAGAAGCGCTTACCCGGTTCGTCGCGCAGGTCGAGTTCGCGGTCGACCGAGACCGGTATGGTGCCGTCGTTGCGCAGGCTCGCGATGACCGCCACATACCGCAAGCCCGGGGCCGCGGGAGCCACCAGCCACGTTCCGGCGCGGATCTCGCGGGGGAACGACGCCCGCTCGACGATGACGGTGAATGCGCCGTCGCTGAACTCGTCGCCGGGCTTGAAGTCGGTGACGGTGGTCTTGACGGTGTCCAGACCACCGAACAACGCGGTGGCCGCCAGGATCACGACGGTGAGCAGCCGGCCGATCTGGCTGAAGCTCAGGCCGGCCAACCAACCGCGGATCCCCCGCCGCGGCGTCGCGGCTGTGACCGGCGCGCCCCCCATACGTCGAATCGTAGTGGGTTCGCCGCGTGGCCTATCGCCGCAAGCGGATCCGCAAGCGCTCGACGCTGTCCCGCACCACGCCCAGCTGGTTGGCCACCTGCACGGGTGAGGTGCCGCCCCGGGCATCGCGGGAGGACACCGAACCGTCGACGGTCAGCACGTCGCGCACCTCGGGGGTCAACTCGGCGCTGATCGCCGAGAGCTCCTCGTCGGTGAGCTCATCGAGCCCGACACCGCGTCCCTCGGCGGCACGAACCGCGGCACCGGCGGCCTCGTG
>JAEZIA010000205.1 GCA_023416315.1 Actinomycetes bacterium
GCGACGATCTGGTGACCAAGCTGGTGCAGGCCGATGTCGACGGGCACAAGCTCTCCGATGACGAGTTCGGCTTCTTCGTGATTCTGCTGGCAGTGGCGGGCAACGAGACCACCCGCAACTCGATCACCCACGGCATGACCGCCTTCACCGATTTCCCGGACCAGTGGGAGCTGTTCAAGGCGCAGCGCCCGGTCACCGCGGTCGACGAGATCGTGCGGTGGGCCACCCCGGTGACGTCGTTCCAGCGGACCGCCCTGGAAGACGTCGTGCTCTCGGGGGTGCAGATCAAGAAGGGGCAGCGAGTGGTGATGTCCTACCGCTCGGCCAACTTCGACGAAGAGGTGTTCGAGGATCCGTTCCGCTTCAACATCCTTCGCGATCCCAACCCGCATGTTGGTTTCGGCGGCACCGGTGCGCACTACTGCCTCGGCGCCAATCTGGCCCGGATGACGATCGAGCTGATGTTCAACGCGATCGCCGACCACATGCCGGATCTGAAGCCGCTGGCCAAGCCGGAGCGGCTGCGGTCCGGCTGGCTCAACGGCATCAAGCACTGGCAGGTCGACTACACCGGCGTCGGGAAGTAGCTTGTGCAGGCGTGACTGATAACGCCTGGACACTCACCGCCGGTGAGGGTGAACTGCAGATCCTGACCGGTGTGACGGGCCCGGCCGCCAAAATGGGGCATCGCCTGACCATTGCGTTCGCGTCCTGGCAGGCCGACGTGCACTGGCGCGGCGACGCTCCGGCCGCGGCCCGGCTGGTGGTCGACGTCGACTCGCTGCAGGTCGTCTCCGGGGAGGGCGGGGTGACCCCGTTGACCGGCCCGGAAAAGGGTGTGGTCCGCGCAAACGCGCTGAAATCGTTGGACGCCAAGAAGTTTCCGCAGATCACGTTCAGTACCGAGCGGATCAGCCCGATCTCCGCGGGCTATCGCCTGGACGGCACCGTCGAGATCCACGGCACGGCGCGGCCACAGACCGTCGATCTTGCGGTCGAGGACGACGACGGCGCGTCGGTGATGTCCACCGAGGTGACGGTGGTGCAAAACCAGTTCGGGGTGAAGCCGTACTCGCTGTTCATGGGGACGCTGAAGGTCGCGGACGAGGTCGCAGTGCGGTTCACCGCACGCCGGCCGACGTAGGAGTATTGGTCTGACCACTTGACCTCTGGCCGGCTGGGCGGCATCCTGAGGTCATGGCACTGCAGCCGGTGAATCGGCGTTCGGTTCCCGAGGACGTGTTCTCCCAGATCCTTGACGGAGTGCTCTCCGGCGAGATGCAGCCCGGTGAGCCGCTTCCGAGCGAGCGCAGGCTGGCCGAGGTGCTCGGGGTGTCGCGCCCCGCCGTACGCGAGGCGCTCAAGCGGGTCGCGGCCGCGGGCCTGGTCGAGGTCCGCCAGGGCGACGCCACCACGGTCCGGGATTTTCGGCGACACGCCGGACTGGACCTGCTCCCCCAATTGTTGCTGCGCGGCGGCGAACTCGACGTGTCGGTGGCCCTCAGCATCCTCGAGGCGAGGCTGCACAACGGACCGAAGGTGGCCGAGCTGGCCGCGCGGCGCCGCCCGGAGGGTCTGGCCGGTGTACTCGAGGAATCGATCGCCGCGCTCGAAGCCAGCGAGGACCCCCTCGAGCAGCAGCGCTGCGCATTGGCGTTCTGGGATCACATCGTCGACGGCGCCGACTCGATCGCATTCCGCTTGATGTTCAACACGTTACGGGCCGCCTACGAGCCGGCGTTGCCCGCGCTCGCCACGCTGATGGCCGCGGAGGTCGGGCAGACCCGGGCCTACCGCACACTCGCCCGAGCCATCGCGGCGGGAAAGCCGCAAGCGGCGGCAACCGCCGCCCGTGACCTGTTGGAGCCCGCCACCACCGCGCTGGTGGCCGCCTTGACCGCATTGGAGGGCAAACCATGAGTTCACCGACCACCGCTCGCCGCGGTCTGACGCTGACGGCTGCCGCCCGCGAATTCTGGCGGCACCCGACTCCCTGGCTGTTCTCGGTGGCGCTGATCGCGGCGGTCATCGCCCGGATCGCCGTCGGTGACTGGCGGTTCGGCGACGCCGTGGTGCCGTTCGCGGTCGCCGCTGGATTTCCGTTCCTGGAGTGGATGATTCACGTCGTTGTTCTGCACTGGCGGCCGCGTCGGGTCGGCAGGTTCACCATCGACCCGCTGCTCGCCCGCAAGCACCGCGAGCACCACATCGCCCCTCGTGACGTGGACCTGGTGTTCATCCCGCTGCAATCGGCGATCGGCGCGGTGGCCGCCGCGGTGGCGATCGCGCTGCTGGTGTTCCCCCGCACCGGGATGGGGCTGACGTTCCTGGTGGTGATGCTGACTTTCGGTCTGCTCTACGAGTGGTGTCACTACCTGGTGCACACCGACTACAAGCCGAAAACCGCTGCGTACCGGGTGATCTGGCGCGACCATCGGCTGCATCACTACAAGAACGAGCACTACTGGTTCGGCGTCACCACACCCGGCACCGCCGACCGACTGCTGCGAACCTATCCCGATCCGGCGACCGTGCCCGCCTCGCCGACGGCGAAAAACCTACCCAGCTAGGCGTTGATGACGACCGGGTCCCCGAGATGGACCTGGCCGAAATACCATGCGGCGTTGTCGGGACTCAGGTTGATGCACCCGTGGCTGACATTGGCGTAGCCCTGCGAGCCGACCGACCACGGCGCGGAATGTACGTACACCCCACCCCAGGTGATCCGGACGGCGTCGGCGACCGTGAGTTTGTAGCCCTCCGGATCGCTCAGCGGGATTCCGATGGTGCGCGAATCCATCACCACCGACTTCTGCTTCTCCAGCACGGTGAAGCTGCCGACGGGGGTTGGGTGCCGCGGCTTGCCCATCGACGCGGGCATCTGGCGGACCACCTGCCCGTCGATGCTGACCGTGAACGTGTGCGCGGAGATGTCCCCCACGCCCAGCACGACGGAGCCGGTGCCGAAGGTCCGTGGCACGCCGCCGGCCAGCATGGTGATCTCGGAGTGCGCGGGCCAATAGTGGTCGGGCACGAACTGGACTGTCTTGTCGTCGGTCCACTCGAACCGCCCGGTCGTATCGGCCGGCTCGGTCACCCGGATCGACTGCTGCGCCGCCCAGCGGTCCGTCACCGGTTTGGTGAACGTCACGGTGATCGGCATCGCCACCCCGACAACCTGGCCGTTGGTGGGCGCGACGGACGCGACAGTTGCTCCATCGATCGAGGGAGCAACGGCGGCCACACTGGTCTGAACCGAAGCCGCCATTCCCAGCACCGCGATTCCCACGGCGGCGATTGCTCGTCGAACTGATCTGGCCATGGCTCCCGTCCTCTGGCGAACAGCAAAGTGACAGTCTAGATGTTCCGCCGAGGCGTACCCGCCAAACCTGCGGTGACATGCCGGAACTGCGGTGAGAGGACGGGCGGATGCCTGCAGGAGTGGACCGTCAGCGAAAGGCCGGGGCTAGCCGGGGCCGTTGATGCCCTGAAGGCGCTCCCGCAGCCGGGTCCGCAGCGACGGCTTGGGTTGCACGGGAGGCGGCGCGATCACGGCCGGCGGAGGCGGCGGTGCCGCCGCGTCGAGCGGCGGCAGGCCGTCGGGTGCCGGTTCGGCGGGCGGCGCCTCGGGCGGCGGGGCGGGCACGTTCATCGTCATCGCGACCACCGGGGCACTGTCGAACGT
>JAEZIA010000230.1 GCA_023416315.1 Actinomycetes bacterium
ACGTCACACTGCCCGGCATGCTGCACCTGGCGATCCTGCGCTCGCCGTATGCCCACGCCAAGATCGTCAGCATCGACACCTCTGCGGCACAGGCACATCCGAAGGTCAAGGCCGTGGTCACCGGCGCCGACCTCGCCGACAAGGGCCTGGCATGGATGCCGACCCTGTCCAACGACGTGCAGGCCGTGCTGGCCACCGACAAGGTGCGCTTCCAGGGCCAGGAGGTGGCGTTCGTCGTCGCCGAGGACCGCTACTCGGCGCGCGACGCCCTGGAGCTCATCGACGTCGACTACGAGCCGCTGGATCCGGTCATCGACGTGCGCACCGCCCTGGCCGCCTCGGCTCCGATGATCCGCACCGACCTGGACGGCAAGGCCGACAACCACTGCTTCGACTGGGAGACCGGCGACGCCGCCGCCACCGACGCCGCCTTCGCCAAGGCCGACGTCGTCGTCAAGCAGGAAATCGTCTATCCCCGAGTGCATCCCGCCCCGATGGAGACCTGCGGGGCGGTGGCCGATCTGGACCCGGTGACCGGCAAGCTGACGCTGTGGTCGACCACTCAGGCGCCGCACGCGCACCGCACGCTCTACGCGCTGGTGGCCGGCCTGCCCGAACACAAGATCCGGATCATCGCACCCGATATCGGCGGCGGCTTCGGCAACAAGGTGCCGATCTACCCCGGCTATGTCTGCGCGATCGTGGGCTCGCTGCTCTTGGGCAAGCCGGTCAAATGGATGGAGGACCGCAGCGAGAACCTGACCTCCACCGGATTTGCCCGCGACTACATCATGGTCGGCGAGATCGCCGCCACCAGTGCGGGCAAGATTCTCGCGATTCGCTCCACGGTGCTCGCCGATCACGGTGCGTTCAACGGCACCGCCGCCCCGGTCAAGTATCCGGCCGGCTTCTTCGGCGTATTCACCGGCAGCTACGACATCGAAGCCGCCTACTGCCATATGACCGCGGTGTACACCAACAAGGCCCCGGGCGGGGTGGCCTATGCCTGCTCGTTCCGGATCACCGAGGCGGTGTACTTCGTCGAGCGCCTCGTCGACTGTCTGGCTCAGGAACTCAACATGGACCCGGCGCAGCTGCGGCTGGCGAATCTGCTGAAACCCGAACAGTTCCCGTACAAATCCAAGACCGGCTGGGTGTACGACTCGGGTGACTACGAAGCCACCATGCGGCTGGCCATGGACATGATCGGATATGACCAACTGCGCGCCGAGCAGGCCGAGAAGCGCGCCCGCGGCGAACTGATGGGCATCGGTATGGCGTTCTTCACCGAAGCGGTCGGGGCAGGCCCGCGCAAGGACATGGATATCCTCGGACTGGGTATGGCCGACGGGTGCGAACTGCGCATCCACCCGACCGGCAAAGCGGTACTTCGTCTTTCGGTGCAGACCCAGGGCCAAGGCCACGAGACGACGTTCGCCCAGATCGTCGCCGAGGAACTCGGTATCCCACCCGACGACATCGAGGTCGTCCACGGCGACACCGACCAGACCCCGTTCGGGCTGGGCACCTACGGCAGCCGCTCAACGCCGGTATCGGGGGCGGCAGCGGCGTTGGTGGCGCGCAAGATTCGGGACAAGGCCAAGATCATCGCCTCCGGCATGCTCGAAGCGTCCGTGGCCGATCTGGAATGGGACAAGGGCTCGTTCGCGATCAAGGGCGACCCGTCGGCATCGGTGACGATTCAGGACATCGCGATGCGGGCACACGGGGCAGGCGATCTGCCCGAAGGTCTCGAAGGCGGCCTGGATGCCGAGGTCTGCTACAACCCGGAGAACCTGACCTATCCGTACGGCGCCTATTTCTGCGTCGTCGACATTGACCCCGGCACGGCGGTGGTCAAGGTGCGCCGGTTCCTCGCCGTCGACGACTGCGGTACCCGGATCAACCCGATGATCATCGAAGGGCAGGTGCACGGCGGCATCGTCGACGGCATCGGCATGGCGTTGATGGAGATGATCGCCTTCGACGAAGAGGGCAACTGCCTGGGTGGTTCGCTGATGGATTACCTGATCCCGACCGCCGTCGAGGTGCCGCACCTGGAGACCGGACACACCGTGACCCCGTCGCCGCATCACCCGATCGGCGCCAAGGGCATCGGGGAGTCGGCCACCGTCGGCTCACCGCCCGCAGTGGTCAACGCGGTGGTGGATGCATTGGCGCCGTACGGGGTTCGGCATGCCGACATGCCGCTGACCCCGTCCCGGGTCTGGGAAGCGATGCAGGGCCGGGCCACCCCACCGATCTGATCCGACCGATGACGATTGCCGAGCGCGCCAAACAGCTTCTGGACCAACGCAAGCCGTTCGTCCACGCTACGGTGGTGCGCGCCCAGCCGCCCACCTCGGCGCACGCCGGCGACGAAGCGATCCTGCTGGCCGACGGTACGATCGAAGGGTTCGTCGGCGGGCAGTGCGCGCAGAACTCGGTGCGCAAAGCCGCTCTCGGCGCACTGCAGGCCGGCGAAAGCGTGCTGCTGCGGGTGCTGCCCGACGGTGACGTCCACTTTCCCGACGCGCCCGGCGCCGCGGTGGTGGTCAATCCGTGCCTGTCGGGCGGGGCGTTGGAGATCTTCCTGACCCCGCAATACCCGGCACCGCTGGTGCGGATCTGCGGGCACACCCCGATCGCCGAGGAGCTGTCCCGGGTTTGTGCCGTGCTGGGTTACGACGTCAGCCGCGACGACGCGGGCGGTTACGACGGTGCGACAGCTGTCGTGATCGCCACCCACGGCGGCGCGGAAGCCGAAATCATCCGCGCTGCACTGAATGCCGGGGTCGGCTACGTCGGTTTGGTGGCTAGCCGGGTCCGCGGCGCCTCGGTGCTGGACGCACTCGACCTCGACGAGACGCAACGGGGGCGAGTGCACACCCCGGTCGGGTTGCCGATCGGTGCCAAGACCCCGGCCGAGATCGCGGTGTCGATCGCCGCCGAGGTGATCGCCGCGATCCGCCGCGACGGGGTGGCTGTCCAAACCCGAAGTAACGTCGACGCCCCGGCCACCGTCGTCGACCCGGTCTGTGGGATGACGGTCACCGTGGCCTCCGACACCCCGCACCTGCAACTCGCCGGCACCGACTATTGGTTCTGCTGCCCGGGTTGCCGCATCAGGTTCGCGGCGGCGCAGGCGTGAGGTTCACCAGCGTGGACGACGTCATCGCCCGGTTCGATGACGGCGGGTACCTGCTGGACGAAGGCACCGCGTCGGCGTTCTACCTAGCCACCGCGCTGCACCGGCCACTGCTGCTCGAAGGTGAACCCGGGGTAGGCAAGACAACCGCCGCGAAAACGCTTGCTGCCGTGCTTAATACGCCGCTGATCCGGTTGCAGTGCTACGAGGGGCTGACCGCCGCCGAGGCGTTGTACGACTGGAACTACCAGCGGCAGCTGCTGGCCATCAAGCTGGCCGAGTCGCGCGGTTCCGCCATCGATGAGTCCGACCTCTACAGCGAGGCCTATCTGGTGGACCGGCCGATCATGGCCTGCGTGCGGCACCGCGGGCCGGTGCCGCCGGTGTTGCTCATCGACGAGATCGACCGCGCCGACGATGAATTCGAAGCGCTCCTGCTGGAGTTCCTCGGCGAGTCGACGGTGACCGTGCCCGAACTCGGCACGTTCACCGCGCCTCGGCCGCCGGTGACGGTGCTGACCTCCAACCGCAGCCGCGATCTGCACGACGCGCTGCGGCGGCGGTGCCTCTACCACTGGATCGACTATCCGCAGCCGGCCCGGGCGGCAGAGATCGTCCGGCGCACGGTTCCCGGTGCGACGGCACCGTTGATCGAGCACGCCACCCAATTCGTCGGGCGGGCCAGAGATCTGGACCTGGACAAGCCGCCGGGCGTCGCGGAAACGATCGACTGGGTCGCCGCGCTTATCACTTTGGGGGTCGGTGATCTCGTCGACCCGGCCGCCCTGGCAGGCTTGAGCGCACTGGCCAAGACCCCCGACGACACCGCAGCAGTAAGCGATGCGTTTAACGAGTACCGCACCGAATTGGCCACCGGATAAGGGAGAGCCCATGAAAATCGACAACGAGTTCACCGTCAGCGTCCCGATCGCGCAGGCCTGGGAAGTCCTCAGCGATATGGAGCAAGTGGTCCCGTTGATGCCGGGCGCGCAGCTGGTCGGGCGCGAGGGCGATGATTTCCTGGGCAAGGTCAAAGTCAAGGTCGGCCCGGTGACCAGTGAATTCAGTGGTAAGGCCCACTTCGTCGAGCGTGACGAGGCCGCACACCGTGCCGTCGTCGACGGCCGCGGCAAGGAGGCCAGGGGCACCGGTAACGCCGCCGCCGTGGTCGTCCTGCAGCTGCACGAGGCCGGCGAACACACCCGGGTCACCGTCGAAACCGATCTGAAGATCGTCGGCAAGCTCGCCCAGTTCGGCAGCAGCATGCTCCAGCAGGTTTCGGAGAAACTGCTCGGCCAGTTCGTCGACGCGCTGGAAGCCAAGCTGGCGCAGGGCAAGCAGGCGCCCGCCGACGCCGTCGTCGCGACCCCCGCGACCCCGGGCGCCGAAGCGCTGGGCGCTCCGGCCACCGCCACCGCTGCTCGCGTCGCCCCGGCGGCCTCACCCGCGCAGGAGCCGGAGCCGATCGACCTGCTGCAGCTGGCCGGCGGCACGTCGGTGACCAAGTACGCGGCGGCCGGTGTCGCCGCGCTGGTGCTGCTGATCCTCATCGCGGTCCTGCGCCGACGGCGGTGACCGCCCCGGCGCTGCTGCGCGGAGTCGACCTGGCCGCTTTCGCGGCCGGCTTGGTCGCCCGCCTGCGCGCCGGTGGGGTGGCAGTGGCCGCCAGCGGTCCGGCCGCCTTCGTCGCCGCGATGCGCGAGCTGGTGCCGACCTCGCGCACCCAGCTGTATTGGGCCGCCCGCCTGGCCTTGGTGAACCGGGTCGAGGACCTGAGCGCGTTCGACGCGGTGTTCGAGGCGGTGTTCGCCGACGCCGTGCTGCCCGTGGACCCTGTCACGCGGCGAGCGCAGCGCGGCCTGGCCGCCAGCCCCGTTCCGGCGGCCGCGCGTCGCGACGACACCGCCCCGCAGGCAGAGGGGCTGCCGTGGGTCAGCCGCCCGCCGTCGCTGCGCGGCACCGACGCCGTCGGTGAGGCCGCCGTCGTTCCCGACGTGCTGCCCAGCCGGATCGTCGCCCGCGCGGAGGAGCCCTTCGAGGAGTTCGACGACGCGGATCTGCGACTGATCGGCACCTGGCTGGAGCAGGCGGCCGCGCTCTGGCCGGTACGGCGGACCCTGCGTGCCGAACCCAACCGGCACGGCAAGCGAATTGACTTGCGGGCCACCATGCGTGGAGCCCGAACGACCGGCTGGGAGCCGGTGGTGCTGGCCCGGACCCGGCCGCGGCGGCGCAGGCGACGGTTGGTGCTGGTGTGCGACGTCAGCCGGTCGATGCAGCCGTATGCGGCGATCTATCTACACCTGATGCGCGCTGCCGCGCTGCGGCAGGCCGGGTTTCACCCCGAGGTGTTCGCGTTCTCGACCCGGCTGACGCGGCTGACTGCGGTGCTCGGCCACCGTTCACCGGAGCTCGCGCTTGCCCGGGCCAACACCAAGGTGACCGACCGCTACGGCGGCACTCACCTCGGCGGTGCGATCGCCGACCTGCTGGCCGCTCCGCATGGTGCGGCGCTGCGGGGTGCGGTGGTGCTGATCGCCTCCGACGGCTGGGACAGCGACCCGCCGGAGGTCATCGAGCGTGCGCTGGCCCGTCTCAAACGCCGTGCCGCGCATCTCGTTTGGCTCAACCCACGGGCGGCCGCACCGGATTTTCAGCCGCTGGCCGGTTCGATGGCGGCCGCGCTTCCGTTTTGCGACGTGTTCCTGCCCGCGCAGTCCTTGACCGGCCTGCGGGAGCTGTTCGCCGCGCTGGCCCGGCTATGAGGGGTCAGGAGCCGGCTTTGGTCTGCGGCGTCGCGACCATCACCGGCCCGTTCATCGACCCGTCGACGGCCGACTTGTAGTCGCCCTGGGTGCCGTCTGAATCGATAGCCGCACCGTCGGCACCGCTGTCGCCGTCCTGGACGGCAAACGTTGTCGTAGGGCTGCCCGCCGACGCCACGCCGATCCCGCCGAAGAGCGCCGCCACACCGATGCCTGCTGAAGCTAGGAGTCCACTGAGGATGATCTTGCCCATTTGCTGTGACCTTTCACGCGATCAGCGCAAACTAGCCGCTGATGCTGTGAGGACTGCTGCGCGTTAGCTGGCAAACAGCTGGGGTACCGGCGTGTGTGCCGGTCATCGCGATGCCGGGGTGATCACCCCGGGCAAATTTTTACGACTCGGTAACGGAGCCTGGCGCCGCCTTGGCGGCCTTGCGGCGCTTGTACCACTCCCAGAACATCGGGGCCACGGACACCACGGCGATCAGGATGAAGATCGGCTCGAGCAGCTTCTGGATGATCTCGAACTGGCCGAGGCCGTAGCCGAGCAGCGTCAGACCGATACCCCACAACAAGGCGCCGAGCACGTTGTAGAGGGTGAACACGGCGTACTTCATCTGCGCTGCGCCCGCGGTGATCGGCGCCAGGGTCCGCACGATCGGGACGAAACGGGCCAGCACGATCGCGAACGGTCCGCGCTCCTCGAAGAAGGCGTGCGCCTCCTCGAGGTAGCGCTGCTTGAGAATGCGCGCGTTCGGCTTGAACATCGCCGTGCCCAGGAATCGGCCGACGGCGTAGCCGACTTGGCCACCGAGTATCGCGGCGATCGGGATGAAGACCAGCAGCTGCCACAGCTGGAAGTTCGCGTCCACGGCGGCGCCGCGGGCAGCGGTTCCGGCGGCCAGCATGCCGGCCACGAACAGCAGCGTGTCACCGGGCAGGACCGGGAACAGCACACCGGACTCGATGAAGACGACGACCAGGATGCCCACCAGCGCCCACGTGCCGAATTGCTCGATCAACTTGAGCGGGTCGAGGAAATCCGGCATCAGAGCCAAGGTGGTGGTGGTCACGCCGCCCAAGGGTACCGGTGCGGAATCGACGACCGTGCCAGCCGACCGCCTTCTTGTCATACTTGTCGTCAGCCAGCGCCAGCGTCGAGAGGAAGTCTCATGCCCATCGCCACGCCCGAGGTTTATGCCGAGATGCTGGGCCGCGCGAAGGAGCATTCATTCGCGTTCCCGGCGATCAACTGCGTCGGTTCGGAGAGCATCAATGCCGCGATCAAGGGCTTCGCCGACGCGGGCAGTGACGGCATCATCCAATTCTCCACCGGCGGAGCTGAATTCGGCTCCGGGCTGGGCGTCAAAGACATGGTCACCGGCGCCGTGGCGCTCGCCGAGTTCGCCCACGTCGTCGCCGCGAAGTACCCGATCACGGTGGCGCTGCACACCGATCACTGCCCCAAGGACAAACTGGACAGCTACGTCCGCCCACTGCTGGCGATCTCGGCCGAACGCGTCGCCAAGGGCGCCAACCCGCTGTTCCAGTCGCACATGTGGGACGGCTCGGCGGTCCCAATCGACGAAAACCTGTCGATCGCCCAGGAACTGCTCAAGCAGGCCGCCGCCGCCAAGATCATCCTCGAGATCGAGATCGGCGTGGTCGGCGGCGAAGAGGACGGCGTCGAGGCCGAGATCAACGAGAAGCTGTACACCACCCCCGAGGATTTCGAGAAAACCATCTCCGCACTCGGGGCCGGTGAGCACGGCAAGTATCTGCTGGCCGCGACCTTCGGCAACGTGCACGGGGTCTACAAGCCGGGCAATGTCGTGCTCAAGCCGGAGGTGTTGGCGCAGGGGCAGAAGGTGGCGTCGGCCAAGCTCGGGCTGCCCGAGGGATCCAAGCCGTTCGACTTCGTCTTCCACGGCGGCTCGGGCTCGTTGAAGTCCGAGATCGAGGACTCGCTGCGCTACGGCGTGGTGAAGATGAATGTCGACACCGACACCCAGTACGCGTTCACCCGGCCGCTGGCCGCGCACATGTTCACCAACTACGACGGCGTACTCAAGGTCGACGGCGAAGTCGGTAACAAGAAGGTCTACGACCCGCGCAGCTACCTCAAGAAGGCCGAGGCGTCGATGTCGGAGCGGGTCGTCGAGGCCTGCAACGACCTGCACAGCGCAGGCCGCTCCGTCTCCGCGGGCTAGCGATTTCGGCGCGTTTTCGTTCGCTGAGCGGCGGTTAACGCGCCGAAATCGCTTGGCGGACGAGGGCGAGGACGCGGTCGGGATACTCGGTCAGGTCCAGCCAGGTGAACCGCAGCACCTGATAACCCGCGAGGACGAGGGCGTTCTGCTTGCGCCGATCTCGCTCGAAGGACTCGGCATCGGTATGGAAGGCGAATCCGTCGACCTCGACGACCACCTTCGCCGATCCGAACAGAACGTCGACCTCATAACCGAGCACCTTCTGGTTCGCCCTCCATCCGGTGATGCGGGATCCGTTCAGTAGCCGCGTGAACAATCGCTCGGCCTGCGACTTGGTGCCGTCGTCGGCCGCCTGCAGGAGCCGACGCGCGCGGGGTGAGCCGTATCTGCCTTTGTTGCGGAGCTGTGCTGCCCACAGCTGACGGAGTTCGGTGTGGCAGCGCAGCGCCTCGTCCATCAGCTTGGGCCCACCACCGCGGCGTACCGCGGCCTCGAGCGCCGTGAGTGCAACGGCGGTAACGCGCAGTCCACGGTGCTCGACGACGTCGAGGGGTGACAGATCGCGCCGCCGCACGCGCGACCCGGTGTGGCGACGGCCGTGGCTGTCCCGAGGCACCGTCACTTCGACGACGTCGGGCGCGAACCGGGTCAGCTCGAGCCACCACGCTGCCGCCAGACCGCTCGCACATGCGGCCTGCCCGTGGCCCCACACGGCTGCCCGCACGCGGGCGGCGTCGGTGAACTCGCGATCATCGACGAAAAAGACGCCGGCCGAACACCGCCGCCAGCGCCCCGCGCGGACACGCCGCCGGACCGCCTGTTCGGTGAGGCCGGCCTCGTTCGCCTGAACCAACGTGATGACGCCGTCATGGCGGCGCAGGAGATCGTCGAGCACGCACGGTTCGACGTGGACACGCCGAGAACGGTTCCGTACCCCCCGGTTTCGGCGCGATAACCGCCGCTACGCGAACGAAAACGCGCCGAAATCGCTTAGGACGCCTGGCAGATCTTCCACTGGTTGTCGCGGAACTGCAGGTCGAAGCTGCGAGTGGAGCGCGTCGCCGGGTCGAACGCCATGAACGAGGTGACGTTGGCCTCGGCGTAGTCGCCGTTGACGACGACCTCGTCGATGCTGGCCACCACCGGGTACTGCCGGGCCGCGGCCACCCGGGCGTGGGTGTCCGACCACGCCGCGTCGTCGTACTTCACGTAGCTGTCCCGGGTCTGCCCGCAGGTGATACCGCGCAGAGCCGCCAGGTCGCCGTTCTGCACGGCGGCGTCGAAACTCTGGATCGCCGCGCGGACCATGTCCTCCTGCGACACTTTCTCCGAGTCACCGCGGGTGAGCAGCACAGTCACCAGGATTGCCACCGCGGCCAGCGCCGCGATCACGGCGATCACCGCGATCACCAGCGCCCAGCTGCGCCTGCGCGTCGCCGCAGGACGCGGCGGGATGGCTTGCGGCCCGGTTCGCGGCGGGCCGGATACCGCGAACGCCTCGGTCGGCGTCGAGAAGATCTCGGTCTCCGGATCGGGTTCGCGGTGGATGATCTGGGTGGACCCCGCATCGAATCCCGGTGCGGTGAAACGACGTTCCGGCGGCGAGTCGGTGGCCTCGAACACCTCGGTGGCGGCGTCGGATTCTCCAGACGGCTGCTCGCCGCCGGCGGGGGCGACGGGTTCGGTCACGTCTTCGCGGTCGGGCCCGGATGGGTTCGACATGGGGTGCTGCCGTCCTCCTGAAGTACTGGTGCTTCTGACCCTAACCGTTGGGTGCGACCATCGGCTGGCGGTGGCACCGGCACAATAGGGCAATGACATCGTTTGGTGACCTTCTGGGGCCCGAGCCCGTGCTGCTGCCGGGTGACGTCGAGGCCGAAGCCGAGCTGCTGGCGGGGGAGAAGCCGGCGATCGTCGCCGCCGCTCACCCGTCGGCCTCGGTGGCATGGGCCACGCTGGCGGAGGAAGCGCTGGCCGACGACAAGGCCGTCACCGCGTACGCCTACGCCAGAACCGGCTACCACCGCGGTCTGGACCAATTGCGGCGCAACGGCTGGAAGGGGTTCGGCCCGGTGCCCTACCGCCACGAGCCCAACCGCGGCTTCCTGCGCTGCGTGGCGGCGTTGGCCCGGGCCGCCGACACGATCGGTGAGACCGACGAATTCGCCCGGTGCCTGGACCTGCTCGACGACTGCGATCCGGCAGCCCGCGCGGAGCTGGGGCTGGCCTAACGGCCCAGCGCTTGGCGTAGCTCGGTGAGCTCGTCGGCCAGGAACGGCGGGGGATCGCCTGGTTCGGGCGGCACGCCGCCGGTACGCACCGCCGCGGCCAGTCCCGTAAGGGCTTCGACGTGCGGGTGCGCGGGCCCGCCGCCGAACAGCGACCGGCCGAAGTCCGCGCCGTCGGCGCGGTGCTCGATGGTCCAGCACGCCGCGATCGTCTGGTAGGCCAGCTGCTCGGTGGCCGCCACCGCGGGCAGCAACTGCTCGGCGACCGCCTTCTGCCGGGCCGATCCCACGCGGGCGGCCTCGTCGGATTCCATCAGCGCGATCGCCGCCAGCTGCAGATCGCGCCGGGCCGAACGGGCCGCCAACCCGGTGGTGTCGCCGGCGGCGATGTACGGCAAGACCTCCGCGGCCGCTTCGAGCGTGCGCCCGATCGCATCGGTGAGCCGGGTGGCCTCCTGGCGACCCGCCGTCAACAGGTAGACCCCCACCCCGATCGTGCACCCGATCAGTGTGTCGGTGCCGCGGGCCAGCAGCAGGTGGCCGATGTCCACGGGGTGTGTCCCAGAGGAGATCGTCAGCGCCGCGGTCGTGATGAAAACCGTTGCCAGAGCATAATTTCGAACGACGAGAAGTTCGATGACGAATTGCAGGCACGCCAGTAGCGCCACCAGCGCGAGGTCGTGCGGGTGCAGCGACAGGATCAGCCCGGCCAGCCCGAGACCGACCCAGGTGCCCAGTAACCGTTCGGCGCCACGGCGCACCGTGCGGCTGCGATCGAGGCCCTGGTGCAGCACCAGCACCGCGGCCGCCATCGCCCAGAACGCGTGGTCGACGCCCAG
>JAEZIA010000243.1 GCA_023416315.1 Actinomycetes bacterium
GAGGAACGCGGCGACGACGGCGCGGAACTCCTCGGGCTTTTCCAGGTGGGTGCAGTGGCTGGTGTCGGGGAACACGTGGCTGATGGCGTCGGGGATGCGCTCGACATACGGGTGCCAGGTGGCCGGAGTGGCTTCGTCGAATTCACCGGCGATCACCAGTGCCGGCGCGGTGATCGACGGCAGCCGGTCGATGATGCTCCACCCGCGCAGGGTGCCCAGGACGTGAAACTCGTTGGGGCCGTTCATCGTGTGGTACACGGTGGGTTCGGCCTCCATCTGGGTGACGGTGTCGGTGAAGTCCTGGGGGAACGGGTACACGCGGCAGACGTGGCGGCGATAGAACTCCTCGGTCGCTGCCAGGTACTCCGGGTCGGTGACGGTGCCGTCGGCCTCATGACGATCCAGGGCGGCCTGGACATCGGCGGGCAGCGCGGCCCGCAACTCGGTGGCGCCGGCCATCCACAGCTCCATCGACGCCGGCGAGTTGCAGATCGACAGCGACGCCAGGCCGTCGGGCTGTCGCACCGCGATCTCCGCGCCGAGCATGCCACCCCAGGACTGGCCGAGAACGTGGTACTGCTCGATGCCCAATGCCGCACGTACGGTGTGGAACTCGTCGACGAACAACGCAGGCGTCCAGAAGTCAGCGGGTGCGTCGGGCAGGTGAGTGCTTGCCCCGCAACCGATCTGGTCGTAGTGGATGACCGTTCGGCCGGTCTCGTCGGCCAGTACGGCGATGTTGGCGACATAGTTGTGCGCCATCCCGGGGCCACCGTGCAGCACAAACAACGGCAACGCGCCGTCACGGGGAGTGTGCGGGGAGGTGATCTGCACCCAGGTCTTGTAGTCGCCGAACGGCACCATCTGCGTTTCCACTGCCATGCCGACAGCATGAACCGGTAATGGTCTCGACACAAGACCATTGATTAGGATTTAACATTTCGGTGGCGACGAAGGGGGTGGACCATGGCGCACGACGGCGCACCGGCCGGCCCCGGCCTGCTCGGACAGCAGCTGGAGTGCTCGTCGCGGGTCGACGAGATCACCGACCGACTGGTCACCGCGATCGCGATCGGGGAGTACCTGCCCGGCGCGCGGCTGCCGGTGGAGCGTGAGTTGGCGGCCTCGCTGGGGGTGGGTCGGATGACAGTGCGCGCGGCGTTGGCTCGACTGGTGGAGCAGGGGCTGCTCGAGACCAGGCGCGGCCGCGGCGGCGGGTCCTACGTATTGGAGCAGTGGCCCGAGTCATCCACCGCCGCGGTCGGGCGCACCCTGACGATGCGGCTGTCCGAGCTGCGGGACCGGTGCGATGCCGTGTGCCGATTGCAGGGTGTGGTGGCCCGCGCCGCAGCCGAGGCCCGCACCGAGACTGATCTCGCGCTGATGCGTACCCGGTTGGTGGCCTACCGCGCCGCGCGCAGCGGGCTGGCCGCGCAACAGGCCGATAGCCAGTTCCACCTGGCGATCATGGACGCCGCCCACAACGACGTCCTCAAACAACTCCTGCTCGATCTCAAGGCGACGATCACCATCGGCTCGCCCGCACATCCGTGGGGTGAGCCATCGACCATGCGCGACATGGAGATTCGCGCACTGCACGACCACGAGAAGATGCTGGCGGCGATCGAGGCCGGCCGCGGCGATCACGCCGACGCGCTGGCTCGCGAGCACGGCACCATCGACTTCGATCTGATCACCTCGGCGATGCGCCGCGCCGGTGTGGTGGTCGACTGAGCGACGCGGTCAACCGGCCCGCGCCACCACCCGACGATCGGGCAGTCGCGGCAATCCGAGATGGCCGCGCAGCGTTGTTGCCGTGTACTCCCTGCGGAACAATCCGCGCTCGCGCAGAATCGGCACCACGTGGTCGACAAACAGCTCCAGCCCGGACGGGAACACATCCGGCATGAGGTTGAACCCGTCGACCGCACCGGCGACGAACCATTCCTCGATCGCATCGGCGATCTGCTCCGGGCTGCCCACCACCAGGCGGTGCCAGGTGATCACCCGGTCCAGAAGCTCACGCACCGTCAAGTGTTCTCGTCGCGCCAGGTTCACCACAATGTCGCGCGCGCCCTGCGAACCGGTGTCGGTGACTGCGCCGTCCAAGAGCCACTGCGGCAGTGGTTTGTCCCAGGCCAGTTCCGACGGATCGACCGACAATTGCCCGGCCAGATGAGCCAGGCGCCGGTCGCCGGCCAGCTCGTTGAGTTCGTCGTTGCGCCTACGCGCCTCCTCCTCGGTGCTGCCCAACACGTACGACAATCCGGGCATGATGCGGATCGCATCGGGTGTCCGTCCATGAGCGGCTGTGCGCGAACGCAATTCGGAGGCGTTACGCAGTGCGTCCGGCAGCGACGCTTGCGCTGCGAAGACCCCGTCGGCGTAGCGCGCCGCGAGGTCCAGCCCGCCGGGCGACCCACCCGCCTGAAACAGCACCGGGTGACCCTGCGGCGGTCTGGGCAACGTCAACGGTCCGTCGACCGAGAAGAACTCCCCGCGGTGGTCGATGGTATGGATGGCGCCCGGGCGGCTGAACGCCCCTGTCGCCTTGTCCGCGAGCACCGCGTCGTCGTCCCACGAATCCCATAGCGCCCGAACCACATCGATGAACTCCGCCGCCCGCCGGTAGCGCTGGTCGCGGTCGGGTTGGGCGCCGCCGCCGAAGTTGTTCCACGCGTAGGAGTCGCTGCTCGTCACGACATTCCAGGCCACCCGGCCCCGGCTGAGGTGATCCAGCGACGCGAACCGCCGCGCTACGTTGTAGGGCTCCTCGAAGGAGGTCGACACCGTCCCGATCAGCCCCAGATGCGTGGTTGCCGACGCCAAGGCCGACAACAGCACCAGCGGATCCAGCGCCAAAGGTGGGGCAACCAGGGGCTCGTCGGGGTTCTGGAACAACGACGGACTGTCGGCCAAGAACAGCGCATCCAGCGTGCCGCGCTCGGCGATCCGGGCCAGCTCGATCCAGTACGAGAGATCGGTGAACCAATGTGGGTCGGCCCCCGGGTACTGCCAGGCTGCCGGGTGCATTCCGTCGGACAGGACGTTGACGCCCAGATGAAGTTGGCGGGTGCTCACGCGGGATCACCCGGCAGGGCGAGCTTTTTCACCTCGGGGTCGGTGGCGATGAATTCTTGCACCCGCGGGTCCTTGAACGCCTTGATCAGGTTCTGGACATTCTCGGTATCGATGTAGTTACTGCCCACCGTGAGCGCCGAGGCGAACTCGTCGGGCGACTTCGGGGCGAAGATCAGCTTGTCTTCGCTCACCCCGGCGGCCAGGAAAGACTCCGCATAGCCGACGATCGCATCCAGATCGGGCAACGCGCGTGGCTGGGCCCCAAAGTCCAGCAGGGTGAACTTCAGGTTCTTCGGGTTGTCGACGATGTCCTTGGTGGTCAGCGCGGTGATGTCGGCATCGGGTCGCAGGGTGACCAGTCCCGCCTGGGCCAGATACCAGATGCCTTGCGCGTTGTTGGCCGGGTCGGCCAGCAGCGAGACGGTTGCGTTGTCGGGAAGTTCCTGTGGCGTGCGGTACTTGTCCGACCAGATGCCGAACACCCAGTGAAAGAACGGTCCGGTCGCCGCCTGCTCCTTGAAGGAGGGGTTGGCGTCGAGCACCTGCTGCAACCAATGGCGGTGCTGGAAGATGGTGCCGGCGTAGCGGCCGTCGCTGATGGCCTGGTTGATCTGGGTGCTGTCGCCCAGTCCCACTGCGCCGACCTTGACGTTGTAGTCGGGCGCGACCTTGGCGGCGATGTATTCGATAATCGCCTTCTCGGCCGGATTGGAGTCGAGGTACACCACGTCCAGCGTCGCGCCTGGGGTTTCGTTGGCCGAGGCGCTGCCGCCGCCGCGTTGTACGACGAAATAGACTGTGGCCGCCACGATCACGAGGACAGCGATCAGCAGAAACGGCCAGCGGCGCCGCTTGTTGAGGGTGAAACCGTGCGGCTTGGCCGCTACCGACTCGTCGATGCTCATCGTTTCAGCAGCGTGCCGCACGCGCGGCCGCTTGCCGAGGGTTGGGATCACGGTGATCGACTCATTGTGATCGCAAAGGTATCGGCCCGGGGAATGCGTTGACAGTGTTGGGGCAACGGCAATGGCGCTTGCCCACAATCCGTTTCGCGAAGGGCTCCTGATGATCGAGCTGACCGAGCTCACCAAGGTCTACGGCCGTGGCGACCACCGCACGGTGGTACTCAACGGGATCAACTTCCGGGTCGACGCCGGGGAGATCCTGGCGGTGGTGGGGCCGAGCGGGGCGGGCAAGAGCACCCTCGCCGAATGCATCAATCTGCTGACCCTGCCTACCTCGGGTTCGGTGGTGGTGAACGGCGAGGACCTCACCACGCTCTCGTCGCGGAAACTGCGGGTGGCGC
>JAEZIA010000339.1 GCA_023416315.1 Actinomycetes bacterium
GTCGCCAGCTACGGATCTTCTCCGATGCCTACGTGGTGATGCTGACCGCGCGCGACTCCGAGATGGACACCGTGGTAGGCCTTTCGGTGGGGGCCGATGACTATGTCACCAAGCCCTTCAGCCCGCGGGAGCTCGTCGCCCGAGTGCGCGCGATGCTGCGCCGACCGCGTCGCGCCCTGCCGGACGACACCGTCCGAAATGCACCGAGGACGTTCGCGGCCCTGGTGATCGACGTCGACAGCAGGGAGGTCACGATCGACGACGTGCCGATCATGTTGACGCGCACCGAGTTCGACATCCTTGCGCTGTTGTCGTCACAGCCCGGCCTGGTGATGAGCCGGCGCCAGATCCTCGAATCAGTTTGGGGCACTTCATGGGTGGGTGCCGACAACATCGTCGATGTCCATGTCGGCCACCTCCGTCGCAAGCTGGGTGACAGCCCGTCGACGCCGCGGTATGTGCGGACGGTGCGCGGCGTCGGGTATCGGATGGGTTCGGGATGACCGCCACACCGCGCACCCACGGCATCAGGATGCGGCTGCTGGTGACCAACCTTCTGGTCGTCGCCACCGGCATGGCGACGACCGTCGCCGTCGCGATGATCGTCGGACCACCGATGATTCGTCGCCTCATGGACCAGGCTGTCGTCCCCGGACTGAACGGAAATCATCCGTACGAGAAGGCTTTCCGTGAGGCGACGATACTGTCGGTGGCGATCGCGCTGGCCGTGTCCGCGGTGGCGACGCTCTCGCTCAGCTGGTATCTCAGCCGCCGGGTCCACCGCTCGGCAACCAGCCTCTCGCAGGCGGCCTCGGCGGTGTCCGAGGGCCACTACGACATCCGGGTGCCGCCGCCGGGGCTGGGCCGAGAGTTCGACGCGGTTGCGGTGGCGTTCAACACGATGGCCCAGAAGCTCGGTGTCGTCGATGACGCCCGGCGCCAGATGCTGGCTGACCTGGCCCATGAGATCAGGACACCGGTGTCGGTACTCGAGGCCTACATGGAGGCGCTCGAGGACGGCATTCAGCGCCTCGACGAGGACACGATCGCCGCGCTGCGGGAACAGACCCGGCGCTTGGCCCGGTTCAGTGTCGACGTGACCGCGCTGGCGCAGGCGGAACGCCGAGCGACGTCGGTCGATGCGCACTGGACACCTCCGGCGAGCATGATTTCCACCGCCATCGCGGCGTTCACGCCGCGCTATCGGGCCAAGGGGGTTGCCTTGCACGCCGAGGTGGCCGACGGGTTGCCCGACGTGTGGGCCGACCCGCAGCGGCTGGGGCAGGTGCTGGCCAATCTGCTGGACAACGCGCTGCGCCATACCCACACCGGCGGCACCGTCGTCGTCGCGGCTGCTCACGCCGACAACCACTTCGTCGTCACGGTCACCGATGACGGCGACGGCGTGGCTCCCGAGCATCTGAACCGGCTGTTCGACCGGTTCTACCGCGTCGACGCCGCCCGCGACCGGTTGCACGGGGGCGCCGGAATCGGACTGTCCATCGCAAAAGCACTGGTAGAGGCGCACGGCGGGCATATCGACGGGCACAGCAACGGCCGCGGGACCGGCTGCCGCTTCCGCGTCGTTCTGCCCTGCTGAGACCCACCCCTGTCCGACTCGGCCACACCGTTACCTGCCGGTGCTTGTGATCCGCATCACGTCTTTCTACGATCATGGGCTAGGTCACATATGGAGGTGTTTGGATGACGGGCATGGAACGTCCTCAAGGGTCACGAGTCGTACCAATGCCCCGCGCCGCCCTCAATCCGCACCCGGTGCTGATGTCGGTGCTGATGGTCGCCATCGTGCTGGCCGGCATCGTCGGCGTCGTGGTGGCGCTGTCGATGGGTCACGCCGCGGCCGTGCTGAGCATCGTGCTCATCGCGTTCGGCCTGATCGTCGCCGCAGCCATCTGCTGAGGCGGCTCGCCGCTATCGGACCCGGGTGAACCGGTCCGAGACATCCCGGTATTGCTCGCGGATCGCGACCTTGTCCAGCTTGCCGTTCGGAAGCCGGGGCAACGGCTCGGATCGCAGCACCACGTACCGCGGGATCTTGTAGTCCGAGAGGACCGACTCGCAGTGCCTGATCACCGTCGCTTCATCGAGATCTGATCCGGCGGCGAGGGTGATGATTGCGGCTGGGGTTTCCCCGAAGCGGGCATCGGCGGCCGCGATGACGGCCACCTCCTGCACGCCCTCGATGGGCCGGATGGCCGATTCGAGTTCGACCGGTGAGATGTTGATGCCGCCGGAGATGATGAGTTCCTTGATGCGATCGA
The DNA here is from genome assembly GCA_023416315.1 of Actinomycetes bacterium. GTDB lineage: Bacteria > Actinomycetota > Actinomycetes > Mycobacteriales > Mycobacteriaceae > Mycobacterium. The sequence continues at coordinate 2,283 of JAEZIA010000339.1, forward strand.
GGAACGTGATCCGGCCCTGCTCGTCACGCACTCCGAGATCGCCGCTGTGCAACCAGCCGTCCCGGATCGCGGCCGCCGTGGTCTCGGGATCGTTCCAGTAACCCGGCGTCACCCCTGGACCGCGGACCACCAGTTCCCCGGGCTCGCCCGGTTGTGCCAGGGAACCGTCGGCGAGCATCACGTCCACTTCGGTGAAGATGGATCCGCTTCCGCAGGAATCCGGATGGTCGAGCGCGTCGGCCGCCAGCGTCGCCGTGGCCACTCCGCCGGCTTCGGTCATCCCGTAGATCTGCCGTAGCAGCACACCCTTGTCGGCCCAGCGTCGCAACAGATCCACCGGGACGGCGGCGCCACCCACGATCGCGGTCTGCAACGAGCTCAGGTCGGCACCGGCGAACTCGTCGGCGCGGGAGAGCGCGTCGAAGACCAACGGGACGCCGAAGAGGGCACGAACCGAATGCTTCTCGATCATCCTCACCGCTCGGCCGGCATCGAGGTCTGGTTCGACGATCAGGGTGCCCCCGAGGACTGACGTGATCAGCAGGCCGTAGACCAACCCCGGGGTGAACGCCAACGGCAGCACGAGCAGGGTGACGGTGCCGGGCCGGAACCCTTCCTCGGCGAGCGTGTTCTCCAGCACCATGCCCATCAGCGTGCGGCTGGTGAGGACCACGCCCTTCGACAAGCCGGTGGACCCGCTGGTGAAAATCACCGCGATCGGGTCCTCTTGATCGGGTTCGATCGCGAAGTCGTCCGGAACGCCCAGCCGGTGCTCGTCGACGAGATCGAAAGTCCAGACCGCGAAGTCGCGCCCCCCACCTCGGGCCTCGTCGGCCGCATCGACGTGAGTGGGAGCCGCGATCACCGCGCCGATCTCCGCGTCGTCGGCGATCTTGCGGATCTCTGCCGGCTTCAGGCGGGAGTTCAGCGGCACCAGGGTGGCACCACATTTCATCACCGCGAGTGCGGCGACCGGCCACTGAACGGTATTGGGTGCGAGCAGCCCAACCCGGTCACCGGGTTTGACGCCCTCGTCGGTCAGCCTCCTGGCCACCCGGCTGGTCCACTCGTGCAGGTGGCGATAACTGATCGTGTCGTCGCCGACCACCAGGGCGCTCGTATCACCTTTGGTTTTGGCCCACCAGCGCAGCGCCGATGCCACGGTCGCGGCCATGGTCCTCCTCGATCTCGTGTCTAGCGCTCAGACCGTTGCGGCTGAACCGAATACGGTGGAGCTCACCAATGGTGCCATGGGGCCGCCAATCAGCAGAGAGACATCGGCGTCGGCGACCGGATTCGGTGAGCCACCCCGAATCTGTCGTACCGCCTCGGCAACCAGGCCGATGCCGTGGACGAATCCCTCGGCGATGTTGCCGCCTGCGGTGTTGATCGGCAGCCGGCCGCGTTCCACGGTCAGGTTCTCCAGCGTCAGGATCTCGCCGGCAGCCGAACCACCCGGGCACAGTCCGTGGTCGATCATCGCGGCAACCGCCGGCCCGGTGAAGTTTTCGTAAACCTGGGCGACGTCAACATCCGCAGGTCCGATCTGTGCGGTGTTCCACAGCCGCTGAATCATCTCCGGGTGGAAGCCGGCGCTCGTGTAGTTCACGTCGTTCTCCACCGACTCGCCCCAGCCGGTAGCGGCACCCTGCACGCCGGCCAAGATGTAGGCGGGGTTGCCGCGGTAGTCACCGACTCGGTCCGCAGAAACCACCAGAAGCGCTGTTGCGCCGTCGTTTTCGCGCGAACAGTCGAACAGCCGTAGTGGCTCGGAGATCAAGCGGCTGCTCTGATATTGCTCGTGATCCAGCGGGTGGCCGTAGGCCACCGCCTTCGGATTGGTCTGTGCGTGGTGGTATCCGGCCAACGCGATCGCCTCGAGTGCCGATTCGGGTACCCCGTCGACCTCCAGCAGTCGCTGGGTGCGCAGCGCACACAGCTGCGCCGGTGCCAGGAGGCCGTGGGCGGTGTACAGCGGCCCCATGTGGCCCTTGTTGAAGTGGGCCCGTCCGTCGGTGCCCTCACTGAGCCCGCGATAGACCGCCACGCACTCCGCCTGGCCGCTGTATACCGCTGCCGCAGCGCAATTCACCGCCGCCGCGAGTCCACCCCCGCCTCCGCCCCATACCTGGGTCGACCAGCGGACCTCACGGACGCCCAGAGACGCACCGATGACCAGCCCTTCACTGGAATCGTCGGCGTAGGAAACGAATCCGTCGATCGACCGCGGATCGGCGCCGGCGTCGCGGCACGCTTCGAGGATGGCCTGCAACACGAGTTGGGGCGAGGAGCGCGGGCTGGTTCCGCGCTTGTAGTACTCGGTCGCACCGACGCCGATGACGGCGGTGGCACCACGGAATCGGCTCATCGGTCGCCTGTCTCAAGTTGCCAGCGGATCAGCGGCCAGTGTTCTTCGTCCGGTGGAAGCTCGATCTGGCCGGTCACGCGTGCGCCAATTCGGGGTGTCACGCCGTCGGCATGCAGCAGCACACCGATCACACGGCAACCGCCCGCGGAGGGGAGTTCAACCAAGACCACCACATACGGCAGGTGCCCGGTTGCCTCCCGGCCGAAGTGCTGCCAGGTCCTGGTCCAGGAGTAGATGGTTCCGACCGGGTCGACCTGTTGCCACGTCAAGTCGAGGCAGTGACATCCCGGGCACATCGGCCTGGGTGCCCAAATCCACCTCGAACAGATCGCGCAGCGCTGGAGAAGCAGCTTGCCATCGCGAAGGCCCTCCCAGTGTGGGGCGTCAAGCCCGTCACCGGACGGCCCGGTCAGATCCATCCACGGCGGAGTGTCCGGAATGTTGCGGACGCTGAACACCCGCCAGGTGTCGTCGCGGAATCGCACCCAGCGGCTGCGCAATTCGAACCAGTCGTTGCCGGGTTTGGTGTAACGGATCACCGCGTCATACTGGTCGTCACCGACCGGGGTTACGCTTCGAACCTCGGCGGTCTTCAGCCGGTTCGGCACGTCGACAGACGCAATGAGCTGCCCGATCCGATCCGGCAGAAAGTCGGCGAGCACAGTCTTGTTGTCCCCGGCCGCGACGGCTTTGCCGTGCGCGTCCACGGTGGCGAAAAGATCGTCGGGTACGGCGACTGGCCGCTCAATGCTCAACTGCTGCTCCCGATTTGGTATCGCACATCGGTACGGTCGTGGTGGAAGCCCGCCAGCCGGGCCGCGTTCACCAGTCCGGCATCATCGGAATCGACATGGACGATGGCACCGCAGAGCCCGGCTTCCCCTGCGACGGCGACCGCACCCTCGAGAAGCCGGCGCAACGCGCCGGGCGGAGCCGACGGTGGGGCATCGATCTCGGCGATAACCGCGCAGTCGCCTATTTCGTCGGTGAACACCGGTCGTCGGTTGAGCGTGGCCGAACCGACGATCCTGCCCATTTCCCTGAGCGTATAGCGTGCGCCGCTTTCGGTGGAACCGCTGGGCTCGAGAACAGGGGCGGCCAGATCCGAGTCTGATTCGATACCGCGGACGAGTTGCCAGACCCGCCGCGTACTGGCGATGAGGAAGCGGTTGCTGAGCCTGCCGCTGGCCGGGTGATTCCCGCGCGCCCACGACGTGATGGTGTGCGCACCGCTTCCCAGCCACCCTGCCGCGTCGCAGGTGTCCAATCCAACCTGTTCGAGCAGCAGCGTCATGATGCCGATCGACCGCAGGGCCGGGTCGATCACCGCGGTGGCTTCGGCCCGGCCGGAAGCCGCACCTTCCAGCCGTAGCAACCCGGCAATGCACTCGGGAGCCTCAGGTGAGTCCATCGCGGTGGCGCGCGGCAACATCCAGATCAACAGGTGTCGATCCGGGGAGTCCTCGGTAACGAGCGAACGCCTCACATCGGCGAAGTCGATGGTGGTGTAACCCGACTCGGCGTCGTAGGCCGCGGCACGGCTCAGCAGGTCTGCCAGTTCGTCGGCCTCAGACTCACTGAGTTCGGTGATCCATTCGTATTTGATCATCGTGGAATCAGGACGACGCGGCGTCCTCGGCGAGCAGTCTCTTGATCTCTCGCCGGAACACCTGGTTCGCTGTCTCGTTGCGGCCCAGCAACATATCGCCTGCGTCGGCACTTGCCATGCCCTGCTGCGAATTGCGCAGCAGCGGGAAGTCCTCGTTGTGCAGCACCGTCAACAAGATCTGCCAGTTCTTTTCCCAACGCTGGTTCCAGTGCTCCTCCGTCATGTCGGAGACCTCAAGCGCGGGAACCATCAGCCGCTGCTCCATCCGAGACCTGCTGGGGTCGGTGGGGTGCGGCCGGAAGGTCAACAACTGGAAGTGATCCGGCTGACGAAGCAACGTGCTGTTGGGCAGCAGAAAATGCGTCTCGGTCACGTAGGGATCCAGAGAACGGTCGCCAGGATCTTCCTCCAGCCAGCGATCGATCGACTTGCGCGGCGCGATGAACCGGCAGTGCCTGCCGAAGTCTTCGAACGCCATCACGTTGGTGTGGATGATCTTTCCTGCGGAGTTAGGGTGTGCGTACTGGATGTGGTAGCCGTCCAAGAACGCATCCTGCATGATCTTCCAGTTGGTGGGCTCGTCAAAGCCGGCCGCGCGGAAGCAGACCAACTCCGCGAGTCGATAGCCCGCCAGGATCGCATCCATGTCCGGTCCCAGCCAGTCGGCGACATCGATCGACGCGTTGGCGTTGTCGATGATCCAGATGAAGCCGTGCCGCTCTTCACACGGCAACTCCACCAGTCCGAACTTGCTGCGGTCGATGTCACCGAAAGTGTTGTCTCGGGTGATCATCCGCAATGATCCATCCGGATCATAGGACCAACGATGGTAAGGGCAGGAGAAGAACCTGCAGCGACCCTTTTCGTTGTCCTCGAGCAGCGCCCCGCGGTGGCGGCATAGATTGACGAAGGCCTTGACCGTCCCTTCCTTCTGACGCACCAGGAGCACGTTGTTGCGCGGCATCTGGACCGTCATGAAGTCGTACGGTTTGGCCAGCTCCGAGGAGTGCGCCACGATTGACGGGACCGTGCCGAAGACGAGATCGCGTTCCCGCTGTGCCAATTCGGGGTCGGTGAACTCGCGAGCGGAAAATGTCACCACATCATCGAACTTGTCGGTGGTGTCGTTGCGCAGCAGCTCGATCGCTCTGCGGATTCGGTCAGGGCGCGGCAGTGATTTGGTCATCGCGGCCTCACTTCTCGGGAGTGAAGGTGATCGGCATGCGATGGCAGCCCCGCACCTGGGTGGAGTGGAAGACCGGCGGGTCGGAATCGACGAGCTGGTAGTCGGGTATCCGCCTGTGCAGTTCTTCGAGTGCGATCGCCAGCTCGAGCCGGCCCAGATGCGAGCCGAGGCAGCGGTGTACTCCTGAGCCGAAGGACAGGTGCCGGTTCGGGTATCGGGTGACGTCGAAGGTGTTCGGTGACTCGAAGTAGTCGGCGTCGCGATTGGCCGTGCATAGCAGGACGATCAGCTGGTCGTCCTTGGCGAGGTGTACGCCACCGAGCTGGGTGTCCTGGGTAACCCGCCGACCGGCGGTGATCGCGGCCTCGATGCGGAGCACCTCTTCGACGGCCTTGGGGATCAGCGTCGGATCGGCGATGATCGCCTCGCGCTGTGCGGGGTTGTTGACGAAATGCACCACCGACCAGGCCAGCGATCCCTGCACGGTGTGCAGTCCGCCCATCAGTAGTAGGAAGAACATCCGGAACAGTTCTTCGTCGCTGAGCAGCCGTTTGCCGTCGGGCAGCTCGACCTCGGTGTTGATCAGTTTGGACGTGGCATCCTCGCCAGGTTTGCCCCGGCGCTCGGCGATCACGGTGTTGAAATAGCCCGCGATCGTCATCGCCGCCATCATCATCGCCTGGTCGGATTCTTCCTTGGTGCCGCCCGGCTTGCCGAAGAGCACCGCGTCGGTGGCTTCGGTGAACATCTGCGCGTCAGACAGCGGCCAATCCATCAGGGCGAGAAAGACTTTGGCAGGTAGTTCGTGAGCGAATTCCGAGACGAATTCGGCCTCACCTCTGGCAGCGAATTTGTCGATGAGGTCGTTGACCACACCACGGATGTCGTCGGAGAGCCGCTTCATCCGCTGCGGGCTGAACAGCGGCTGCAGCGCATGCCGATACGCGGTGTGCTCTGGCGGGTCGAGTTCCAGCGGAATGAACTTGCCGAAGTCCGCGGGGGTCGCCAGGTTGTTGGGATAGCTGGAGAAGGTAGTGGGATCGGTGAGTACGTCGTGAATCTCCTTGTAACGCGTCACAATCCAGTGCCCACCGTGCGCGGTGGAGTACACCACCGGTCCCATCGCGGCAAGCTCGGCCATCTTCTCCTGCATAACGTCCACCGGCTCGGCCAAGCTGGGGTCATACACGTCGAAGTCCGTCACCAGGTGGGCGGGAACTTTCTCAATGGTCGTCATCTCAAGTCTCCTCGGCGGTCGTCGGATCCGGTGCGCGCCGTCAGGCGACGGGCTGGGGATTGAGGTCGTCGGGGAACCACATTCCGACGCGGGCCAGGGTGCCCCCGTCGGTGGCGCCGATGACTGCGCCCGAGATATACGCCGAGTCATCGGAAGCCAGGAACAGCGCCACCTTCGCGTTGTCCGACAGTGAGGGCGGCCTGCTCAGCTTCAAGGGAATGGGTGACACGGTGGGGTTCCACGGGCCCGCCGACTCCTCGTAGGACATCCCGACCACCGGCGATCCGGGCGGCATGAGGAAGTTCGGCGACATGCCGTGCGTCGGCGCGATCGCGTTGACGCGGATGCCGTAACGACCCAGATCCAAGCTCAGGCCTCGCACCAGACCGTTCACCCCGGACTTGGTCGCGCAGTAGAACGCGATGCTCGGATAGCCGACCAGCGATGCCGCCGACGAGGTCGCCAGGATGGTGCCGCCGCCATTGGCCTTCAGGTGCGGGACCGCGGCTTGCGCGGTGAAGATGACACCGGTCAGGTTGACATCGAGGACGTTCCGCCAATCGTCTTCGGTCATATCCTCGAATGCCACGGGATCCTCGAGACCGAGCGCTGCCGCCCCACCGCGGGAGACGATCCCGGCGTTGGCCCAGGCGATGTCCAGCTTGCCGTAGTGCTCGACGGTCTGGTCGAAGGCTGCGGTGATCTGGGTCTTGTCGGCAACGTCTGCAGTGATGGCGATCGCGTCGCCGCCCTCTTCGGTCACCAGCTTGAGGGTCTGCTCGGCGCGGTCGGTGTCGATGTCGACGATCGCGACCTTGGCGCCTTCCGCGCTGAAGAGCTGCGAACAGTGCCGGCCAAGGCCGGAACCCGCGCCGGTGATGACGACGACTTTGCCCTCAAGTCTCATGCCTTCTCCTCTGTGACGTGCCACACTCTTGCGCAAACCTTACGTCTATAGGTTTATCGCGTCAATCGTCGTCGATAACCAAAGCGACCTCGGGGCAGGCCGCGACACCATCCCGCGCAAGGGCTACCTCACCAGGAGTGGGGACCCGCTCCTCCAGTACGCAGTACCCCTCGTCGTCGATCGGAAAGATGTCGGGCGCAACGGCGTAGCACTGCGCATGGCCCGCACACTTCGAACGAATCAGCCGGATCTTCATCGACTCTCACCCTTCACCCGCGACCGGAGTAAAACTATAACCATTAGATATTGCACATGACGCTACGGGCTTCGTAGTCTGACGTCCCATGACGACCAACGACTCGGCTGCGCAACTGTTCATCGGCGGTGAGTTCCGCACCGCGCCCGTGACTGTCCCGGTGATCGAGGCCGCGACCGAGGAAATCATCGGCTACGCCGGTTGCGCGGGCGAGGCTGACATCGATGACGCCGTTGCCGCGGCTCACGGCCGCGAGGCGACAGCCTGGTCGGCGGCCGAACCAGCCGAACGGGCCATGACCCTCGCGCGGTACGCCGCCGCCCTGAAGTCTCGCGCGGCGGAAACGGCCACCCTGGTCAGCCGTGAAAACGGTATGCCGATCACACTCTCCCGGACTGTCAACGGCGTCTTTCCCCCCGCGCTGTTCGGCTACTACGCGAAGCTGATCACCCAGTTCGAACCCGAAGAGATCCGGCCGGCGCTCATCGGCCACACCGTCGTGCGACGGGAACCGGTCGGGGTCGTCGGTGCGATCACACCGTGGAACTATCCGCAAGCACTGGCAGTGATGAAACTGGCGCCCGCACTGGCCGCAGGATGCCCGGTAGTCCTCAAGCCGGCTCCCGAAACAGCGCTCGATGCACTGGTTTTCGCGGAAGCAGCGGTAGACGCCGGGTTGCCGCCAGGTGTGCTCAGTGTGGTGCCCGGCGATGCCGCTGCTGGTGCGCACCTGGTGAGCCACTCCGGCATCGACAAGGTCGCCTTCACCGGATCCACCGCCGCCGGGCGGGCCATCGGAGCCGCGTGCGGACGGCTGATCCGCCCGGTCACCCTCGAACTCGGCGGCAAGTCGGCGGCGGTCATCCTGGACGATGCGGAGGTGGGGGCCACCGTCGCCGGCCTGCGTGAGGTGTCGTTCGCCAACAACGGCCAGACCTGCCATCTCAGCTCGCGGATTCTCGTACCCCGGTCCCGCTACGACGAATTCGTCGACGCAATCGCCGAGATGGTGCGCGGGCTGGTGGTCGGCAACCCGCTCGACGAGCACACCGAGATCGGCCCGCTGGTCAGCTCCGCACAGCGCGACCGTGTGCTCGGCTATGTCGCGGCCGGAAAGGCCAGCGGTGCGCAGCTTGTGGCCGGTGGTGGGGTTCCGGCCGAACAGCCCCGTGGGTGGTTCGTCACGCCAACGCTATTCGCCGGCGTGGACAACGGCGATCGGCTTGCGCAAGAGGAGATCTTCGGGCCGATCGCCGTCATCATCGCCTACTCCGACGAGACCGAGGCAATCCGTATCGCCAACGATTCCGAGTTCGGCCTGGCGGGGACGGTGTGGTCGACTGACACCGAGCGCGCGACCGCCGTCGCTCGGGCCATCAGGACTGGCTCGGTCGGCGTCAACGCCTACCAGCTCGACATCCGCTCACCGTTCGGCGGCATCAAGGCCAGCGGCCTCGGTCGCGAGCTCGGCCCAGAGGGCCTTGACGCGTACCAGGTCACGAAATCCATCTATCGAGTCGGTCCCGCACCCGACACGCCATTGCGCTGATTCCGCCCAAAAACTTACGATATTAGATAAATCACGGTCGACGGGAGCACTGATGTCAGGGCCAACTGCTGCACCGCAAGGCGGCGCGGCAAGCACACTGCCGGATCCGCCGATCACGGTCCGCCGACCGGCCGACGGCGAACTGATCGCGACGGTACCCAGCTTGGATGCCACTCAGGTCACCGCGGTGTGCGCTGAGCTGCGCCAGGCGCAGCCGGCGTGGGAGGCACTGGGCCCCAGCGGGCGCAGTGCCCACCTGCTGCGCTGGCTGGACTGGTTGTTGGACAACGAAACACGCCTGCTCACCCTGGTCCAGCAGGAGACCGGCAAGTCATGGGCCGACGCCTCGCTCGAGATTTCGGTGGCCGTCGACGTGATCAATTACTTCACCAAGAACGCCGAACGGTTCCTGGCGGATCGGCATGTGAAACCTGCCGGAGCGGCCAACGCGCTGCGCCGGTTGCGGGTGCAGGTTCGGCCGTATGAATTGGTCGGGCTGATCACTCCGTGGAACGGCCCGCTGGCCGGACCGATGATGGACGTGGTCGGCGCACTGGTCGCCGGCGCCGCGGTGGTGTCCAAACCTTCCGAGGTCACGCCGTTGACCTGGACCGAAGTGGTGCGGGGATGGCGCGAGGAGATCGGGGCTCCCCCGGTGCTGGCGGCCGTCACCGGCGGTGGCGCCACCGGCGCCGCCGTGGTCGACGAGGTCGACATGGTGATGTTCACCGGGTCGGTCCGGACCGGTCGCGCGATCGCCGTGCGCTGCGCCGAGCGGCTGATTCCGTCCAGCCTCGAACTCGGCGGAAAAGATGCGCTGATCGTGCTCGCCGATGCTGACCTCGACCGCGCCGCCGCGGGCGCCGTCTGGGGTGGGATGACCAACTCCGGCCAGGCCTGCGTCGGTGTCGAGCGGGTCTACGTCGAGGCCCCGGTCTACGACGAGTTCGTCTCACTGGTGACCGATAAGGTCCGCGCACTGCGTCAAGGGGTGGACGCACCGGGCAGCTTCGCGTCCGACATCGGCACGATGGTGACCGCATCCCAAGCCGACATCGTCGCCGCACACGTTCGGGACGCACTCGACCGCGGCGCTCGTGTCGTGGTGGGAGGCCAACGGGGACAGGGTAATAGCTTCGAACCGACCGTACTGATCGATGTCGACCACAGCATGCGTTGTATGCGTGAAGAGACGTTCGGGCCGACGCTGGCGATCATGCGGGTTGCCGATGAAGACGAGGCAATCGCATTGGCCAATGACTCCCACTACGGGCTGAGCTCCAGCCTGTGGACCAGTGACCCGGCTAGAGCCGACCGGCTCTCCCGCCGGATCGAGGCGGGTTCGGTGTCCATCAACAACGCGCTGGTCGCCACGTTCCAGTTCCCGCTCCCGATGGGCGGCTGGAAGAACTCCGGGCTCGGCACCCGCTTCGGAGGGCCGCAGGGAGTACTCAAGTACTGCCGTCAACAGTCGGTGGTCGCCGAACGTTATGCACTGAAGTCTGAGCCGCTGTGGTATCCCGTGGTTCCGGCGCGTTCCCGGCTTATCGGGCGCGCGGTCCGGCTGTTGGGTGCCCACGACTGGAGGCGCCGCTTGGGGCTGGCGGGCAGGAGTTCGCGCCCAAGCTCACCGACAGCACCGCGGTGAATCGGTATGTACCGCCGTCACTTAGCACCACGCTCGGTATAGTGGCGCCCATGCGAAGAGCGGCAGTGGGGTCACTGCGCGGGCTCGGGGCTCGCTGAGATGGCGCGGCCGTCCAAGCCGCTGATCAGCCGCACCGCCGCCATCGAAGCATCGATCGAGATCATCGATTCCGAGGGACTCAGCGCGTTCAGCTTGCCCCGGCTCGCCGCACACTTGGGTGTACGGGCCCCGTCGCTCTACCACCATTTCTCCGACAAGAACGAGATCCTGACCGCGGTCGCCCGCAACATCGCCGGCAAGTCGGTGATCAAGCCACGCCGTTCACCCGGACCGGACTGGCCAGAGTACTTCGTCAGCCTCGCACTGAATTTCCGGCAGTCCGTCCTGCGCCACCGCAACGCCGCATCGATCCTGATCGAGCATCTGCCACGCGAGACGTTGATCGGCAGCTTCGAGGACGCCGCCCGCTTCCTCACCGACTCCGGAGTACCCGTTCACCTGCACGCGCAGATACTGGACGGGATGGAGACTCTCTGTGTGGGTGCCGTTCTGTCCGAGGCCGTCCGCATGCCGCGCGGGCGCAATGTGTTGTTCCCACCGTTCGATCCCGAGAAGTACCCCCATCTCGCCGAGGCCATCAAGGTCAATGACCTGACGGTGAAAGAGGTGTTCGCCGAGCGGATTCGGAGCTTCTTGTACGGCGTGACGGTGAACGATGCCTACCGCCAAGGCGCCGAGGAGACCTCCGCCTGAGCGCACCGCGGTGTCAGCGCATGGCCGACGGCACCAGCATGTTCTGCCATGTCTGAGACCCGTTGGGCGCAACCAGATCTGACTGCGTGTAGGTCATCCCATCCGGCCCGACGTAACTGCCGGTCGCAGGATCGTAGTAGGCGACCGCGATCGGGTGCGGTTCCACCACCGCCGCAGGCGCGGCGTCCGCCGGGGGTGCCTGCGGGATATCCTGCCCGGACAACGTCCCGTTGGGATCGCCCTTCCAGTTGAACCCGTCATTGAGCGGGATGTACTGCTCGTCGCTCCGGCACATCTTCGCCGTCGGCGCCCGCTTGCCCGGATTGGTCAGGCACGGCAGGTTACGTGCGCCGCGCACGGCCACCCACGAGTCCTGCGGCACGCGGCAATACAGGTCGTCAGCGGGCCGGTCGGGAGTGTCCACCATGGACGGTGTCCGCTGTTGCTGGGCGGGGAGATACCCCGTAGTGCATGGCGGTGGGAGATTGAGGTTGAGGTTGAACGACAGCACGAGGCCGGGATGCTGACTGTCCCTGTTGGCCACCGTGCCGCCCGCCATCACCTGGACACCCATCGGGATCAGAACCAGCAATTGTTCGATCGCGGGATGGTAGGTCAACGCAAGCTGACCGATCCCGGCGAGGTTGGCCATCAAGACAGGAAGACTCGGTCGAAGCCGTTCGATCAGTTGGTTGGCCTCGCCGGCGGCGTGTGCGCCGTTTCGCAGCAGACCCGCCAGCGAGGTGTCGTTGGCAGTCAACTGCCCGGACAGGTCGGCCACGTGAGTCGCCCAGGCCCGGATGGCGTCTGCGGACTGCGCCTGCGAGTCCAGTATCGGCCCGGCGTGATCGATGAGCGACACCACAGGGTCGAGATTGTCGCGTGCATCGATAGCCAGTCGGGTGGATCCCTTCACAATGCGCGAGATCTCGGGCCCCAAACCACCGATGGCCGCATCGCTTTCGTCGATTACGGTCTTGACGTTCTCTCGCGGTATCGCCTCAAGACCGCGGTTCGCCGCGTCGAGCAGTTCCCCGATGTCCGGCGGTACCGACGTCCTGTCGGCAGCGATGACGTCACCGCTTCTCAGCGGTGCCGCCGCGCCGCTGCGCGGTATCAACGCGACGTACTGTTCACCGATCGCGGAAGTGCTGTGCACTTGCGCGTCGAGGTCTGACGGGATGGGGACTTCTGAGCGCAAGGACAGTCGCGCCTCGACCCCGGTGTCGGTGAGCCGAACCGCTCTGACCCGGCCAACCTCGGTGCCGCGGTAGGTGACGTTGGCGCCCTCGTACAGCCCACCGGTCTGGGCCAGTTGCATGGTGACGTCATATCTGCCTAGGCCGAGCATGGCAGGCACATTGATATAACCGAATACCATTACGGTGCCCGCGACGACCGTGACAACGGTGAAGATGGCCAGTTGCAGCTTGATCCACTTGCTCAGACGCATCTCACGGCCCCTGATCGAGACGGTAGGGAGCGACAAGGGGATTGACCGCGGTGTAGGGACTGGGCAGTTGGCCGATAGTGCGGCCCCACTGCATCTCCAACTCGGTCAGATTGCCTTCCCACCGGGTGCCGGTGAATAGCGTGTTGTCGATCCTGCTCAGAGTGAGATCGACGATCGCGGTGATATTGGCATAGTCGCCACGGATCCAGTTGTCCAGCGGCCCTTTCGGCCAGGGAAAGGTGCCGAGGAAGTCCAGCGATCTGGTCAGATCCGGACCCGCATCGGCCAGTGAGCGCAGTACCGGCGCGACTTCCTTGAGCTCCTTGACCAGGTTGTCCTTGGTCTGGTTGACGGTGTCAGCAGCCAGGGCAGTGAACTTCCCGAACGCCGCCAGCGCCTCGACGAGCTGCTCGCGTTGTTCGGCCAGCACCGCCAATGCATCCGGGATGGTCCGTAATGCCCTGTCCAGCACCGGTTTTTGGTCAGCGAACTGCCCGACCATGTTGTTGAAGCTGTCGGTTGCCGCGATGATGTCATCGGTCTGGATGTCGAGTCGGGACGTGAACTCGTCGAGCTGTACGATGAGGCTTCGCAGGTCGGCCTCGCGGTTGGCGAACGCGGTGGCGAATGCGGCAGTGATGTCCTGGATTTGGCCGATTCCCCCACCGTTCAGCAGCAGTGACAGCGCCGCCAGCGTCTCGTCGGTGCCGGGATAGGCGCCGGCGTTCTGAAGTCCGATCAGCGACCCGTTGTGCAGTTTTCCCTGCGGTGCAACGCTTGTCGGCGGTGCCAGTTCGAGATGCAGCGAGCCGAGCAGACTGGTCTGCCCGACCTTCACGGTGCTGTTGGCGGGTAGGTCCACATCCCCGTTGAGGGTGATCGAGACCAGCGCGTGCCAGCCTTGTCGTTCGATCTTGGTGACTGTCCCTACGTTGGCGTCGCCAACCCGAACGCGGGAATTCTGTTGGACGTAGCCGATATCGGGCAGCTGTGCCTGCACCGTGAACGATCCGTCACCACGACCTTGGGTGCCGGGCATCGGAAGCGAGTTCAGGCCATGCCACTCACAGCCCGCCGTGCTGAGCGCCAATATCAGTGCCAGAACGGCCAGGCGACGACGCCCGATTCCGCTCACGACTCGCCTCCCGGCGGAACCATCATCCCCGACAGGCCGGCAGCGGGATCGGTCGATGTCACTTCCGCGGCCATCGGGGCGGGATCTGGCCGGTGATCGGGCCGCAGCCAGTCCTCGGAATAGGTGAGCTCGTTGGGCCGGGCGGATTGGCCGACCACGTAGTTCGATCCGAGCGGGGGGAAGTTGAACTGACGGTTCTTGATGATCGGCGCAAGATATTGGACACACAACTTGGCCGACTGTTCGCTGTTCATTCGCGATGCCGCCTGAATTCCGCCGCATAAGAAGGAGATCGGGTTGGCAAAGTTCTGCAACGTGAGTGCGCCCGTGATCCCCTGCTGGGTGGGTTGATAGATGTTGACGAAGTTCTGCAGGGTGTTGGGAAACAGATGCAGCGCCTGTTCCACATCGTCGATGCTCTCCTGTACCGCGTTGGTGATGGAGGCCAGCTTGTCGGTGGTGGTCCCGAGCGCTTCGCGGTTGTCACTGAGGAACGCCGTGGTGTCACCGACGACGTCGTTGAGATCCTTGACCGCATTGCCAACCGCCGCGGGCGAGGCACTCAGTGCTCCGGTCACGGCGGCCAGGTTGTGGTTGAACTGCGCGAGTAGCTCCGAACTATCCCGCAGGGCCTCCACCACGATCGACAGATGGCGGATCGTGGCGAACATGTCGTCGCTGTGGTCACCCAGGATCGAAATGGCCTGCGACATTTTGACAACGGTGTCGCGGATGGTGGGTCCCTGGCCGCGCAGATTCGCTGCCGCGGTATCGATAAACGCACCGAGAGTGCTGACGCCCCCGGGCTCCGTCGGCTGTAACGCGTCGGTCAGCTTCACCAGCTGCTGACGCAGATCGTCCCACTCCAGCGGGACAGCGGTGCGGGACAGCGGAATCACCGCACCGTCGTGCATGGCCGGCCCGCCGGTGAAGGCCGGGGTGAGCTGGATCGCTCGTGAGGTGACCAGCTGCGGCGAGATGATCGCGGCCTTGGCGTCGGCAGGCACCTGATATTTCGGGTCGACCGAGAAGCTGATTTTGACCCGTTGCGGTTCGGGTTCGATCCTATCGATCCGTCCGACCGGGACGCCGAGGATGCGCACCTCGTCGCCGGTGAACAGTCCGTTGCTGTTGTCGAAGTACGCGGTGATATGTAGTCGCTTCGCCGCGCGGTAGTTTCCGAGTTGCACGAAAATGGCGGCAGCCAAGGTCACCAGCAGGACGATGACGGTGCCAGCCCGCACGATGCGTGACCTCATCACCGGCTCCCCTCTACCGGTGGACCCGGTGGTGGGCCGCCGGGTGGTGGAGCCGGGAGCGGCTCGCGATAGGGATAACGAGCGTCACCAGGGTTGCCGGTGATCGCGTCCGGCAGATTGAGCCTTGATTCGCCACCTTGGCCGGTACGGGGGAACGGCACCGGCAGGGGCGGGGTGGCCGGTTGACCGGTCTGCGGGTCAGTTCGTTCCGAAGGGAGCAGCACATTGGGGTCGAGGCCGAGATCCGAGAACGCTGCGTCGACGAACGGCTGGACGAACTGGCCGGGGAGTAGATTTGCGATATATGCCTTGAAGAACGGACCCGAGGCGACACTCTCGCCCAGCGACATGGCGTACTGGTTCAAGTATTTGATCGCCTGTTGCAGACCGACTTTGCGGTTGTCGACAATCGCCAGCGCCGAGTTCAACTTGTCCAGAGTGGGCCGCAGCTGTGTCTTGTTGTCGGCGATAAACGCTCCCAGCTGCTTGGCAAGGCTCGACAGGTTGCCCGATATCTGTTCCAGCGCAACACTCTGGGTGCGTAGTTCGGCGAGTAGGGCATTGCTGTCCGCGACCAGGTGCGCGATCTCGTCAGCACGCTCGGACAGTACCCCGGTCGCCTTGCCGGCATCGGCGAGCAGGCTTCGCAGTGCGGCGTCGCGGATGTTCAGGGTTTCCGAGAACCGCCCGACCCCACGCACGGCCTGCTGGAGAACCGGCGGGGTGTCTTTGAACGTGGCTGCCAGCGTGGCGAGGGCGTCGGAGACCGATTCGGTGTCGAGTCCGTTGATCGTGGCCGACAAATCGCCGAGAGCGTCCGGCAATTGGTAAGGCGCCTTCGTCCGCTCCAGCGGAATCGGCTGGGTCAGCTGACCGTCGCCTCGCGGCGTGATCTCGAGAACCTTGGCCCCCAGCAGGCTCTTCGTTCTGACGTTGGCTTCGCTGAGGTGGCCGAGTCGAATGTTCTTGTCGACATCGAAAGTGACCACCACCGCGGCGCCCTTCAGGTCGACCGAGGACACCTCCCCCACCCGGTATCCCGCCACCTGCACAGCTGCTCCGGGTTGCAGGCCGCCTGCCTCCCCGAAGTACGCCGTGTAGTGCTTGGCGGAGTCGAAGAACGGCAGCCTGTCGTATTCAAGAGCGGCGACACCGATTGCGGCGGTCGCGCCGACACCAACCACACCGATGATGAACAGATTGCGCTCGGCGAAAGACTTCATTTCGGCGCGCACCGCCCAGTGTCCTGACCGGCCATCTTGACGTAGACCGGTTGGCCGCCCTTGCCGTTGACCTTCAGCACCAAGTCGCAGAGGTAGAACGTGAAGAAGTCACCCATGATGCCGAGCCGGCTGAGCACCTTGTAGGAATGCGGGACGGTTTCCAGGAAGTTGTCGAACCACTCGTGATCGGCGGCCACGATGGAACTCACTCGATCCGTTTGCGCGACGGCGTCTTTCATCGGAGTTCGGGCCTGAGTCAAGAGGTCCGCGATCGTCCCGGCCGCGGCGTTGGTGTAGGCCACCGCGTTGGTGACGTCCGTCTTGCGCGCAGCCAACCCCGCGGTCAGTTGCGCCAGAGAATCGATCGCCTTCGCAAACTGCCCGCTCTGACTGCTCACAGTCGCCATCACCGAGTTGAGGTTCGTGATCACCTGACCGATCAGTTCGTCGCGATCGGCCAGAGTGCTTGTGATGGACGCGGTTTGGTCGAGGAAAGCCCCAATCGTGGCGCCCTGGTCCTGGAAAGCGGCGATCAGCTGTGACGAGAGCGCGTTGACCTGCTGGGGGTCCAGCGCCCGGAAGAGCGGTCGGAATCCGCCGAGTAACGTGTCGAGATCCAGCGCAGGCATGGTGTTCGCGACCGCGATCGTGGCGCCGGGACTGAGGCGCTCGGGGCTTCCCGCGCCCTCCAGCAGTGCCAGATAGCGATCGCCGATCGGGTTCTCCCACCGCACCGCGGCCTTGCTGCCCTTGGTCAGGAAGACCGTGGGATCGGCGGTGAATTCGACGAGTGCCAGCGCGTCGTCGGTGATGGAGATGCTCTTCACCTTGCCCACCTCGACCCCGGCGATCCGCACAAAATCCCCAGTGGCCAAACCACTTACGTCGGTGAATTCTGCCCGATACCTCTGCTCCGTGGAGAACCGAAACTGCGCGAAGACGGCGAGCAACGCAAACGTCCCGACCAGGCAGACGATCACAAAGATCGCAAAGCTGATCGCGGCGCGACGCACGTTGGTGTTCACTTCTTCACTAGTCCTCGATGTTCACGGTTGCGGAGCGGGTGTCGCCGTCGCCGGATCGGTCTGCAACGGCGCTGCGGGCGGCTCGGGCAGGCCGGGGTATAGCGGTGTGCCGTCCGGCGCGTACCACGGCGCCCCGTACGGGGGCCCGCCGGGATAGGGCGGTGGTGGTCCTGGCGCCGGCCCTGGCAGGCACTGCCCGACATGCGGCGCCTCCGGGATCCCTCGGGTCACGGGGAAGTAGTCGACCGAACATGTCTGGCCTACACCGGGATTGGGCCGCCAGTCCAGGCCCGTCCCCCATCCGGTGTTCGTTACCAGCTGGCGGACGGGAAAGTTCTTGGCGACGTCGGGCAGCGACCCGCAGCCAGGCTTGCCACCGGGACCGCCCTTGGCAGCGACCACAGGCAGGTTCTCTGGGTACCGGTAGAGGTCGTCGCCGAACGCCAGTCCGGCATCGAGGTAGACGGTGCGTCCGTTTCCGCCGAACCACTCACCGGCCTTGTCGAGAAAGAGCTTGGCGCCCTGCACGGTGCAGGTGTATTCCGGGCTGTACTTGAGCAGAAGTGCGGTCGTGGGTTCCAGGACATTCACACCGTCGACGATGTTGTCGCGATTCGGGGCGATGAGTCCGATGCCGTTGTTGGACAGCCCGATCGTGTTGAGCAGCAGCGCATCCAGGTCGTTGGCGTGGCCGGTGACCGTCTCACTGGTGGTGCTGGCTGCGTCGATGGATGCCAGGATGTCCGGCGCGGCGGCACCATAGGCGTCGCTGAAACCTTCGAAGGACCGCCAGTCCGCGGCGATGGTGTCCATCCGGGGGTTCACCGCGAGCAGGACCTGATTGGCGTCGGTGATTGCCTGGCCCATCCTGTCGCCCTGGCCGCGCACTCCGTCTGCGAGTGCGGTCAGCACCGAGTTGACCTTCGCGACATCGATCTGCCGCAGTAGGCCGACGAGGTTGTCGAAGACCGTGTTGACCTCGGTCGTCACATTGCGCGAGTGCAGCACAGCACCAGCGGTCAAGCGCTTCTCGCTGGGGTCGGCCGGGTAGATGAGGTCGACGTATTTCGCGCCGAACGCGGTCGTCGCCTTGATCTGTGCGTCGACGTTGGCAGGAATGTGAGCGACCTGATCGGGGAAGATCTCCAGTTTCAGCGCGACCGGGCCGGTGCCTCCTGCGATGCCGGCGACGCGTCCGACCTCGACGCCCCTCATCTTGACCTTGGCCCCGGATTCCATCACCAGTCCGCTGCGATCAGATGTCAGAGTGACCGGCAGATAGCTGCGGAACGTTCCGGCGAACAGCGCCGAACACAGCCCGGCCAAGCCGATGATGGCCGCAAACAGACCCGCGGTCCACCACAGCGGGTGTCCGCCGCGCGCATCGTGAAGCGACATCCCTTATCCCGACAGATGGAAGTTTCCGGACTGGCCGTAAATCGCCAGTGAGAGGAACAGGACGACGAACACCGCGGAGATCATCGACGTGCGCACGGCGCGGCCGACGGCTTCGCCCACTCCTGCCGGTCCGCCGGAGGCCGTGAACCCGTAATACGTGTGCACCAGCATGATCACCACCGCCATCGAGATCGCCTGGAAGAACGACCAGACGATGTCGATCGGATTGAGGAACGTCGTGAAGTAGTGGTCGTAGACGCCGCTGGACTGCCCATAGATCACAGTCGTTCCGAACCGCGCCGCCAGGAACGCACTGATCATCGCGACGCAATACAGCGGGATGACCACGACCACGCCGGCCACCACCCGGTTCGAGGCCAGATATGCCACCGAACGGACACCCATGACCTCCAGCGCGTCGATCTCCTCGTTGATCCGCATGGCGCCGAGTTGCGCGGTGGCACCGGCGCCAATGGTGGCGGCCAGCGCGATGCCCGCGATCACCGGGGCGATCAACCGGACGTTGAAGAAGGCCGACGCGAATCCGGTCAGCGCCTCCACACCCACGTTCGCGAATTGGTTGTAGCCCTGGACCGCCACCAACGCTCCGGTGGACAGGGTCAGGAAACCGACGATGACCACCGTGCCACCGATGACCGCCAACGCTCCTGTGCCCAGGCTCATCTGGGCGATCAACCGCACAGTCTCGACCTTGTAATGGACCAGGGCATCGCGGATCGACGTCACCGTTTTGAAGTAGAACTGCGCCTGCGTGCCGATCCGGATCAACCCGTCGAGGGCGGAACCCACCGCACGACGCCAGGCCGCGTGCGGGCGGCTGGGCACGCTGCTGTTCACAGGGTGGCCTTCACGCCGACCGCGGTCGCGACGATGTTGATCGCGAACAGCGCCATGAATGTGTAGACCACCGTCTCGTTGACAGCGTTGCCGACACCCGCGGGGCCGCCGCCAACCGAAGTTCCCTTGTAGCAGGCGATCAGCCCGGCAGCAAGACCGAAGAGGCTGGACTTGACCAACGAGATCACGACGTCGGGCGCCTTCGTGATGACCGTCAACCCGCCGATGAACGATCCCGGCGTCACATGCTGAATGAACACCGCGAAGGCGAAGCTGCCTGCGAGGCCGACGAGAATCACTACTGAGGACAGCAGCGTGGCGACCACCGTGGCGGCCAGCACCCGGGGGACCACGAGAGCTTGAATCGGGTTGACGCCCATGACCCTAAGCGCGTCGAGCTCGTCGCGGATGGTGCGCGCGCCGAGGTCGGCGCACATGGCGGTGGCGCCCGCTCCCGAGACGACGAGCACGGTGACCACCGGCCCGATCTGCGTGACGGTGCCGTAGGCGGCGCCGGTGCCCGAGTAGTCCGCGGCACCGAACTCGACCAGCAGGATGTTGAAGGTGAACACCATCAGCACGGTGAACGGAATAGCCAGCATCACCGTCGGAAACATGGAGACCCGCGCCACGAACCACGACTGGATCAGGAACTCACGCCACGCGAAGGGGCGCCGTGGGATCGCGACGAAGACGTCCAACACCATCGCGAAGAAT
>JAEZIA010000450.1 GCA_023416315.1 Actinomycetes bacterium
GCCGGAGCCTGCGAGGCTGCCACGCGACGAGCGCGGTCGGCCTCGGAGGTGACCGTCTTCTCCTTGACGAGCTCGATGATCGCCATCGGAGCGTTGTCGCCCTTACGGGGAACGGTCTTGATGATGCGGGTGTAACCGCCGTCGCGGTCGGCGTAGAACGGGCCGATCTCCGCGAACAGCGTGTGCACGACGTCCTTGTTGCGGATGACCTTGAGAACCTCGCGACGGTCGGCCAGGGTGCCACCCTTGGCCTTGGTCACGATCTTCTCGGCGTACGGACGCAGGGCCTTGGCCTTGGCCTCCGTGGTGGTGATTCGGCCGTGCTCGAAGAGAGCAGTCGCCAGGTTGGCGAAGATCGCCTTCTGGTGCGACGCCGACCCGCCGAAGCGGGCACCCTTCTTGGGCTTGGGCATTGGAGCTCCTCTGGGGCTCGCCCAGCACATTTGCCCATGTGCCGGGTGATACGGGTTACAGCTGTTCGGTCTCGGCGTAGTCCTGCTCGGTGCCCTCAGCGTCGCTGAAGGAACCGGCGTCGGTGTCGCTCCACGTTCCGGTGGCGGCGTCGTAGCCGGCAACGGTCGTCGGATCGAAGGACGCAGGGCTGTCCTTGAGGGCGAGGCCGAGCGAATGCAGCTTGACCTTGACCTCGTCGATGGACTTCTGTCCGAAATTGCGGATGTCGAGCAGGTCGGACTCCGTACGTGCCACGAGCTCGCCGACGGTGTGAACACCCTCGCGCTTGAGGCAGTTGTAGGAACGGACCGTCAGGTCCAGATCCTCGATGGGGAGTCCGAAGGACGCGATGTGATCGGCCTCGGCGGGCGAGGGTCCGATCTCGATGCCTTCTGCCTCGACGTTCAGCTCACGGGCCAGGCCGAAGAGCTCAACCAGGGTCTTGCCCGCCGAAGCGAGCGCGTCCCGAGCGGTGATGGAGTTCTTGGTCTCCACATCGAGAATCAACCGATCGAAGTCGGTGCGCTGCTCGACGCGGGTCGCTTCCACCTTGTAGGTGACCTTGAGCACCGGCGAGTAGATGGAATCGACCGGGATACGGCCGATTTCGGCGCCTGAGGCCTTGTTCTGCACGGCAGGCACGTAGCCGCGGCCACGCTCGACAACAAGCTCGACCTCGAGCTTGCCCTTGTCGTTGAGGGTCGCGATGTGCATATCGGGGTTGTGCACGGTCACGCCGGCAGGCGGGACGATGTCACCGGCGGTGACCTCACCGGGGCCCTGCTTGCGCAGGTACATGGTGACCGGCTCGTCCTCCTCGGAGGACACGACGAGGCCCTTGAGGTTGAGGATGATGTCGGTGACGTCTTCCTTGACGCCGGGCACGGTGGTGAACTCGTGCAGCACACCGTCGATGCGGATGCTCGTCACGGCCGCGCCGGGGATCGACGACAGCAGCGTGCGCCGCAGCGAATTGCCAAGGGTGTAACCGAATCCCGGCTCCAGCGGTTCGATGACGAACTGGGAGCGGTTTTCGGCGATGACCTCTTCGCTCAGTGTGGGTCGCTGAGAAATCAGCATGGTGTTCTCTATCTCCTTCTCGGCACCCGCTATTTGATGCCGTTAGGTGCTCCGCGCAGCGGTTGCCACGCGGACGTCTTCACTTCGAGTAGAACTCGACGATCAGCTGCTCGGCGAGCGGGACCTGGATCTGCTCGCGAGTCGGCAACTGGTGCACGAGGATCCGCTGACGCTCCCCGACGACCTGCAGCCAGGACGGGATCGGGCGCTCGCCGGCGGTCTGCCGGGACAGCTCGAACGGGAAGGTGTTCAGCGACTTGTCCTTGATGTCGATGATGTCGTACTGCGACACCCGGTAGCTCGGGATGTTCACCTTGACACCGTTGACGGTGAAGTGGCCGTGGCTGACGAGTTGGCGAGCCATCCGGCGGGTACGCGCCAGACCGGCGCGGTACACGACGTTGTCCAGCCGGGTCTCCAGGATCTGCAGCAGGTTCTCACCGGTCTTGCCTGCGGACCGGTTGGCCTCTTCGTAGTACCGACGGAACTGCTTCTCCATCACGCCATAGGTGAAGCGAGCTTTCTGCTTCTCCTGGAGCTGCTGACGGTATTCGCTTTCCTTGATCCGCGCGCGGCCGTGCTGGCCGGGCGGGTAGGGGCGCTTCTCGAATGATTGATCACCACCGACCAGGTCGACGCCGAGGCGGCGCGACTTGCGGGTGGCGGGTCCGGTGTAACGAGCCATGGTTCTTTATCCTCCCTAGACCCTGCGCCGCTTGGGCGGACGGCAGCCGTTGTGCGGCTGCGGAGTGACGTCGGAGATCGCGCCGACTTCGAGGCCGGCGGCCTGCAGCGAGCGGATCGCCGTCTCGCGGCCCGAGCCCGGGCCCTTCACGAAGACGTCGACCTTCTTCACGCCGTGCTCCTGCGCCTTGCGGGCCGCGTTCTCGGCGGCGAGCTGCGCGGCGAACGGGGTCGACTTGCGCGAACCCTTGAAGCCGACATGGCCCGAGGAAGCCCAGGCGATGACGTTGCCCTGGGGATCGGTGATCGAGACGATCGTGTTGTTGAACGTGCTCTTGATGTGAGCGGCGCCGTGCGGGACGTTCTTCTTTTCCCTGCGACGGGTCTTCTGACCCTTCTTGGCGCCGGTGCCCTTCTTTGCCTGTGCCATCCGGGGTTACCTGGCCTTCTTCTTGCCGGCGATGGTGCGCTTCGGGCCCTTGCGGGTGCGCGCATTGGTCTTGGTCCGCTGGCCACGCACCGGCAGGCCGCGGCGGTGCCGCAGGCCCTGGTAGCAGCCGATCTCGATCTTGCGGCGAATGTCGGCCTGAACCTCGCGGCGCAGGTCACCCTCGACCTTGAGGTTGCCTTCGATGTAGTCGCGCAGAACGGTCACCTGATCATCGGTGAGGTCCTTGGTGCGCAGGTTCCGGTCGACGCCGGTGGCATCCAGGATTTCCTGGCTGCGGGTACGGCCGATGCCGTAGATGTAGGTCAGCGCGATCTCCATGCGCTTGTCGCGCGGGAGATCAACGCCCATGAGACGTGCCATCAGGCAGTGATTCCTTTTCTATGCGGAGGTCTGTTCCCAGCCCGTTCCCTCGTCTTGATGGGTGCCCGGCCTCCGTGCCGGGCGTGGCTGAACGGCGTTCCGATCAGTGGTTCTGGGAGGTCTGCATTCAGTTGTGTTTGGGCCGTTGTGGTCGGCCAGGTCCTTGCGGAAGCCCTGACTAACCTTGTCTCTGCTTGTGGCGCGGATCAGAGCAGATCACCATGACCCGCCCATGCCGGCGGATCACCCTGCACTTGTCGCAGATCGGCTTGACGCTCGGGTTCACCTTCACGGCTGTTCGATCCTTCGTAGTTCTCGGTGGTTGTTGTGAATGCTGGTTCGCGGTGGTTAGGGCACTTGGGCTGTCGGTAACGACTCGCTGCGCTCGTCGCTACTTGTACCGGTACACAATGCGCCCGCGGGTCAGGTCGTAGGGAGACAACTCCACCACCACCCGGTCCTCGGGAAGGATGCGGATGTAGTGCTGCCGCATCTTGCCGCTGATGTGAGCGAGCACCTTGTGTCCGTTCTCCAGCTCAATGCGAAACATCGCATTGGGCAGGGGCTCGACCACGCGGCCCTCGACCTCGATGGCACCGTCTTTCTTGGCCATATCCTCTTCGATCCTGCTTTCTCGGTTTGGGGCAGCCTTCGCCCGACTGCAAAACGTGAGCCGGAAGCAGGAAATTCCAGAAGTTCCAGGACAGGGCACGCAAGAGTCGGCGCGGATTGGCGCACCGTTGATCAACGATACCCGCTCGGGCGCGCTACTCCAAAACGCGCCGCAGCCGTGCTGACCTCAGCTTAGTCCGAGTGGGCGGTGCGACGTTCACCCCGATAAGCACTGGACAACGGGCGCATACTTGACGGTGATGACTGGACCCGCCCCCCAGCCCCGCAAACCGGTGATTCTCACCGTTGACGACGATCCGGCCGTGTCGCGCGCGGTAGCCCGCGACCTTCGCCGCCATTACGGCGAGCGGTACCGGATCGTCCGCGCAGAATCCGGGCCCGATGCGCTGGAGACCATCAACGAACTCAAACTCCGCGGCGAGACCGTGGCGGTGTTCGTCGCCGACTACCGGATGCCCCAGATGAGCGGCATCCAGTTCCTCGAAGAGGCGATGGATGTCTACCCGATGGCCCGCCGAGTGCTGCTGACGGCGTACGCCGACACCCACGCCGCGATTGACGCCATCAACGTCGTCGACCTCGACCATTATCTGCTCAAGCCATGGGATCCGCCGGAGGAGAAGCTCTATCCGGTGATCGATGCGCTGCTGGAGGCGTGGCACGCCACCGGCGACCGGGCCATCCCGCACACCAAGGTGATCGGCCACCGCTGGAGCGAGCGATCCTGGGAGGTCCGCCAGTTCCTCGCCCGCAACCTGCATTCTTTCCGCGCGTTCAACGCCGACGAACCCAAGGGCAAACAGCTGCTCGACGCAGGCGGCCTGGACGGCTTCCAGCTGCCGGTGGTGATCAGCGAGCAGGGTCAGATCCTCGTCGACCCGACCGATGCCGAACTGGCCGAGATGCTGGGCCTGTCGACCAGCCCCTCGCTGGAGATGTACGACCTGGCCGTCATCGGCGGCGGCCCGGCCGGGCTGGCGGCGGCCGTCTACGGCGCGTCCGAAGGGCTCAAGACGGTACTGATCGAGGAGACCACGACCGGCGGACAGGCCGGCCGCAGCTCCCGGATCGAGAACTACCTGGGCTTCCCCACCGGCGTCTCGGGTGCCGAGCTCACCACGTCGGCGCGCCGACAGGCCGAACGGTTCGGCGCCGAGGTGATCACCACCCGCAGGGCGATCAAACTGTCCGCCGGTGAAGCGGGCACCGCCCGCACCATTGAATTCGAGGACGGCAGCACGATCGCCGCCCGCGCCGTCATCCTGGCCACCGGCGTCGCCTACCGCCAACTGCAGGTCACCGGCTGTTGGGACAATCCCGACGACCCCTCGTGCAATTACGTCGGTCGGGGCGTCTACTACGGGGCCTCGGTCTCGGATGCCTCCGAGTGCCGCGACGAGGACGTCTACATCGTCGGCGGCGCCAACTCCGCCGGACAGGCCGCGATGTTCATGGCCCGCGAGGCCCGCTCGGTCACCATGCTGGTGCGCGGGCCGTCGCTGGAGGCGTCGATGTCGCACTACCTGATCCAGCAGATCGAGAAGAACCCCACGATCACGGTGCGTACCTGCACCGAGGTGGTGGACACCCTCGGCGAGGACGACCACCTGACCGGCCTGGTGCTGGAGAACCGGCAGACCGGCCAGCGGGAAACCGTCGAAGCCAGCCGGATGTGCTGCTTCATCGGCGCCGAGCCCCGGACCGATTGGCTCAAAGAGGTCGTGGCCGTCGACGACCACGGTTTCGTGCTGGCCGGACCGGACCTGCTCAACGTCGCAGGCTGGAGCCTGGACCGGCCCCCGCACCACCTGGAAACAAGTGTGCCCGGTGTGTTTGTTGCAGGGGACGTGCGCTCCGAATCCGCAAAACGGGTGGCGGCCGCCGTCGGCGAAGGATCGATGGCGGTGATGTTGGTGCACCGGTACCTGGCGGAGGCATAGAACCATGGGCGAAACCTGTCTGCCCGACGAACTCAGGACGCTGTTCCTGTTCGAGAAGCTGTCCGACGACCAGCTGCGGACGTTGTGCGCAAACGGCCACATCGCGACCTTCGAGCCCGGGCCGGTCGTCGTCGAAGGCGAGCCGGCCACCTGCTTCTACGTCCTGCTCGACGGTGAGCTGGTGATGTCGAAACGCTCGGGTGGCGTCGACGTCGAGACCACCCGGACGTCGCAGCGCGGTGTGTACTGCGGGGCTTGGTCGGCCTACATCCCCAATGAGGAGCAGCTCTACCAGGCTTCGGTGCGCGTGACGAAGCCGTCCCGGTTCTTCGTGCTCGACGCCGAGGCCTTCGCCCGCTTCATGCAGACCGAGTTCCCGATGGCGGTGCACCTGCTCGAGGGTCATATGGTCGGCGGCAGGCGGCAAAGCCAGATCCTCGGTCAGCGGCAGAAGCTGCTGGCGCTGGGCACCATCACCGCCGGGCTCACCCATCAGCTCAACAATCCGGCGGCGGCCACTGCGAGGGCGGTCGCCGACCTGCGCGAGGGCGTCGGCAAGATGCGCTACAAGCTGAGCATGCTGGCCGACGGCAAGTTCAGCCCCGAGGCGCTGCGGACGCTGGTCCGCATCCAGGAAGAGGTGGCCGAACAGGTCGCCAAGTCGAAGGCCCAGGAACTCTCGGCGTTGGAGACCTCCGACCGCGAGGACCAGGTCGGCGACTGGCTCGAAGACCATGGCATCGCCAGCGCCTGGGATTACGCCCCCACGTTCGTCGAGGCCGGCCTCGACACCGAATGGCTGGAGCGCATCGAAGCATCCATCGATGCGGTCGACTGCTCGGCGACGCTGCAGAGCGCGATCGGATGGCTGAAGTACACCATCGACACCGAGCTGCGGATGAACGAGATCGCCGACGCCAGCGAGCGCATCTCCGGTCTGCTCGCCGGGGCCAAGAAGTACTCGCAGATGGACCGGGCGGAATACCAGGTCGCCAATGTCCATGAACTGCTGCACAGCACGCTGAAGACACTGTTCGGCGACAAGGTCGGCCCCGACAAGCCGATCAAACTGGTCAAGGAATGGGACAAGTCGATTCCCGAAATCGCTTGCTACCCAGGCGGTTTGAACGAGGTGTGGGACGTCATCATCAACAACGCCATCCAGGCCATGGGCGGCCGCGGGACGCTGACGATCCGGACGGCGCGCCAGGGTGACGACCAGATCCGGGTAGAGATCTGCGACGACGGCCCCGGCATCCCGGAGGAGATCATCGACCGGATCTTCACCGCGTTCTTCACGACGAAGCCGTTCGGGGAGGGCGACGGACTCGGCCTCGATCTCGCGCGCCGCATCATCGTCGAGAAGCATCAGGGCGACATCCGGGTCGAGTCGCGACCCGGCGACACCCGCTTCACCATCCTGTTGCCGTTGGTGGCCGACGCGCCGGTCGCGGCCACTCCAGGTGAACTTTCTGCCGCAGCGGAATAGCCCGCGCCGAGGCGCAGGTTGTAGCCGCCATGAGCGCCAAGCCCGATCTCGGCAGGTTCGCGTCGTTCGGCATCGGGGTCACCCCCGAGGAAGCCAGTGCGATCGAGGCGCTCGGCTACGGCGCCGCGTGGGTCGCCGGCTCCCCGCCGGCGGAACTGGACTGGGTGGAACCCAGCGTGCAACAAACCCGCACGCTGACGTTGGCCACCGGCATCGTCAACATCTGGACGGCCCGACCCGAAGCGGTCGCGGCGTCGTTCCATCGCATCGAAAGCGCTTATCCCGGCCGGTTTCTGCTCGGCCTCGGCGTCGGTCACCCCGAGGCTGACGCCCCATTCACCAAACCCATCACCGCGCTCAACGACTACCTCGACGTACTGGACGCCCACGGCGTGCCGGCGCAGCGACGGGTACTGGCCGCACTCGGCCCGCAGGTCCTGCGGTTGTCGGCGGAACGCAGTGCCGGCGCCCACCCCGCGCTCGTGACCCCGGAGCACACGGCACGTGCCCGTGAGCTGATCGGACCCGAGGCGTTCCTGGCGCCTGCGGTACCCGTCGTTCCGACCACCAACGCCGAGCAAGCCCGCGCGGTCGGCCGTAAAGCTCTCGAGCGTTACCTTGGCCTGAGCAACTACCTCAACAACTGGAAGCGTCTGGGCTTCGTGGGCGACGACATCAGCAGACCCGGCAGCGACCGGTTCATCGACGAACTGATCGTGTACGGCACCCCCGACACGATCGCGGCCCGGCTCACCGAGCACCTCGACGCCGGGGCCGACCACGTGCCGATCCAACTGCTCACCGCACCCGCCAAGGTCATCCCCACCTTGGCCGAACTCGCCGGCCCCCTCGGGCTGGGTTGATCGAGAGGAGCAGCAATGACAGATAAGCCGAATCTGGGCAAGTTCGGAACATTCGGCCGTGCCGTCACGCCCCAGCAGGCCAAGGAGATCGAGGCGCTGGGCTACGGCGCGGTGTGGGTGGGCGGCTCGCCGCCTGCTGAATTGGACTGGGTGGAACCGATTCTGGAGAACACCACGACGTTGCAGGTAGCCACCGGCATCGTCAACATCTGGACCGCCGAGCCCGGCCCGGTGGCCGAGTCGTTCCACCGCATCGAGAAGGCGTATCCCGGCCGGTTCCTGCTGGGCATCGGCGTCGGCCATCCCGAAGCCATCCAGGTGTATCAGAAGCCGATCGATGCGCTCCGCGGCTACCTGGACAAGCTGGACGAGTACGGCGTGCCCGCCGGCCGCCGCGTCGTCGCCGCACTCGGGCCTCAGGTGCTCAAGCTGTCGGCCACCCGCGGCGCAGGGGCGCACCCGTACCTGACCACGCCGGAGCACACCGCGCAAGCGCGTCGGCTGGTCGGCCCCGAGGCGTTCCTGGCACCCGAGCACAAGGCGGTGCTGACCACCGATGCGGACGAGGCCAGGGCGATCGGCAGGAAGTTCCTCGACATCTACCTCGGCCTGCAGAACTACGTGAACAGCTGGAAGCGGCTGGGATTCACCGACGAAGACGTGGCCAAGCCCGGCAGCGACCGGCTGGTGGATGCCGTTGTCGCCTATGGCACGCCGGAGGCGATCGCGGCCCGGCTGACCCAACACCTCGAGGCCGGCGCCGACCACGTGCCCGTCCAGGTGTTGACGTCTTCTGACAAGCTGGTGGAGGCACTGGCCGCGCTGGCCGTGCCCCTGGGTCTCAAACAACCGTAGGGCCTCAACCAACCGTAACGAGGGGTACTCATGACCAATCCGTCGCTGCTCAAACCAGATCTCGGCCGTTACGGGGTGTGGACCGGGGGTCCGGTCACACCGGAGCAGGCGAAAGAGATCGAAGCGCTGGGCTACGGCGCGGTGTGGGTCGGCGCCTCACCCGCCGCCGACCTCTCGTGGGTCGAGCCGATCCTCGAGCAGACCGAGAACCTGTCGTTGGCCACTGGGATCGTCAACATCTGGAGCGCGGCCGCCGACGAGGTCGCCGAGTCGTACCACCGCATCGAAAAGGCTTATCCCGGGCGCTTTTTGCTCGGCATCGGCGTGGGGCATCCCGAGCACACACAGGAGTACGTCAAGCCTTACGACGCACTGGTGAGCTATCTCGACCGGCTCGACGCCGCACACGTACCGACCAGCCGGCGGGTGCTCGCCGCACTCGGACCCAAGGTGCTGCAGCTCGCCGCGCAGCGCAGCGCCGGTGCGCATCCCTACCTCACCACCCCGGAACACACCGGCCAGGCCCGCAATCTGATCGGTCCGACGGTGTTCCTGGCGCCCGAACACAAGGTGGTGTTGAGCACTGATGCCGATGAGGCGCGCGCGCTCGGCCGCGACAGCGTCGGGTTCTATCTGGGGCTGAGCAATTACGTGAACAACTGGAAGAGACTGGGATTCACCGACGGCGATGTCGAGCCCCCGGGCAGCGACAAGCTGATCGACGAGGTGGTCGCCCACGGCACGGCCGAGGCGATCGCCGCTCGGCTGGCCGAACACCTCGACAACGGCGCCGACCACGTCGCGATCCAGGTACTCGGCGGCGGGGACAGACTGCTGCCCACGCTGACCGAGCTGGCCGGACCGCTGGGGCTGACCGC
>JAEZIA010000042.1 GCA_023416315.1 Actinomycetes bacterium
CCGGGCGCGCCCAGTGACGTGCCGCCCGGCGGCATCAAGATCGGCCGCGCGACCGACAACGACATCGTCATCCCCGACGTGCTGGCCTCGCGCCACCACGCCACGCTGATCCCGACCCCGGGCGGCACGGAGATCGTCGACAACCGCAGCATCAACGGCACGTTCGTGAACGGCACCCGGGTCGACGCCGCGCTGCTGAACGAGGGCGACACCGTCACGATCGGCAACATCGACCTCGTCTTCGCCGGCGGCACGCTGGCCCGCCGTACCGAGACCGAGGCGGCCACCGCCACCGGCGGCCTGGATGTGCGTTCGGTGACGTGGACAATCGAGAACAACAAGACGCTGCTGGACAACATCTCACTGACTGCGCGGCCGGGCACATTGACCGCGGTGATCGGCCCGTCCGGCGCCGGCAAGTCGACGTTCGCACGACTGGTCGCCGGGTACACCCATCCCACAAGTGGCACAGTCACTTTCGAGGGCCACAACATCCACGCCGAGTACGCCTCGCTGCGTTCCCGGATCGGCATGGTGCCCCAAGACGACGTCGTGCACGGCCAGCTGACGGTGAACCAGGCGCTGATGTACGCCGCCGAACTGCGGCTGCCGCCGGACACCACCAAGGAGGACCGCCAGCAGGTGGTCGCCCAGGTTCTCGCCGAGCTCGAGATGACCCAGCATCAGAACACCCGGGTGGACAAGCTGTCCGGCGGTCAGCGCAAGCGCGCCTCGGTGGCCCTCGAGCTGCTGACCGGCCCGTCGCTGCTAATCCTCGACGAGCCCACGTCCGGCCTGGACCCGGCACTGGACCGCCAGGTCATGACAATGCTGCGCCAGCTGGCCGACGCCGGCCGCGTGGTGCTGGTGGTCACGCACTCGCTGACCTACCTCGACGTGTGCGACCAGGTGCTGCTGCTGGCGCCGGGCGGCAAGACCGCGTTCTGCGGGCCGCCCAGCCAGATCGGCCCGGCGATGGGGACCACCAACTGGGCCGATATTTTCAGCACAGTCGCCGGTGATCCCGACGCCGCGCATCAGCGCTACCTGGCGCACGCCGGTCCGACTCCCCCGCCGCCACCGGTGGAGACCCCGTCCGATATCGGCGAGCCGACGCACACCAGTCTGTTGCGCCAGTTCTCCACGATCGCCCGCCGCCAGCTGCGGCTGATCGTGTCCGACCGCGGGTACTTCGCATTCCTGGCGATGCTGCCGTTCATCATGGGTGTGTTGTCGCTCTCGGTGCCCGGCACCGTCGGCTTCGGGGTGCCCAACCCGATGGGCGACGCCCCCAACGAGCCCGGTCAGATCCTGGTGCTGCTCAACGTCGGTGCGATCTTCATGGGTACCGCGCTGACCGTGCGCGACCTGATCGGCGAACGCCCGATCTTCCGGCGGGAACAAGCCGTCGGGTTGTCGACGACGGCGTATCTGTTGGCGAAGGTCTGTATCTACGCGGTGTTCGCGATCGTGCAGTCCACGATCGTCACCGCCATCACCGTCGCCGGTAAGGGCGCCCCGACGCAGGGTTCGCTGACGTTCCTGAGTCCGACGCTGGAGCTGTTCGTGGTGATGGCTGCGACGACGGTGACCGCCGCGATGGTGGGTCTGGCCCTGTCAGCGCTGGCCAAGTCGAACGAGCAGATCATGCCGCTTCTCGTGGTGGCGGTCATGAGCCAGCTGGTGTTCTCCGGCGGGATGATTCCGGTGACCGGCCGCTTGGTGCTCGATCAGTTGTCCTGGTTCACCCCGGCCCGCTGGGGCTTCGCCGCGTCGGCGTCCACCATCGACCTGATCAAACTGGTGCCCGGGCCGCTGACGCCCAAGGACCGGCATTGGGAGCACACTGCGGGCCAGTGGTGGTTCGACATGGCGATGCTCGCGGTGCTGTGCATCGGTTACCTGAGCTTGGTGCGCTGGAAGATCCGGCTCAAGGGCGCCTAGCGGGCTCGCACAGGATTTTTCCGGTCGAAACCTCGGTACATATTGCGGAAACCTGAATCATCTTCACTTTCTCTCAGAGGCGTCACCCACGTCGCCTACAGGAGGGAACGAGATGAGCGAGAAGTATCACCTGCCCAATACCGCGACGATGGAAGACGTCGCCGAGGCGTTGCGGGAGAACGGGTTTGTCATCGTCGACAACCTGGTTCCGCCGGAACTAATGGACCAGATCGCCGAGGAACTCACCGACTACATCGACGACACCCCGCACGGTCGCGACGACTTCGTCGGCCGGCTTACCCGCCGCACCGGCGCGCTGATCGCCCGCTCACCGGCATCGCGCGAACTGGTGATGCACCCTTTGGTGCTCGCCGTGGCCGGCGAAATGCTCAAAAAGGCCACCGCCTTTCAACTGCACCTGACGCAGGTCATCAGCGTCTACCCCGGTGAAACCGCCCAGCCACTGCACCGCGATGAACTCGCATGGGACTTCTTTCCCTTCCCCGAGGACTACGACGTCCAATGCAACACCATCTGGGCGATGACCGACTTCACCGCCGAAAACGGCGCCACCCGAGTCGTTCCCGGCTCGCACAAGGTCTTCGACAAACAGGGCAAGGACTACACCGAAGCCGACGAGGCTCGCGCCGTCATGTCCAAAGGCTCGGTGTTCTTCTACACCGGCAAGGTCTACCACTCCGCAGCCCCCAACAACTCCAACCACGTCCGGCAAGGCATCAACATCACCTACGCCGTCGGTTGGGTTCGCCAAGAGGAAAACCAATATCTCTCCACCCCGCTGGAAATCGCCAAGACCCTCGACGATGACATCCTCAAGGTCATGGGCTATCAAATGGGTGGTCTTGCCATGGGCTATTTGAGCGACTTTCTCGACCCGCTCGCGGCCGTGCGGCCCGAACTCGGCAAGGAGCAGTACGACTTCGCTGCGCTCACCCAGACCGCGAACCACGTCGTTCGCGATGACCAGGACATGTTCTACGACGCCATGGTCAATGCCGAGACTCCAGTGACGGAATCCGTTTGATGACAATCTCATACAGCAACCCCGAGGTCGGCTACCTGGATCAGACGGCATTCAAGAAGCTGGGCTTCACGCAGAATGTCTGGGCCAACGACACGCTCTATCTATCCGGTATCGCGCCCTTCACCGGCGGGGATCCCGAGTTCGTCGTGCACGGCATCGGCTCGATGAGGGAACAAACCGTCTTCATCCTCGACATTCTCGCGAAACTCCTTGAGGCCGAGGGCTTGACCTACTCGAATCTGGTGGCACTGACCGTCTATGCCACCAGCGCGGCCGAGTTCTTCGAGGTAGCCCCACTTCTGGCCGAGACCTTCGGCGATAATGCGCCAAGCCAGACGCTCGTCGGCGTCACCGAGTTGGCGCACCCGGAACAGCGGATCGAGATCACCGCTATCGCTGTCAGATCCTGATGACGTTGCTGGAGAACGGGTTTGTCATCGTCGACAACCTCGTTCGCCAGAACGGCGTTGGATCAACCCTTCTCCATCCCATCAGACGTACCATGGCCCCCACACGTGTTCGTGCTGCTGCATACCTGCCACCCCTTCGGTAAAGTTCCTCCTCGGCATGCGAAGAGCGCCGGGAGCTGAGTTCAAGCGCAAGGGAGCGTCGGTAAGCACATGGTCGGAGCCGTCGATCGCCTGAGCGCACACAGCCGCCGCAACTCCGGGCTTCTCAGCCCTCCCCAGGTGCCCGAGCGATTGCGTGATCTGATGCTGCCGATCGCGCAGGAAGCCGGGGCCTCGCGGGCGGCGACCCAGGCTCGTAGCCAGGAGAAGATGGATCGGGTTCTCGCCGCCACCAACGACTTGCTGGTCGCCGGCGGCCCGCGAGCGGTCACGACCACCTCGGTGGCCGCGCAGGCTGGAATCTCCGTCGGCTGGCTCTACAACTTTTTCGAGGATCGCGAGGGACTGCTCGAGGAAGTGCTCATCCAGGGACTCATGGAATGCGACCAACGTTTCGACGATGCAGGATTCAGCCTTGCCGGACCCGACTGGCGGACGACGGCGGCAGCAGGAATTGATGCGCTCATCGACTTCGTCCTCACCGGAACCTCGGCGGCCGGCTTTCGGGTGCTGTGGTTTTCCACCGAGTTCTCGGGCCGCATGGTTCAGGTGAACCGGGCGCACGACGACGCGCTGGCCGCCTATCTCTGTGGCGGCATTACCGCGTTGCGCCCTGATGCCCCCGACGTCCCGCTTTATCTGATGGCACAGACGTTTATCGGCATGCTCGACAAAGGCTTCGATATCGCATTTCGCACTGACCCCGACGGCGACAAGACGGCTTTTGCGGAGTTGCGTCGTGCCGCGCTGACCTACTTGGAGACATTTCTCCAGTAGCCGCCAGCGCGGCACCGACACTCACCGGCAACCTGTTCCTCAGCCGACCTCCGCCGCGGCGTTCACGTTCACCGAAGGCCCGTGCGCGTGCGGATGGGCATGCGCCAGGTCCTCGGCGGAGATGGCGTCCTCCCCGGTGTGACCGTGGTCGGAAAGAGCCTCCAATGCCTGCGGACGTTTGACGATCAGATACCCCATGATCGCGAATGCGACGAGGTAGACCGCCAACGAAATCGGCGCGGCAAGGTTGATCGGCCAGCTCAACGGTCCCACGAAGCTGAAGACTTCGATGCCGGCCCCGACGAAGAACCCGGGGACCAGAAAGAGCACACCCAGCACCGGAATAACCAGGTGCAGAATGACTTTGAACTCGCTGCGCCGGTATCGCCAGTAGTACACCGGGCACGACAATGCGGCGAGCATATGCACCGGCAGCGCGATGACCGCAATGATCGTGCCGAACAGTCCCAGTGAGGCGATGGGACCCCACAACAGACCCCCCACCACCGCGGCAACGGACCCGATACCGAACATCAAATAGATGGCCGCCACCGGTGACCGC
>JAEZIA010000093.1 GCA_023416315.1 Actinomycetes bacterium
TAGAACCACCCCGGTATACGATTCTCGAGGTAAGAGACGGGTCGAGGAATCTGGTGAAATTCCAGAACGGTCGCGCCACTGTTGACAGTCAGACCCGAAACCCGTCAAGGTTCAATAGTGGGACGCGTAGCTCCCTGAGAGGAACACCGATGACTACTCCGCAAACACATTCCCGGTCCCGTGCCGTTGACTTGTCGGCCGCCAAGGCCGTTGTCTGGCTTTCGCTGACCGCGTTCTTCGCACTGCTGGTGCTGTACTTCGTCGGTGTCGATCAGGGCGCCACCTCGGTGTTCGGCGACAACATGTACATCCATGAATTCGTGCATGACGCCCGCCACCTGCTCGGCTTCCCCTGCCACTGAGCTAGCGGGAATCGCCTCAATCACATGGAAAAATCAATAATCTGGCGCGGCATTGTTGCCGGCGCCCTTGCTGGCGTGCTCGGATTCATCTGGTCCAAGCTCTTCATCGAACCACTTGTCGGCCGAGCCATCGACTTCGAGGACGGCACCTCCGCGGCACATGAAGCCATGGAATCGGCGGCCGCCCACGGGCACGGACATTCGCACTCGCATGAGGCGGGCGGTGAACTTTTCACGCGGACCGTGCAGTCGAACATCGGCATGGGCTTCGGGGTACTGGCATTTAGCGTCGCGCTCGGCGCGTTGTTCGCCGTCGTGTTCTGTGTGGCCTACAGCCGCATCAGTACCGTGTCGGCCCGCAAGCTGGCGGTGCTGACCGCCGGGGCCATGTTCATCGCGCTCTGGGTGGTGCCGGCGTTGAAATATCCGCCGAGCCCGCCGGCAACCAGTCTCGACGAGACCATCAAGCAGCGTGCCCTGCTGTATCTGCTGATGGTGGTGCTGTCCGCGCTGTTCATGGTCGCCTCGGTCTATCTCGCCTTCCAGCTCACGCCGAAGTTGGGCGCCTGGAACGCGACGCTGGCCGCGGGCGGTGCCTACATCGCCGCGGTCGCGATCCTGATGCTCGTCCTGCCGACGATCAACGAGATTCCGGGGCCGATGGTCAACGATGCCGGGACGATCGTGTTCCCGGGATTCCCCGCCGTCGATTTGTATGAGTTCCGGTTGTACGCGCTGGGGACTCAGGTGATCGTCTGGGCGACGATCGGCCTGGCCGGCGGCGCGATGCTGCATCGGCTGCTCGACAGCAAGCAGCAGGAGCCCATCGCTGCGTGAGTGAGGTCGTCCGGCTGACCCTGGTGTCGCACGCCATGACCGATGCCATGGCAGCCGGGCGATTTCCGGCCGACGAACCGCTCAACGAGTTGGGGCGACGGCAACTCGACGGGCTCGATCTCGGTGCCGCCGCGACCGCGTACAGCGGCCCGGAGGCACGTACCCGCCAGACCGCCGATGTGTTGGGCCTGGCGGCGCAGCTCGACGAGCGGCTGGCCGATCTGGACTGCGCTCGATGGCGTGGGCTGGAGCTCGACGAGGTGCCGCCGCAGGAGCTCACCGCCTGGCTCATCGACCCCGACGGCTGCCCGCACGGCGGCGAATCGATCGTGCACCTGATGGCCCGGGTGCGCGGCTGGCTTGCCGATGTCAGCCACACACCCGGCCGCACGGTCGCGGTCACTCACCCCGCCGTGATCCGCGCGGTGATCCTCACCGCACTGGATGCCCCGCCGAAGTCGTTCTGGCGCATCGATGTCGCGCCCGCCAGCACCACCACCTTGCATTGCCGGGGGGCGGCGTGGACGCTGCGCTCAGCGGTAGCGGGGCAGTAGCTCGAAGACCTGCTTGATGATCATCATCGCCCAGCCGCCGGCATTCGAGCTGTGGAAGCGGGGCCAGTTGAACTGGAAGCTGACCACCCAGGCTTGACCGGTCCGGTCAACGGCGTACCAGCTGAAGGTCATTTCGCCGGGCAGGTTTCCCGCCTTGGCGCCGATATAGGGCCACTCGGCGCGATCGAGATCGATGCCCGAGGCTTCGGACATGACGTCCTTGACGGGGGCCGCCACACCGACGGCGTTGTGCTGCAGTGCGGCATGCACGCGGCAAATGTCCTCAGCGTTGCCGTACCACTCCACGCCGTAGGTCGAGGCAGGGGTGTGGGAGCGATACGGATCGGGGTCGTACGGTCGAGAATCCGCGTCGTGCAACAGAATTCCGCGGTTGGCCGGCGCGGTCGCCTTCCACTGTTCGCGCACGTCGGGATTGCCCCAACCGATCGCGAACAGCTCCCGCATCGTCGGGAACGGTTTCATGCTCCCGGGGTCGTGGTGGCCCGCGGCGACCAGAGCCTCTTCGATCGCGGGTGTGCCCAACCGTCCGATCAGCATGTCGGTGGCCATGTTGTCGCTCGTGGAGATCATCTTGCCCGCAGCCTCGCGGACGGTGATCTGCGAACCGGGCGGCAGCTGGTCGAAGCCCGACGAACCGAGTTTTTTCAGCTCGGCGGTGATGGTGAGCTTGTCATCCCACTTCAATGTGCCTGCGGTGACGGCAGTTTCGACCGCATAGAGCACGTAGGTCTTGAAAATCGAAGCCAGCGGTAGTGATTCGGAGGTATTCGTACCGGCGACTTTTTCGCAGCGGCCGTCATTGACCTTCGACACCTGCCACGAATAGCGGGCGCCGGTGCGACTCAGCGCGGTGTCCACGTCCTGCCACGACTCGATCTTGGGCTTCTCGGTGGTGACGACGAACCGGGTCACGAAGGTGTCGTCCCCGATGCGCAGGTCGATGTCCTGGCGGGCGCCGTAGGAGGTCAGCAGGTGCAATGTGGCGACGTTCGCCCCGACTTCAACGCCGGCCAGCGTGTAGGGCCGGTCCCACCACAGCGAGTCCATGGTGTGGGCGACCGGGTCCACCATTTCCGGGGTGGCCAGCGTTTTGACGCTCTCGTTCCCGATCGGCCAGTCCGAGTTCAGCATGTCCATGACCTGCTTGGCCCGGACCCCCTGCGGGGTGTTGGTGTCGATGCGGACGCCCGCGCCGGCGTTGGCCTCCGGGGTGGGTGCCGGTGCGCAGCTGGTCGCCAGGGCCGCGGCCGTTGCGATCACGGTGGCCAGTGCCACCGCGCTGCGCCGCACCCGGCGTGCGCTACGCCTTGGAACCAGTCCCGGCAACGTCCAACACAACCTCGAACTCGAGCAGATGGGCGCCCTTGGCCACCGGGTTCGCGCGCTCACCGGCATGCGCATGGATTGCCGGTCCGGTCGCCCACGCCTGGAACGCCTCTTCGGACTCCCAAGTGGTCACCACGAAGTAGCGGTCCTCACCTTTGACCGGCCGCAGCAGCTGAAAGCCGAGGAAACCGGGCTGGTTGTCGACGGCGTGGGCGCGGTTGGCGAACCGCTTCTCCAGTTCGGGGCCGGCGCCTGGCGGAATCTCGATTGCGTTGATCTTCACCACGGACATGGCGCAAGGCTACCGCGCCCGCCCGGGTCGGTGGCCGACCGCGCAAGATGAAGCGGTGAGCACCGAGCTGTTGACTCATCGGGGTGGCACCGGCAGGCCCATGGTGTTGGTTCACGGCCTGATGGGCCGCGGCTCCACCTGGTCGCGCCAGGTGCCGTGGCTGAGCCGGTTCGGTGCGGTCTACACCTACGACGCACCCTGGCACCGCGGCCGCGAGGTCGAGGACTGCGAGCCGGTGAGCACCGAGCGGTTCGTGGCCGATCTCGGGGCGGCGGTTGCGAGCCTTGAGGCCCCTGCGGTGCTGATCGGGCATTCGATGGGCGGTTTGCACTCCTGGTGCCTGGCCGCCGCGCGGCCGGAGCTGGTGCGCGCGCTGGTGGTCGAGGACATGGCGCCGGACTTCGTCGGCCGCACCACCGGACCGTGGGAGCCCTGGGTGCATGCCCTGCCTGTCGAATACTCCACCGCCGCGCAGGTTTTCGACGAGTTCGGCTCGGTGGCGGGACGGTACTTCCTCGAGGCGTTCGACCGGACCGCGACCGGTTGGCGGTTGCACGGTCAGCCGGCCCGCTGGCTGGAGATCGCCGCGCAGTGGGGCACTCGGGCCTACTGGCAGCAGTGGCAGTCGGTTCGTGCGCCGACGCTGTTGATCGAGGCGGGCGACTCGGTGGCGCCGCCGGGACAGATGCGCCGGATGGCCGAGCTCGCCGGGGCGTCGGTCCGTTATGTCCGCGTGCCCGGCGCGGGTCACCTCGTCCACGACGACGCCCCGGACCGCTACCGGGACGCCGTCGAGGCCTTCTTAACGACGCTCCCCGAGGGCGCCTGACGACGGCCAGCTCGGGTGGTGCTCGAACCGGGTGCGGACGGCGTCGAGGTCGTGGCTGATCCGGCGGCCGTCGGCGTCACCGCCGTCGACGAACAGGGGACCGACCATCGGAGCGCTCACGCGGAACTGGCCGGCATGCAGGCGCAGTCGGCTTACACCGAGCGCGAGCAGGGCCAATAGGAGGACGACGATTGCTATGGTCATGGCAGTAATACTTCGGGGAAAAAGATACCGCCAACAGTGGCAGTACTGACCGCATAGGATAAAATTCTGCCATGGCTTTGGAGAGTGTGTCCGCGCTGGTTCTCGACCGCCTCGCGGTGTTCGAGTTCGGGGTGGTGTGCGAAGTCTTCGGCATCGACCGGGCCGCCGACGGCGTGCCCAACTTCGATTTCAAGGTGTGCGGTCCGCAGGCGGGTGTTCCATTGCGCACCAGTGTGGGCGCCTCCCTGGTGCCCGATCACGGCCTCGACGCGCTGATCGGTGCCGACGTGGTGGCGGTGCCCGCCGTCACCAGTCCGGTCGAGGCGTACCCGCCGGAGGCGCTCGAAGCGCTCCGGGCCGCCCATGCCTCGGGGTCGACGATCCTGACCGTGTGTTCGGGTGTGTTCGTGGCGGGTGAGGCGGGCCTGCTCGACGGTCGCCGCTGCACGACGCACTGGATGCATGCCGACGACCTTGCCCGGCGCTATCCCTCCGCGATCGTCGACCGCAACGTGCTGTTCGTCGACGAGGGAGATCTGGTGACCAGTGCAGGCACCGCCGCCGGGATCGATGCCTGCCTGCACCTGGTCCGCCGCGAGCTCGGCAGCGCGGTCACCAACATCATCGCCCGGCGGATGGTGGTGCCACCGCAGCGCGACGGCGGACAACGCCAGTACATCGAGCAGCCGATTCCGACACGATGTTCGGAAGGCTTTGCCCCACAGCTGGATTGGATACTGTCAAACCTCGACAAGCCGCACACGGTGGCAAGCATGGCCCGGCGGGCCAACATGTCGGCCCGTACGTTCGCCAGGCGCTTCGTCGAAGAGGCCGGCACCACGCCCATGCAGTGGGTCACCGACCAGCGGGTGCTCTACGCTCGCCGGATGCTGGAGGAGACCGACCTGGACGTCGACCGCATCGCCGAGCGGGCCGGCTTCGGCAACGCCACGCTGCTGCGCCACCACTTTCGCCGAATCGTCGGCGTCACCCCGTCAGACTACCGGCGCCGCTTCGCACGCTCGGCCTAATCTCCTTCGCCCGCAAGGGCGAACCGGCCGTCGGCGGTCTGCTCCACCAGCCCGTCCACCAGCAGCGAGTCCAGTGCGCGGTCGCGCTGTGCGGTGTCGGTCAGCCACACCACGTCCAGTTGTGTGCGCTCCACCGGAGATGTGCTGGCGCGCAATACATCCAGTAGGCGCCCGCGGACCTGCCGGTCGGTGCCGGCGTACCGCTGCGCGGGCCGGCGCCCAGCCGTGGCGGCTGGATGTCCGGCCGCGCGCCACGCGCACACGCTCAGCGGGCACACCCCACATTTGGGCGTGCGTGCCGTGCACACCGTTGCCCCGAGTTCCATCAGTGCGGCCGAAAACACCGGGGCGGTCTCGTCATCGGGCAGTAGCGCGGCCACATCAGCGAGATCGCGTACGGCAGAGGGATTTCCGGCGTCGGCGAGGCCGTGGATGGCCCGCGCGACCACCCGTCGCACATTGGTGTCGACAACGGGCACGCTCTGCCGATAGGCAAAGCAGGCCACGGCCCGGGCGGTGTAGGACCCGACGCCGGGCAGCGTCAGCAGCACTTCGACGTCCTCGGGCACCCGGTCGTCATGCTCGGTGGCGATTGTGATCGCGCACTCGTGCAAGCGCTTGGCCCGTCGCGGATAGCCGAGCTTGCCCCAGGCCCGCAACACGTCGGCCGCGCTGGCGGCCGCGGTCGCCGACGGTGTCGGCCATCTGGCGATCCAGTCCAGCCAGATCGGCGCCACCCGGGCGACCGGAGTCTGCTGGAGCATGAACTCGCTGACCAGAATCTGCCATGGCGTCACCTCTGGTTTCCGCCACGGCAGGTCCCGGCGAGCGTGGGCATACCACCGGACGAGTTCGGCGGAAATGGGACTCATCTCATGCCGAACTGGACGAGGGGGCAGAATGAGCGCCATGCCGAACACCAGCCCGATAACAGCTTGGAAGGCACTCAAAGAGGGTAACGAGCGATTCGTCGCCGGCCAGCCACAGCATCCCAGCCAGAGCATCGAGGACCGCGCGCGGCTGGCGGCGGGGCAGACCCCCACCGCGGTCCTCTTCGGCTGCGGTGACAGCCGCGTCGCCGCCGAGTTGATCTTCGACCAGGGCCTCGGCGACATGTTCGTGGTGCGCACCGCGGGCCATGTCATCGATTCCGCGGTGCTGGGATCGATCGAGTACGCGGTCGGCGTGCTCAATGTCCCGCTGATCGCCATCCTCGGCCATGACAGCTGCGGTGCGGTCCAGGCGACCCTGAACGCGCTCGACGACGGCGAGATCCCCGGGGGTTATATCCGCGACATCGTCGAGCGGGTCACGCCGTCGATCCTGCTGGGCCGTCGCGACGGGCTGAGCCGAGTCGACGAGTTCGAGGCCCGCCACGTCATCGAGACGGGATCACAGCTGATGGCCCGGTCCGCCCTCATCGCCGAGGGGGTCGCCGCCGGGACGCTGGCGATCGTGGGGCTCACCTATCACCTGGCCGACGGCAAGGTGGTGCTGCGCGAGCACCTCGGCGATATCGGCGAATAACCACTTTTCCGGCTAGCTAACAAGGCGACACGCCGAGCCGGGTCGGACGACTCGCGGTGACCTGCCCTTACCGTGGAAACGTGCTGGATCTGGATCTGGAACCGCGTGGACCTCTACCCTCGCAAATCTATTGGCGACGCCGTGCTCTTGCGATCGGCGTCGTCGCGGTAGTTGCCGCGATCGTGGTCGGCGTGTCGTTCCTGATCTTCGGCGGTAGCTCGGACTCCAAGAGCGCCGCGAAGACCACGCCCGCGGCCGCGCCGCAGAACCCGCAGCCGGAGAACAAGACTCCCGTCGTCGCCCCGCCGCCACCGGCGTCGAGCCCCGCAGGCCCGGTCGCCGTCGCGCCGACGCCCACCGAGGCTGTCGTGCCGCCGCCGGTGCTCAAGGAGGGCGACGACTGCCCGGACTCCAACCTGGCCGTCAAGGGCATCACTAACCAACCGCAGTACGCGATCGGTGATCAGCCGAAGTTCACCATGGTCGTCACGAACATCGGCCTGGTGGCCTGCAAGCGGGACGTCGGCGCCGCCGTGCTGGCCGCCTACGTCTACTCGCTGGACGGCAAGCGGCTGTGGTCGAACCTGGACTGCGCACCGTCCAACGAAACGCTGGTGAAGACATTCAACCCGGGCGAGCAGGTGACCACCGAGGTGACGTGGACCGGGATGGGCTCCGCGCCGCAGTGCCCGCTGCCGCGCCAGCCGATCGGCCCCGGCACCTACAACCTGGTGGTCCAGCTGGGCAATCTGCGGTCGGCGACGGTGCCGTTCATCCTGGCCGACGCGCCGCCACCGGGCGCCGACCAGCCGGCAGTCGGTGCTCCCGGCGAGGTGCCGCCGGTGCCCGCGCCAGCCCCGGTCGGCTAGACCAGCCGGTCGGCGATCGTCGACTCGGCCAGCTGAGACAAACCCTCACGGACGTGGCGCGCCCACATCGCGCCGATGCCCTCTACGGACTGCAGGTCGGTCGCGCTGGCCGCCAGCAGGCCCTGCAGTGAACCGAACCGTCGCACCAACAGGTCGACGTGCGCGAACTGCAGGCGCGGGATGCCCGCCATCGCCCGATAGCCCCGCGCGCTGAGCGCCGAGTCCTGCGCTTCCGCGGTCGAGGGATAGCCGAACACCCGCGACAGCGCGGTGAAGTCCAGCAGCTCGGTGTCCGACAGCGAGTCCAGCTCGGCCAGTGTCGAGGCCACCTGAGCCTTCGACGGTGGTTCGGGATTGGCGTGGTAGTCGCGCATGATCAGCTCACGCGCGGTGTCGTTGCCGCCGAGCAGCTCCTCGAGCTGTAGCCGCAACTGGCGACCGTCGGTACCGAGTTCGACTGCGTCGTAATCGATTTCGAGTCCGATGCGGCGCACCATCTCCAGCCGCTGGACCACGGTCATCACGTCGCGCAGGGTGACGAAGTCTTCGATCTCGGCGGTGGACAGCTGCCGGGACACCTCGTCGAGGCGTGCCTTGTAGCGCTCCAGTGTCGCGATCG
This sequence comes from Actinomycetes bacterium, assembly GCA_023416315.1. GTDB lineage: Bacteria > Actinomycetota > Actinomycetes > Mycobacteriales > Mycobacteriaceae > Mycobacterium. The sequence goes on from JAEZIA010000093.1 coordinate 8,472, forward strand.
CCTGGTTGGCCCGCGACAGGATCGTTGCCGAATCGGCGACCACGTGCCGTTCGCCTGCCACGTACACGGTCACGATGTTCATCGAGTGGCTGACCGAGACGACCGGATACCCGGTCTGAATTGCGGCGCGCTCGGCCGAGCGGTGCCGGGTGCCGGATTCGTCGGTGGGGATCGTCGGGTCCGGGACCAGCTGGACGTTGGCCCGCACAATGCGGCTGCCGTCGGTGGACAGCACCACGGCACCGTCCATCTTCGAGAGCTCGCGCAGCCGGGTCGGCGCGAACCGGACATCGAGGGAGAAGCCACCGTCACAAATCGACTCGACCCGCTCGTCGTAGCCGAGCAGGATCAGCGCCCCTGTACGCCCGCGCAGGATGCGCTCGAGACCGTCGCGCAGCGCGGTGCCCGGCGCCAGCCGCCCGATGGTCTCACGCAGCGTGGCGGTCGTCGGCTGGGCGGGACCGCTGCTCCCGTTGACGGTGCTCACAGCCACTTATTGTCCACGGCGTTGAGGTCGTTACTCGACCCCTCCCGCCGAAGCTGCGTCACGACCTTGTCGTAAGGCCGTTTCGCGATCGACAACATCGAGCGCAGCGCGTCCCCGATGGTCGCCGATTCGATGGCGCGGAACCCCTTGGGGACTGTGCCGCAGCCGACCGGCACGAGCGCCTCGGTGAAGCCGAGACGGGCGGCTTCGGCCAGCCTGCGGTCCATGCCGGTCACCCGCCGCAGATCGCCGGCCAGGCCCACCTCGCCGATCACCACGGTCGTCGCGGGCAGCGGCAGATCGGCGTAGGCCGACGCCATTGCCACCGCGACCGCCAGGTCCGACGACGGATCCAGCAACCTCATCCCGCCGACGGTGGACAGATAGATGTCGGTGGCGCTCACCTTGAGATTCGCCCGGCGCTCGAGCACCGCGGCGATCATCGCCGCCCGCGAGCTGTCGACCCCGCTGACCGCGCGCCGCTGCGGCGCGTTCTCCGGCCGGTAGGCCAGCAGGGCCTGGATCTCGCCGATCAGCGGACGCTTACCGTCGAGCGCGACGGTGACCGCGGTGCCGGGCACCGGATTGGGGCGGTCGTCGAGGAACAGCCCGGACGGATCGGAGACCCCTTCGATCCCGTTGTCCTGCAACAGGAAACAGCCGACCTCATCGGAGGCGCCGAAACGGTTCTTGACCCCGCGCACCATCCGGAGGGTGGAGTTGCGGTCACCTTCGAAGTGCAGCACCACATCGACCAGGTGCTCCAGCGACCGCGGCCCGGCGATCGCACCGTCTTTGGTGACGTGACCGACCAGCACCAGCGCCACCCCGCTGGACTTGGCGGCGGCGGTCAGCGCCGTCGTCACCGCGCGCACCTGGGTCACCCCGCCCACCACACCGTCGGTGTCTCCGGCGGTCATCGTCTGCACCGAATCGACCACCACCAGGCTCGGCTGCACGGCCTCGATGTGGCCGAGCACGGTGTTGACGTCGGATTCGGCGGCCAGGAAGACCTCGTCGTGCGTGCAGCCGGTGCGTTCGGCGCGCATCCGGATCTGACCCGCCGACTCCTCACCGGAAACGTACAGCGCGCGCCGGCCCGACGACGCCCACCGGTGCACAACCTCGAGCAGCAGCGTGGACTTGCCGACCCCGGGATCACCCGCCAGCAGGCTGACCGAACCGGGCACCACACCACCGCCGAGCACTCGGTCGAGCTCGTCGACCCCGGTGGGAAAGTGGCGGGTGCGGTCAGGATTGATCGAGCTGATCGGCACCGCAGGTGACGACGGCACCACCGCACGCTGGGCGGCACCACCCGCCCCGGTCGAGCCCGCGACCTCGTCGACGGTGCCCCAGGTCCCGCACTCCGGGCAGCGGCCGACCCACTTGGCCATCGCATGGCGACATTCCGAACAGCGATATTGCGAACGCGCCTTGGCCACGGCGGTGACGCTATCGGGTGGGTCTGACAGATCCGCGGATTAGCGGCCCCGTGTCAGCTCACTAGTGGGCGGCTGGTTCGCCTTGACGCTCTGCGCTGCCTGCCGAGATCGGCACGTCGACGGTGGTCTGGCCGGCCTTGTCGAAGTCGAACGTGAACTTGTAGGTCAGTCCGTTGGCGATCGGCTTGGTCAGGGTGACCTCGGCCTTGGGCGGTGCTGCGCTGCCCATCGGCGTCGCCTCGGCCTGGCCGTCGGCGCTGCCGACGATCAGCGAGGTGCCGGCCGGGATCGCGGTGTCACCGGTGATCACCACCGAGCCGACGTCGGAGCTGACGCGGACCAGCTTGTCGTTGACGTCCGGCGAGGTGTTTGCCGCCGCGAAGATCAGCTCGACAGTCTGGCCGGGCTTGATGGAGTCACCGGTCTGCACGGCCTGGATGTGGACATTGCGCAGCGCAATGTTCGCGACATCGGCGGTGGCGCCGTTGACGGCGGATTCCTGGTCGGCGGTCTGCGAGATCTGGCCCGCACCGCAGCCCGTCAGAATCAGGCCGCAGGCCGCCAGGCCAGCGGATGCGGCGACGAGACGATTCGTCAAGCGGTTCACAAACAGCCTCCTGCTCGGCCCGTGTGGACGGCGCAACAGCACCGCCGCGGTTCGACTATGCACAGTAGTAGGTGGTGCGGCGCGGCGGTAGCTGAGGGTTGGCGAGCTGGTACAGGAAGCCCGCGGCGGCGAACCTGCGTGGGTGTGCTGAGCAGTGTCTTGGCGGTTGCATCCAGGCCGCGCGTTGCACGCTTTCGCCACCATGTCAACCCCCACTCTTCACCAACGATGCCCCTGACCTGCACCGTTGTTCCGCACGCTGTCGGCCGCCGTGCTAACATTGCAATGTGAAAGGGGCTCGAAACTGATGATTTTTAAGGTCGGAGACACCGTCGTTTATCCTCACCACGGTGCTGCGTTGATCGAGGCCATTGAAACCCGGACCATCAAGGGCGAGCAGAAGGAATACCTCGTCTTGAAGGTCTCCCAGGGAGACCTCACCGTCCGAGTTCCCGCGGACAATGCCGAATATGTCGGTGTGCGCGACGTGGTTGGCCAGGAGGGCCTGGACAAGGTGTTTCAGGTGCTCCGCGCCCCGCACACCGAAGAGCCGACCAACTGGTCGCGCCGCTACAAGGCCAATCTGGAGAAGCTGGCGTCCGGTGACGTCAACAAGGTCGCCGAGGTCGTTCGTGACCTGTGGCGTCGGGATCAGGAGCGCGGTCTGTCGGCAGGCGAAAAGCGCATGCTGGCCAAGGCCCGGCAGATCCTCGTAGGCGAGCTCGCCCTGGCTGAGAACACCGACGACGAGAAGGCGACGATCATTCTCGACGAGGCGCTTGCCGCCGCGTCCTGACTCCCCTGAGGGGTTCGGTGTCGGACACGGTCGCGGTCGTCACGGCCGCCGGTTCCGGTGAACGGCTCAAAGCGGGCATCCCGAAAGCATTCGTGGATCTCGGTGGCCGAACCATGCTCGAACACGCCGTGGACGGGCTGCTCGCCTCCGGCGTGATCGACCGGGTGGTTGTTGCGGCGCCCGCCGAACGGGTGGACGAAACCAAACTGCTGCTCGACGGCCGTGCCACGGTCGTCGAGGGCGGGCCGGAACGTCCCGAAACCGTCCGGCGTGCGCTGGACGCCATCGGCGACCCCGAATTCGTTCTTGTGCATGACGCTGCCCGGCCGCTGACGCCGGTCGACCAGATCCAGCGGGTGGTCGCCGGCCTGCGCGACGGCCTCCGGGCGGTGATCCCGGTGCTGCCGGTCATTGACACCATCAAAGCCGTCGACGCCAACGGAGTGGTGCTCGGCACCCCCGAGCGGTCTGGGCTGCGGGCCGTCCAGACTCCGCAGGGTTTCGAAACCGCGCTGCTGCGCCGTGCCTACGAACGCGCGGGCGGCCCCGCCGTGACCGACGACGCCTCGCTGGTGGAGTATCTGGGCACCCCGGTGTACACCGTCGCGGGCGACACCATGGCCTTCAAGGTCACCACCCCGCTGGATCTCCAGCTGGCCCGCGCCCTGCTGGCCTCATGATCCTTCCCCGCGTCGGGCTGGGTACCGACGTCCATCCGATCGAAGCCGGCCGGCCGTGCTGGCTGCTGGGCCTGTTGTTCGACGGCGCCGACGGCTGCTCCGGGCACTCCGACGGCGACGTCGCGGTCCATGCGCTGTGCGATGCGCTGCTCTCGGCGGCCGGTCTCGGTGACCTCGGCACGGTATTCGGGGTGGACCAGCCGCGATGGCGTGGTGTCACCGGTGCCCGGATGCTCGAACACGTCCGTGAACTGCTCGCCGCCGAAGGCTTCACCGTCGGCAATGCCGTCGTCCAGGTCATCACCAACCGCCCGAAGGTGGGCCCGCGCCGGGAAGAAGCCCAGCGGGTGCTTTCCGGGCTGCTGGGCGCCCCGGTGTCGGTGTCGGCGACCACCACCGACGGCCTGGGGCTGACCGGCCGCGGCGAGGGAATGGCGGCCGTCGCCACCGCGCTGGTGGTGGCTGGGTCCGCCTCGATGCCTGAGTAACGCGATTAGGCCGGTAAGCTGGCCCGTCGTGACCGGCACCCTGCGACTCCACGACACCTATAGCGGTGCCGTGCGTGACTTCGTGCCCATTCGTCCCGGCCACGCCTCCATCTATCTGTGCGGTGCCACTGTGCAGGGCTTGCCGCACATCGGCCACGTCCGCAGCGGCGTCGCGTTCGACGTGCTGCGTCGCTGGCTGACGGCCAAGGGCTTCGACGTCGCGTTCATCCGCAACGTCACCGACATCGACGACAAGATCCTCACCAAGGCCGCCGACGCGGGCCGGCCGTGGTGGGAGTGGGCGGCCACTCACGAGCGGGCATTCTCGGCGGCCTACGACGCGCTGGGCGTGCTGCCGCCGTCGGCGGAGCCACGGGCGACCGGACACATCACCCAGATCGTCGAACTGATCGAGCGGCTGATCGACAACGGGCACGCCTATACCGGGGCCGGTGACGTCTACTTCGACGTCCAGAGCTTCCCGGAGTACGGCAAGCTCTCCGGCCACAAGATCGACGACGTGCACCAGGGTGAAGGTGTCGCCACCGGCAAGCGCGATCAGCGGGACTTCACCCTGTGGAAAGGCGCCAAGCCGGGTGAGCCGTCCTGGCCCACGCCGTGGGGGGCCGGCCGGCCCGGCTGGCATTCCGAATGCGTGGCAATGGCCCACGAATACCTCGGCGCCGAGTTCGACATTCACTGCGGCGGCATGGATTTGGTGTTCCCGCACCACGAGAACGAAATCGCCCAGGCGCGCGCCGCCGGCGACGGCTTCGCCAGGTACTGGCTGCACAACGGCTGGGTCACCATGGGCGGAGAGAAGATGAGCAAGTCGCTGGGTAACGTCCTGGCGATTCCGGCTGTGCTGCAACGGGTTCGGCCCGCGGAACTGCGTTACTACCTGGGTAGCGCGCACTACCGGTCGATGCTGGAGTTCTCCGAGAACGCCCTGCAGGACGCGGTGAAGGCCTACACCGGCATCGAGGAGTTCCTGCATCGGGTGCGCACCCGCGTCGGCGCTGTGGTGCCCGGCGCCTGGACCGAGAAGTTCGCTGCCGCCCTCGACGACGACCTCGCGGTACCCGCCGCGCTGGCCGAGGTGCACAGCGCGCGGGCCGACGGCAACCGGGCGCTGGAGGCCGGTGACCACGAGACCGCGCTGACCAAGGCCGGCGAAATCCGGTCGATGATGGGCATTCTCGGCTGTGACCCGCTCGATGAGCGCTGGGAGACCCGCGACGAGACGTCGGCGGCGCTGGCTGCGGTGGACGTGTTGGTGCGTGCCGAGCTCAACCGCCGCGACCAAGCCCGCCAAACCCGGGACTGGGCGCTGGCCGACGAAATCCGGGACCGGCTCAAGGAAGCCGGCATCGAAGTGACCGACACCGCCGACGGACCGCAGTGGGCGCTACGCGACGAAGGCAGTAAGTAGATGGCCGGAAACTCCAAGCGCCGCGGCGCGATCCGCAAGGAAGGCACCAAGAAGGGGCCGACCGTCGGTTCCGGCGGTCAGCGCCGTCGAGGCCTCGAGGGGCGCGGTGCGACGCCGCCTGCGCACCAGCGCACCGGCCACCCTGCGGCCCGCCGTGCCGCTGCCGCCGCCAAGCACGCCCGCAAACCGAGCAAGCCGACCGACGAAACCGAGATCGTCCTCGGTCGCAACCCGGTGCTGGAATGCCTGCGTGCCAACGCTCCCGCGACGGCGTTGTACGTCGCCCTCGGCGCCGAAGCCGACGAGCGGTTGACCGAGTCGGTGACCCTGGCGGCCGACCGCGGGATCGCGATTCTCGAGGTGCCGCGCCACGACCTGGACCGGTTGAGCTCCAACGGTTTACATCAGGGCATCGCGCTGCAGGTGCCGCCGTACGCCTACGCCCACCCCGATGACTTGCTGGCCGCCGCGACTTCGGACATCGAGCCCGCGCTGCTGGTAGCGCTGGACAACATCTCCGATCCGCGCAACTTGGGCGCGATCGTGCGGTCCGTGGCCGCGTTCGCCGGCCACGGTGTGCTGATTCCGCAGCGGCGCTCGGCGTCGGTGTCGGCGGTCGCCTGGCGCACCAGCGCGGGCGCGGCCGCCCGTGTGCGGGTCGCGCGCGCCACGAATCTGAATCGCACGCTCAAGGATTGGGCCGACGCCGGTGTCCAGGTGGTCGGCCTGGATGCCGAGGGTGACACCACGCTCGACGAGTTCGACGGGTCGGGTCCGCTGGTGCTGGTCGTAGGCTCGGAGGGCAAAGGGCTGTCGCGGTTGGTGCGGCAGAACTGCGATGCGGTGGTGTCGATTCCGATGGCCGGGCCGACGGAGTCGCTGAACGCCTCGGTGGCCGCAGGCGTGGTGCTCGCCGAGATCGCCCGCCAGCGCCGCCGCTAGGGCACCTTCTCCCGCGAGCAGACGCAAAGGCTGCGAAACCCACGGCGTGTCGGGGGCTTTTATGTCTGTTCGCGCGTACGACGTCAGACCCCGATCAGCTGCACTCCAGCCCATAACGCCAACACCGCGACCACCAGGCACGCCGGAACCGTCGCCACCCCGAGCCAGGTGAACTCGCGCGCACTCGTGGGCTCGCCCTGCTGATGTAACACCCTGCGCCACAACAAGTTCGCGAGCGACCCGGCGTAGGTCAGGTTGGGGCCGATGTTCACCCCGATCAGCACGGCCAGCACCGCCGCCGGGCCGCTCGCCGCGACCAGGGGAAGCAGCACCAGCACGGCGGGAAGGTTGTTCACGACGTTGGACAGCAGCGCCGCCAGCGCCGCGATCCCCAGCAGGGCCACCAACCCGTTGCCCGAGGGCACCAGGTCCGAGGCGAAACGGTCGAGACCGTTGACCATCACCGCTTTCACCACCACCGCCAGCGCCAGCACGAACAGCAGGAACGGCACGTTCAGCGAGTGTGCGATCCCACCGATTGTGCTGCGTCGCTGCGCCAGTGACCGCACACCCAGCACCACCGCACCGGCCAGCGCCGCCCACGCCGGGGAGAGGCCGGCGAACGACGTCACCGCGAAACCCGCCAGGGTCAACGCCAGCACAACCAGAACGAACACCGGCTTTTCCGCCGGCGGGGGAGTGCTTTGGGCCGGAACGTCGGCGAGGTCACGGCGAAACACCAGGCGCAGCACCAGATATTCGACCGCTACCGCCGCCAGCCACGGGGCGGCCATCAACGCACTGAACCGGGTGAACGTCAGGCCCGCCGCGCTGAACGCCAGCAGATTGGTCAGGTTGGACACCGGCAACAGCAGCGACGCCGAATTGGACAGGTGCGCAGTGGCGTACAGATGCGGTCGGGGCGGCACCCGCAGCGCTCGTACGGTGGCCAGCACGACCGGCGTCAGCAGGACGACTGTGGCGTCCAGGCTCAGCACCGCGGTGGTTGCCGCCGCGATCAGGAACACCTGGCCCAGCAATCGCCGCGGCGTGCCGCCGCTGCCGCGGGCCATCCAGGTTCCCGCGGCCTGGAACAGACCCTCGTCGTCGCACAACTTGGCCAGCACCAGCACAGCAGCCAAGAAGCCGACCACCGGAAGCATCCGGCCCATCTCGTCGGCCGCGTCGTGAACCGAGACCGCACCGATCGCGATGACGACACCCGCGGCCGGCACCGCGGCCACCGCCTCCGACCAGCCGGCAGGCCGGGCGATGGCGAAGACCAGAACGAAAGCCAGGGCCGCCACGGAGACGATCAGCACAGCGCGTTCAGGCCCACGGGTCGGCGCGTTGCCACACGGTCGGCAGATGCAGTGCGACACCGTCCTGCGCGGCCAGCCGGGTCAGGACACGCATCGACACGTGCAGGTCATCACCGGCATACGGCAGTGCCCGCATCGGCTCGGTGAGCGGCCGGAAGAAGTCGTCCCAGTGGATGAGCACCACCCGCCGCGCTCCGACCGCCCGCACGGTCTGCTCCCAGTACTGCTCGACGTAGGCGGTGGGTTGCACACCCAACTGACCGATGCCCAGGTAGGCGATCTCGGCGCGGTGTCCGTCCAGCGCGCCGGGCAGGAAGCCGGCGCTGCCTTGAATCAGCAGCCGCCGATCGCTGGGGGCGTGGTGGATCAGGGTGGACCAGGCTTCGCCGCAGCGGAACGCGGCCGCCTTCACAGGTGGCACGACCGGGGTGGTGATCGTGCCGGGGAAGCGATCGGGCGGGCAGTGGTGCGACTCGAGGAGCGTCACGATGAAGGGTCCCAGTGTGAGCGCCTCGCCCGAGCTGGCTACGACGATCTGATCGCTTGAAAGGCGGTATCCGCGAGCGATGTTGGCCGCCGATTCGCCGCCGATCAGCCGTGCGCCGGTGCGGGCGGCGACGAGTGCGGAATCCATCGCATGGTCGTAGTGGGTGTGCACTGGCAGCACCGCGGCGAGCCGGTTGATCTTGGCCCGGTTGAGGCAGTAGTCGATCCGCGAGGCCGACGGCCGCAGCCGGCGAAAGCCGACCTCCAGCAGCGGCGGACGGGAGAAGAAGCCGTCGGTCAACACCGCCGAGGTGCCGTCGTCGACCAGCAGCGTCGAGACGCCGAGCCAGGTGACCGACAGCGCGGTATCCGGGTCGGCGTTGGGCACGTCGAAGCGGTCGCGGTACTGGGCGATGTCTGGCCTGCCGAGTTTGAGTCGCATCAGACGAACGCCGCCAATTCGACGCCGTCGCGCAGCAGGCGCTCACGGACCGCGGCGGCGATCTGCACCGCGCCCGGCGAATCGCCGTGTACGCAGACCGATTCCACGCGTACGTCGATCGGGTTCCCGTCGGCGGCCAGCACTCGTCCGGTGTCGACCATCCGCAGCACCCGCTCGGCAATCTCGTCGGGGTCGTGCAGCACCGCACCGGGTTCACGGCGTGGCACCAGCGTGCCGTCGGGACGGTAGGCGCGGTCTGCGAACGCTTCGGCGACGGTGCGCAAGCCGAGGCGTTCGGCCTCTGCGAAGAACACCGAGCCGGCCTGGCTGAGTACCGGAAGGCCGGGGTCGACGGCGTGCACCGCCTGGGCCACCGCGCGGGCCTGCTCGCGATGGCGGACGATCGTGTTGTACAGGGCGCCATGTGGTTTGACGTAGCCGACGTCCGAGCCCGCGGCGCGGGACAGCGCTTGCAGCGCACCGATCTGGTAGATCACCTCGGCGGTCAGCTCGGCCGGTTCGACGTCGATGAAGCGGCGGCCGAACCCAGCCAGGTCGAGATAGCTGACCTGGGCGCCGATCCGGACGCCGCGCTGGGCGGCGGCGCGGGCGGTGCGGGCCAGCCCGGCGGGGTTGCCGGCGTGAAATCCGCAGGCCAGGTTGGCGCTGGTGACGATGTCGAGCATCGCGGCGTCGTCACCGAGGTCCCACACCCCGAAACCCTCGCCGAGGTCTGCGTTCAGGTCGACGGAGGTCACGGACCCAGCCTAGGGCTCAGGCGGAGGCGGGGTCGAGATGACGTCGGCTGACCGCCCAACACACCAGGTAGATGACGAACGAGATCGTCGTGACGAACACCGATACCGGGACGCCGGGCGCCAGCGACAGCACGATGCCGACGACCGCGGACAGTTCGGCGAAGATCACCGACGCCGCGATCACGGCGGCCGGGGAGCTGAATACGCGTGCCGCCGCGGCCGCCGGCGTGATGAGCAGTGACATCACCAGCAGCGCACCCACGATCTGCACACCCTGCGCGGCAACCACACCGACCAGTGCGGCGAACACGATGCCGAGCGCACGCACTGGAACACCGCGTGCAGCAGCCACTTCCGGGTCGGCGGTGGCGAACAACAGTGGCCGGTAGCTGACCACGAGGACACCGACCACCACTACCGTCACCGCGATCAGCAGCGCCAGACCCGAGTACCCGACCCCCACGATCTGGCCGGTCAGCAGCGCGAAACTGGTGCCCGCGCGGCCCGGATACAGGTGGATGAACAGCACGGCAAGTCCGAGCCCGAACGCCAGCACCACGCCGATTGCCGAATCGCGTTCGCGGGCCCGCTGACCGAGGATGCCGAACAGCACGGCGGCCAGCGCGCTGCCCACCAGGGCGCCCAGGCCGATGTTGAAGCCGACCAGCAACGCGAACGCCGCACCGGTCAGCGACAGCTCGCTGGAGCCGTGCACGGCGAACGACATCTGGCGCATCACGATGAACGGCCCGATCAGCCCGGCCACCAACGCCAGCAGCGCGGCCGCGATCAGAGCCTGCTGGACGAAGCCGCGGCTCAGCAGGTCGGCGGTGA
>JAEZIA010000105.1 GCA_023416315.1 Actinomycetes bacterium
CCCAGCGCCGGATCTACGCGCTGCGCGCCGACGGCCTGGTCGCCATCGACAGCTGGATCGAGCGGTACCGGCAGTTCTGGAGTCGCCATCTCGACGCCCTCGAGCAACACCTGGACGACACCGTCGAGGAGGAGTCATGACGACTCGCGAAGGAACCCTCAGTATCGAAAATGACAGGGCAGTACTGACTTTCGAACGCCGGCTGCCCCACCCCGTCGAGCGAGTGTGGGCGGCGATCACCGACCCGGCACAGCGCAACCGCTGGATGGGCGAGACCGCCATCGACCCCCGCGAGGGGGGCAGCATCGAGATGACCCCGACCTCGCCACCGATCCCGTCCGACCAGAAACGCATGACCGGCCGGATCCTGGTCTGGGATCCCCCGCACGTGTTCGAGCATGAATGGCACCAGCGCATCGTCGAGCCCGGCGTCGTGCGCTACGAACTACAGCCCGACGGGGACGGCACCCTGCTGCGGTTCACCCACCGCGGCCTGGGAGTGCGCAACGCCAACGGATTTCGCCCCGGCACCCACGCCTACCTGGATCGCCTGGAAGCGCACCTGTCCGGTGCCGAGATACCCGACTGGCAACAGCGCTACCGGGAGGTGGCCGAGCGGTCCTATGGAGGACAGACATGGTGACACCACAGATCGTCGTGGCCTACCACTCCGGTTTCGGGCACACGGCGACGCTGGCAGCCGCCGTCGGCCGCGGGGCCGCAGCAGGCGGGGCGAGCCTGCAACTGATCGCCGTCGATACCGTGCGCGACGAACAATGGGCGCTGCTGGACGGCGCCGACGCCATCATCTTCGGCTGCCCCACCTACATGGGTAACGTGTCGGCGGGCTTCCAGGGCTTCGCCGAACGCACCGGCCGGCGCTGTATGGAGGGCACCTGGCGGGACAAGGTCGGTGCGGGCTTCACCAATTCCGGCGCGAAGGCCGGCGACAAGTTGCAGACGCTGACCGCGCTCGCGGTGTTCGCCGCCCAGCATCACATGCACTGGATCAACCTCGGCCTCCCCGCAGCCTGGAACAGCCGTGGCGCAAGCGAATTCAGCAAGAACCGGCTCGGGTTCTGGCTGGGCGCGGCGGCAGCCACCGATGTCGACGCCGATGCCACCGCGGTGCACGACGCCGACGTGCAGACCTGCGAACACCTCGGGCACCGGGTCGCGACGGTGACCGCGCAGCTGCTGGCCGGACGGGCTATCGCAGCGCAGACACTATCGGTGCAGCGCCGATAGCGGCGCGTTCCGCCGCCGCAGCACGACTCCCTCGGCCGCCACGAAGACCACCAGCGACGCAACCACTGCGGCGATGATCGTCGGGTAACGGCCGTCCAACCCGTCGGCCGACAGCTGCCGGATCAGGATGCCGGTGAACGCCCAGATCAGCACCAAGCCATAGGCTACGTCCCGGTTGCGCAGCATCGTGGCCGTGCCGATACCCATCGCCACCAGCACCATGATCGTCGCCCACACCGAGGCGCTGATCCCGAAACCATCCCACCCCACGCTGACGAGCAGGACGGTCACATTGGCGACGGTGGCAACCGTGGTCCAGCCGAAATAGACGCTGAACGGCACTGCGATGAACCACTTTTCGCGGCCCGTCAGGTGTGCGCCCCGCAGCGTGTCGGCGATCAGGATCAGGCAGACGAGGATCACCACGATGAGGATTGCCGAGAGCCCGATGACGTCGTAATGCCATGCGAAGACCCACGCCGTGTTGGCCAGCGACGAGACCGCGAACAGCACTCCGACACGATTGAGCAGCCCGTTACGGCCGGCGTCCGAACGGTTTTCGCGGAACAGGCCGAGCTGGTAGAGCACATGCAACGCCAGCAGTAGGTAGATCACGCTCCAGATGGAGAACGTGATGCCCGCCGGGGTGAACAGGCTCGGGTACGCATCGGACACGTCGCCGGTATTGCGGCCGTTCAACGGCAGCGCGTTGGCCAGCGCATTCACCGTGACCATGGCTACATACGTGACGAGCACCAACGCGAGAATCGGGGCGCGTCCGGGTTCTGTCTGAGGCAACCGCATCCCACCAGCCTGCCATCACCGGACCCACTGCCGGACGCGAAGAACCGGACCGTCACCAACCCGTAAGACGCCGCTTGTCAGGTCAGCGGCGTCATCTCCTGCAGCATGGTCGGCACCAGTTCGCTGACGGTCGGGTGGATGTGCATGGTGCGCGAAATCGCCGTATAGGGTTTCTTGGCCGACATGATGTCGAGGATCGAGTGGATGACCTCGTCGCCGCCGACGCCGAGGATCGCCGCGCCGAGGATCTGCTCGGTGTCGGCGTCCACGACGATCTGCATAAAGCCTTGTGTCTCACCTTTTTCCACCGCCCGACCGACCCGACTCATCGGACGTTTGCCGACCAGCGCCCGCCGACCGGACGCGCGCACCTGGTCGACGGTCATCCCGGCCCGCCCCAGCGGGGGGTCGATGTAGAGGGCGTAGGTGGGCACGCGGTCGCTGACCCGGCGCGGGTCGTTGTCGAGCAGATTGGCCGCGACAATTTCGAAGTCGTTGTAGGAGGTATGGGTGAACGCCCCCTTGCCGTTGCAGTCCCCCATCGCCCAGATGTGTTCGGCGCTGGTGCGTAACTGGTCGTCGACGACGACGTACCCGCGGCCGTCGACCTCGACACCGGCCGCTTCCAGATTCAGGTCGTCGGTATTGGGCCGGCGGCCCACCGCCACCAGCAGGTGCGACCCGGCGATCGGCTGCGCGCCGTCGGACGGGATGACCTCGAAACCGTTGTCGCGCTTGGTGAACCGCAAGCCGTCGGCACCGGTGACGACAGTGATGCCTTCGGCGGTGAGGATGTCCTTGATCGCCGCGGAAACGTCTTCATCCTCGCGCGGGGTCAGCCGCGGCCCCCGTTCCAGCACCGTGACCCGGGCACCGAACCGGCGATACATCTGGGCGAACTCCAAGCCGATGTAGCTGCCACCGAGGATCACCAAATGCTCGGGCAGAACGTCGAGTTCGAGAATCCCGACATTGGTCAGGTAGTCGATATCGGACAGCCCCGGCAGGTCGGGCACCACCGCGCGGCCGCCGACGTTGAGGAAGATGCGGTCGGCGGTCAGGACGTCGTCACCGACGCGCACCGTATGCGGGTCGGTGAACCGGGCGTGCCCGCGGATTAGGGTGGCACCCGGCATCCCGTCAATCCAGGACTCGACACCGCTGCGATCGCCCAGCACGATTCCGTCCTTGCGCGCCTTCACCTTTGCCATGTCGACCGACACGTCGCCGGTGAACACCCCGTAGTCGGCACCGCGGCGGGCGGCGTGTGCGGTGTGTGCGCTGGCCACGAGCGTCTTGGTGGGGATGCAGCCGTAGTTGACGCACGTCCCGCCGACGAGCTTGCGTTCGATCACGGCAACGGTCTGGCCCGCTTCGGTCAGTCGGCCCGCCAGCGGTGGCCCGGCCTGCCCCGCACCGACCACAATCGCGTCGAAGTGGCTCACAGCAGGCTGGTGAGATAGACGATCAGGAACCCGCCGCCCACCGCGACGATATCCTCGCCGATCGCCACCGGCAGATCCCGACCGCCGTTGGCGGCCACCAGCCGCGACCGCGCCTCATAGCCGCCGAGCGTGCCGAGCACGGCACCGATGATGCCCGCGCCCACCGAGCTGAATGTGTGGAAAAAGGCGCTGCCGATCACGGCACCGGCGAACGCGCCGGTCAACAGGCGGGTGATGAACTGCGGTGGAGTCTTGCGACTGGGCGTTTTCGGCAGCTGGTCGGTGACGAGTTCCACGAACAACAGGACGGTCAGCACCGTCACGGTGATCGGGTGGGCGACCCACTCCGACCACTTGTCGGTCACATCGATCCAGCCCAGAAACGCACCCCAGGCCACCACCGCTGGGGCGGTCAGAGCGCGCAGACCGGCGATCACACCGATCAGCAGAGCCAACAACAGAACGAGCGCGTGCGTCATGGCGGTCCTTTTGGCCGGGCGGCAACTCCAGCGACGCTAACACGCACTCGGCCCACCGGCCGGGGGAAAAAATCAGAACCGACAGAACCTGATGTCGGAGGCCAGAATTGCCTTGGCCCCGATGGCTGCGAGCTCGTCCATGATCGCGTTGACGTCGCGGCGCGGAACCAGAGCGCGCACTGCGACCCAGTCCGGGTCGGCCAGCGGCGCGATCGTCGGGGATTCCAGGCCGGGGGTGACCTCGGTGGCGCGGTCGAGCACCGCACGCGGACAGTCGTAGTCGAGCATCAGGTACTGCTGGCCGAACACCACGCCCTGTACGCGCGCCGCCAACTGGTCACGAGCCGCCCGGTTGGCGGCGTCGCCGTTGCCGGCCTGTTCGATCAGTACCGCTTCGGAATCACACAGTGGGTCACCGAAAGCCACCAGGTTGTGTAGCCGCAACGTCCGCCCCGAGCCCACTACGTCGGCGATCGCATCGGCGACACCGAGCTGAATCGAGATCTCCACGGCACCGTCGAGACGAATGACCGTCGCGTCGATTCCTTTGCTCGCCAGATCTTTTCGCACCAAGTTCGGGTAGGCGGTGGCAATGCGCTTGCCGGCCAGGTCCGCCACCGCCCAGTCCCGCCCGACCGGTGCGGCGTAGCGGAACGTGGACGAGCCGAAGCCCAGTGCCAGCCGCTCGGTGACGGGGGCGTCGGATTCGGCGGCCAGATCGCGGCCGGTGATGCCGAAGTCGAGCTGTCCGGAGCCCACATAGATCGCGATGTCCTTGGGCCGCAAGAAGAAGAACTCGACGTTGTTGACGGGGTCGATGACGGTGAGGTCTTTGGGGTCGGTGCGCCGGCGGTACCCAGCCTCCGACAGGATCTCGGCGGCGGATTCGGACAGTGCCCCCTTGTTGGGGACGGCAACGCGCAACATGGCAGCCACCTAGAGCTTGGAGTAGATGTCGTCGAGGGTCAGGCCACGGGCCACCATCAGCACCTGGGCCCAGTACAACAGCTGGCTGATCTCTTCGGCCAGCGCCTCGTCCGATTCGTGCTCGGCGGCCAGCCACACCTCTCCGGCCTCTTCGAGGATCTTCTTGCCGAGGGCGTGCACACCGCCGTCCAGCGCGGCTACGGTGGCGCTCCCCGCGGGTCGGGTGCGGGCCCGCTCCCCCAGTTCGGCGAACAGTTCCTCGAAGGTCTTCACGGCCTGCGATTGTTCCATGCGGGTCGATGTGCCGTCACGGCGGTTTCTTTTCCCGCCCACATCGAGGACTAGGCTGGCATCCCGTGCGAGCATCCCGGGCGTTGACCGTGGTGGCTGCCGCCGTGCTGGCGCTGACCGGGTGCTCGAATCCGATCATCACCACTCCCGACGGCGCCCAGCAAACCGAAGAACCCACCGCCACGACACCATCGGTGCGACCCAGCAATGACAAGCTGGCCAACGCGTTCGACTTCTACGCGCGGACCGACGACGTTCACTCGGGCTACTACTTCACCAGCCCGAGCGGCAGCTGGCGCTGCACGATCGTGCCGCGCACCTGGGCAGGCTGCCAGTCGAGTGCGGGCACCGGGCGCATCGGCATCACCGGGGCGCCGCAGACTGTGACCGACGACGCCGGGCAAAACGTCGCCCCCACCGCGATCGTGGTGCGTAGCGTCGACGACCCCGGATTCGCGGCCATCCCCACCGCCCAGTTCAAGCCACCGGCTCCGGCGACGACGAAGACGCTGCCGTTCAACAAGATCCTCGCGGCCGCGGGGTTCCGCTGCAACGCTCAGCAGGAGATCGGCATCTCGTGCCTGAGCGAGGAAAGCGGCAAGGGCTTCACGTTCTCGGCCACCGGGGTCAGCTGGCAGTACACCGACGTCCCCTAATTGGCGCGGGCCGGCTTGCCCTCGTCGTGCAGGATTTCGCCGTGCATGTCCTCCAGTGAGACACCCTTGGTCTCCATGACCCACTTCCACACGAACAGGCCCGACAGCACCGCGCACAGCCCGTAGAAGCCGTAGGCCAGACCCAGGTGTTCGCGAAGGCCCGGGAACGTGACGGTGATCAGCCAGTTGGCCGCCCACTGCCCCGCCGCGGCCAGACCGAGCGCAGCGGCCCGGATCCGGTTGGGGAACATCTCGCCGAGCAGCACCCACACCACCGGGCCCCACGACATACCGAAAGCGACGACGAACAGATTCGCCGCGATCAAGGCGATGACGCCGGACGCGCCCGGCAAACTCGGGGTGCCATCCGGGTTGACCGTCGCGTTGCCGAAGATGACCGCCATCGTGATCAGCGTGACCGCCATCCCCGTCGAGCCGATGAGCAGCAGTGGCTTGCGGCCGATCTTGTCGATCAGCGCGATCGCGATCAGCGTCGTCAGCACGTTGATCACCGAGGTGATCACGGTGTAGATCGCCGACTCGTCGGCGCTGAATCCGACTGCCTGCCACAGCACGTTGCTGTAGTAGAAGATCACGTTGATGCCGACGAACTGCTGGAAGATCGACAGCCCGAGGCCGACCCAGACGATGCCGTAGATCCCGCCGGTGGGCTTTTTGAGGTCGCGCCACGAGGGCTTGTCCTCGCGCTCGAGCGTCTCCTGGATCCGGGTGATGGTGATCTCGAGATTCTTCTGCCCGAGCAGCCTGGTCAGCACCCGGCGGGCTTCCGGAATCTTGTGCGTGGCAACGAGATAGCGCGGCGACTCCGGAATCGTGAACGCGAGTGCGCCGTACAGCACGGCCGGTATCGCCATCGCGATGAACATCCATCGCCACGCATCCAGCCCCAGAAACAGCACTTGGTTCGGGCCGCCGGCCAGCCACTGCAGTAGGTAGTTGACGGCGAAGGACAAGAAGATGCCGGACACGATCGCCAGCTGCTGCAGGGAGCCGAGCCGACCGCGGATACCCGGCGGCGAGGTCTCGGCGATGTAGGCGGGGGCGATCACCGATGCGACGCCGACGCCGATGCCGCCGACGATCCGGAACAGCACCACCGTCCACACCTCGTGCGCGAGACCGGTGCCGAAGGCGCTGATGAGGAACAGCACCGCGGCGATCTTCATCACCGCGATACGACCGATCCGGTCGGCGATCCGCCCTGCGGTCATGGCGCCGGCTGCCGCACCCAGCAACGCGGACGCGACCGCGAAACCGAGTTCGGCGTTGCCGATGCCGAAGTCCTCCTGGATGGAATCGACCGCACCGTTGATGACGGCGCTGTCGTAGCCGAACAGCAAACCGCCGAGTGCGGCGACGGAGGCGATTCGGATGGCGGTACCACCGGAGGAAAACTCTGCGCCCTCCAGTCCTGTCGGTGAATCGCTGGTGGGTCCTTGGCCGGCCATGGGCGTCCTTTCCGCAGCACTGCGAAACCTGCTTAC
>JAEZIA010000353.1 GCA_023416315.1 Actinomycetes bacterium
GCTCAACTATCGTCTGAGCGCGGACGGTCTGCGCGAGCTCATCGACCGCCTTCCGCAACCGCTGGTGGTCGCCGACGCCGAGTATCTAGACGTTGTCGCGGGAGCAGGCAAGCAGGTCATCAGCTCCGACGAGTTCATCCCGGCGGCCCGCACCGCCGAGCCGGCTGCTGAGTTCGCTGATCCCGACGATGTCGGGGTGGTGCTGTTTACATCGGGTACCACATCAAGACCCAAAGCCGTTGAGCTGACCCACAACAACCTGACCAGCTATATCACTGGGACGGTCGAGTTTGACGGTGCCGAACCCGCCGACGCGGCGTTGATCTGTGTCCCCCCGTATCACATCGCAGGGGTCAGCGCAGCGCTGTCAAATCTGTATGCCGGACGAAAGATGGTGTACCTGCCGCAGTTCGCCGCGGCGGAATGGGTGCGCCTGGTGCGCGACGAGGGCGTCACCTCCGCGACCGTCGTGCCGACGATGCTGGATCGCATCGTATCGGCGCTGGAAACAGGACGGTTGGAATTACCGACCCTGCGCAACCTGGCGTACGGCGGATCGAAGGTCGCACTTCCGTTGGTACGCAAAGCACTTGGCCTGCTGCCCGACGTCGGGTTCGTCAATGCCTATGGGCTGACGGAAACGAGTTCGACGATTGCAGTACTCAGCCCGGACGATCACCGCGCAGCCTTGGCCTCCTCCGACGATGCAATAGTCCGGCGACTCGGCTCTGTTGGTCAGCCGGTTCCGGGGATCGAGGTCCAGATCCGCAGTGGGGCCGGCGAAGTCCTCGGCCCCGGCGAAACTGGTGAGCTTTTCGTGCGCGGCGAACAGGTGTCGGGCCGCTACGCCGAGATCGGGTCAGTGCTCGACGATGAGGGCTGGTTCCCAACCAAGGACATCGCCATGCTCGACGAGGAGGGGTACCTCTTCATCGGCGGCCGCTCCGACGACACGATCATCCGCGGCGGCGAGAACATCGCGCCCGCCGAGATCGAGGACGTCCTTGTCGAACACCCCTTGGTGCGTGACTGCGCAGTCGTCGGACCCGAGGATCCCCAATGTGGCCAAATCATCGTCGCCGTGGTGGTGCCAGACGGCGACTCCACGCCCGACCCCGACGAACTGCGCGAGCACGTGCGAGCGCACCTGCGGGGTTCACGTACGCCCGACCGGGTCGTATTCCGGAACGAGCTGCCGACCAACGCCACCGGCAAGGTGCTGCGTCGCGAATTGCTTGAGGAACTGACCGCCTCGAATTGACCGGGAGCCGAACATGATCAAGAACGGCACGCGACTGCAGAGCCAGGTTTGCGACACCCAAGTAATCGTCGTGCGCAGCAGCGAGAGCCTCGACGACCTGCGCGCAGGTGGGGTCCCGATGGTGGCGCTCGACAGTCAGAGGGATCCAGCGGAGTCTTCCGGTCTGTCCATCGATCCGGCGTTCTCCGACGGCAACGCGATGGGCAAGCGGTACGTCGACGAATCCGGGGCCGAGGTGCTGGTCACCAAGGCAGGCTCGGGCACCTTATCCATCGGCACAACCCCACTGTCGCTCAAGGAAGCCAAGCCGCTGCCCGCGAGCGACTGATCCCTCCGGCCCTGTGAAGCCACGCACGGTTCTCATTTCGCTCACCCCTCGAGGGAGGGCGACGTGGTAATCGTCTCCGATGCTTGCCGAGACGAGAAACCCGTCAGGCGCTTGACACTTGAACTCATCTGATGTTCAAACTTTCGGATGTCTCAGTTCCTGTCTCGTTACGAGTGAGGTGGTGCTAGCCAGCCCACCCCCGTGGTCTGCCCATGCCGCCCGGGACACCCGTGATCGATATGGATTTCGGTGTGCGTTCAATGCGTGTGGCATGCAGTGCCAGGTCTGCAGGTCGTCGAGTGCTTCCCCGGCCACCCGAATGCCGATAACTGCCGAATTTGTCACCACCGGAAGATGAGCAATGCTGGTGATGGTGTCGAGCAGCTCGCTCTCACGAGGCTGTCCCGGGTTTGATGTATGGCCCGTAGTCACGATGGACGAGTGCAGACAACAAGCCCCATCAGTGGGCGGAATACCTCTAGTCGATCGGCTGCCCTTGCCGAGACCATAGAACCGTACAGGTCCGCCAAGCACCCGGACGCGGCTGTGACCAGCGGTGAGGTCGCTGGTCAACGACTCAGCTGAAAGGTCTCAACTCGTGTCGTAAGTGGTGAAGTCCCCCCTCGGACACTCTTGTTTACCGCGGCTTCTGCCGCGCGTGGGCGGCCCCCTCGAGAAGCATCTCGGCCAGCACGCTGGCTGCGGCCGTCAAGCGATCCGCCGGCCGCGACGCCAGGTACACCTGCCACACCACCGGATCGCTCAGTTCGATCGACGCCACGTGCTCCAAGCGGTGCGCTTCCGACCGCGGCATGAACGCCGTGCCCAGGCCGTTGCGCACCAACTCGGCAATCGCGGCGAAGCCGGCGGGAACCTCGTACTGCGTGCGTGCGCTGACGCCGGCAGCCTGCAGTGCGCCATCCACCAGCCTCCGCAGTCCAAAGCCCGGCGGCAAGCCGACCAGGTCCTCGGCCGCGACATCGGCCAGGTCGAGCCGTGACG
This sequence comes from Actinomycetes bacterium, assembly GCA_023416315.1. Lineage (GTDB taxonomy): Bacteria > Actinomycetota > Actinomycetes > Mycobacteriales > Mycobacteriaceae > Mycobacterium. The sequence goes on from JAEZIA010000353.1 coordinate 2,592, forward strand.
TGCCGGCCAGTTCATGGTCGGTGCGGCACACGAAAACCATTGGCTCCTCGAACAGCAACCGCATGGCCAGCTGAGGCGGGTGGCGGTCTGGAACCAACACCAGGGCAAGGTCCAGCGATCCTTCGAGAAGCGCCGATAGGTAGGACGACGCTCCGGCCTGACTCAGTCGCAACCGCAGTCCGACGAACGGGTGGGCTCGGTGGAATCGTCCGAGGGCGGCGGCCACGTCTACTGGCCCCGTTGAGATCAGTGAACCGAATTCGACTGTGCCGGATAGCTTTCCGGTGAACTCACCGACCGACTCGACGGCCAGCCGGCTCGCCCTCAGCACGTCGTAGGCGTGTGACCGGAACCGTTCACCGGCGGCGGTGAGGCGAATCCGCTGGCGCGATCGATCGAAAAGCTGGACGCCCAGCTCATGTTCGAGCCTGGCGATCGACGACGACAACGCGGACTGCACGATGTGTGCCCGCTGAGCTCCGCGGGTGAAGCTCATCTCTTCGACCACCAACACGAAGTGTTCAACCTGCCGGAGTTCCACTTCCCCACGTTATCTGTTTTATAGATGGCTGGTATCTAAAAGCACCATTGGACGTGATGACTACCATCGCGTGAACTGGAGCGATGAACGGCATCAGCAGACGAAGCCTCGGCCGACTGACGGCGATCGCCGGGGGTGCTGCACTCCTGTCATCGTGTGCGACCACCACGGCCCGCTCCGACACGCCACCCAACTCGCCGCGGCACGCATTGGGTCCGATCAAGCAGATCAGGGCCGGTTTGCTCGACGTCGGTTATGCCGAGGCGGGCCCGGCCGACGGACAACCGGTAATCCTGTTGCATGGCTGGCCCTACGACGTCCACAGTTATGCGGACGTCTCGGCAAGCCTTGCCAGGCAAGGCTTTCACGTCATCGTCCCGTACCTCCGCGGGTTCGGCTCGACCCGGTTCTTGTCAGCGGGCACGTTCCGCAACGGTCAGCAGGCCGCTTTGGGTGCCGACGTGATCGCACTGATGGACGCTCTGCACATCGATAAGGCGATCATCGGCGGTTACGACTGGGGCGGCCGCACCGCGAACGTCGTCGCCTCGCTGTGGCCGCATCGGGTTGCCGGAGTCGTCGCGGTCAGCGGCTACATCGTCGTCGACCTGGCCGCCAACCGCGAACCACTGCCGCCCGAAGCCGAGCACGGCTGGTGGTACCAGTACTACTTCGCCACGCCGCGCGGTGAACTCGGCTACCGGCGCAGCACCAAGGCGTTCAACCGACTGATCTGGTCGGCCGCCTCGCCCCTGTGGGGCTTCGACGACGCCACCTACGACCTGTCCGCCACGGCGTTCGACAATCCCGATCATGTCGACATCGTGATCCACAACTACCGCTGGCGCCTTGGCCTCGCCGAGGGCGAAACCCGTTACAACGCAGACGAACAACGGCTCGCCAGCAAGCCTCGCATCACCGCGCCCACCATCACCATCGCCAGCGATTTCGACGGCACTGCCAAGGATGGCACCGCTTACCGCGGCATCTACACCGGCCCCTATGAGCATCGGGTCCTGAACCGGATCGGACACAATGTCCCTCAGGAGGCGCCGGAGCAGTTCGCCGCGGCCGTCGTCGACGTCGACCGGATGATCAATCACTAAAGGACGTCGCCTCATGTCGCTGCTGTCGATTCCGCTCGTGGCCGACGCGCTTGCGCGCATATTCGCCGCGACCGTCAATCCCGCCCCGAAGGCCGCCGTACGGTTTCCGGAAATCACCGGCCGCACCTCGGAGATCACAGTTCCCACCAGGTACGGGCCTACGCCCGCCACGGTGTACCACCCACCGCTGGACACCGCCCGGCCGGCCGTGTACATCAACGTCCACGGCGGAGGTTTCGTCGTCGGGCACCGCGAACAAGACGATCCCTGGTGCCGATATCTGGCGGCCACCACCGGCGTGGTCGTGATCAACACCGATTACGTCCTGGCTCCCCGCCACCGCTTCCCCGCCGCGCCGCACCAGCTCTACGACATCACGTGCTGGGCGGCGGAGAGCAGTCGCGACTGGGACGGCTCCCGATTGTGCATCGATGGTCAGAGCGCGGGCGGCAGCCTCAGCGCGGCCGTCGCGCGGCTGGCCCTCGAGAACGGTGGGCCCGATATCGCTTTGCAAGTACTGCATTACGCACCGCTGGACCTGGTGACGCCGACGCGCGACAAATCCTCGTCGATCGGCCCCCGCGCGGTGATGAAGCCATGGATGGGCGAGGTCTTCGACACCGCGTACATCCCCGATCCGGCGCAGCGCCGGGACCGGCTGGCTTCGCCTGCATGGGGAGAGAACGCCACAGAACTGGCGGGTATTGCACCTGCTCTGATCGTCACCGCCGAGCATGATCGCCTGCGTGACGAAGCACGCCGGTACGCCGCCCGACTCGACGCTGTCGGCGCGCTCGCCGAGTACTACGAGGTGCCCGGCGCCGACCACGGCTACAACATCATGAGCGACGCGCAAGACATCACCCGGCGAAGCTACGCCCACATCGCCGACCACGTTCGGCGCGCGGTCGCCGGTGACGATCCGAGCTGACGGGGCTCAAGAGCCGGACGGCCAACGGAGATGCCGTCGATCAGGATCAGCATGGCGTGGCATCCCCGGCATGACGCCGACGGCGCGCATCGCTGGTCGCGGCAATGCGTACGCGAGGCGCTCTAGCCGGGCTTGACCGCCAGCACCGGTTTCGGGCATTCGAGCAGCACCTGCTGTGCGACGCTGCCCAGCAGCAGCTTGCCGACCGGATTGCGGTGCCGCAGCCCGATCACCAGCAGCTCTGCCCCGGGCCGGTCCATCGCCGCCAGCAGCGCTTCGGCGGCGTAGACCCCAACCGGTTGGGAGATCTCGTATCTGAGCCCACAGTCCTGCAGGCGTTGCTCGAGACCGTGCACCTGCCCCGGCTGGGCGAACGCGGCGTCCACATAGGAATCCCCCGGTGTCGAATTCACCACCAGCAGATCGGTGTTGCGCAGGGCGGCCTCGGCGATGCCGGCGTCGATCGCCGCTTTACCGAACTGGTCGTTGGTGTATCCCACGACGATCATGTCGTTCGAGCCTTCTCTCTCTGATCCTTGTCGTCCTCGACGATCAGCAGCGTCTCTTCGTCGCGGTGCAGCAGACGCAGCACCAGCGGGATCGCGAGCAGCACCACCATGCACACATACGTCACGATCGCCACCGGCTCGGTGAACAGGCTCGTCCAGTCCCCGCCGCCGAGCTGCAAGCTTTGCCGCAGTTGACGTTCGATACGCGGGCCGAGGATGACGCCGATGATCAGCGGCAGTACTGGAAGGCCGAACCGGCGCATCATCAGCCCGAGTAAGCCGAACACCAGCAGCAGCGCGAGATCCAGCGGCTGCACGTTCACCGCGAACGCCCCGAGCGTGGCGAAGAACAGGATGCCCGCGTACAGGTACGGCCGCGGCGTGCGCAGCAGCTTGGCCCACAACGGCGCCAGCGGCAGGTTGAGCACCAGCAGCAGGAAGTTGCCGATGAACAGGCTGGCGATCAGCGTCCAGATCAACAGCGGCTCTTTACTGAATAGCGTTGGGCCTGGCTGGATTCCATACGAGACGAAGGCGGTGAGCATCACCGCGGCGGTGGCGTTGGTCGGCAGGCCCAGCGACAGCATCGGCACCAGGGTTCCGGCGGCGGACGCATTGTTGGCGGCCTCGGGTCCGGCCACCCCTTCGATGGCGCCCCGGCCGAACTGCTCCGGATGCTTGGACAGCTTCTTCTCGGTGATATAGCTCAAAAACGTGGGCAGCTCGGCACCGCCGGCGGGCAGCGCCCCGAACGGGAACCCGAACGCGGTGCCGCGCAACCACGGCTTCCAGGACCGCCGCCAGTCGTCACGACCCATCCACGGCCGGCCGACCGGAATCACATCGGCCGGACGCCTGCGCAAATGCGCGGCCACCCACAGTGCCTCGCCGACAGCGAAAATCGCGACTGCGATCACCACGATGTCGATGCCGTCGGACAGCTGCGGGATACCGAACGTCGCGCGCGGCTGACCGGTCAGGAAATCGATGCCGACGATGCCGATGGCCAACCCGAGCACCAACGAGATGGCACCGCGCAGCTTCGACGAGCCCAGCACCGCGGTCACCGCGACCAGAGCGAACAGCATGATCGCCAGATACGACGGTGCGCCGAGGGTGACGGCGAACCGGGATATCGCCGGCGCGAACGCGGCCAGCAGCACAGTGCCGATCGTGCCCGCGACGAACGAACCGATCGCCGCGGTGGCCAAGGCCTGCGCGGCGCGGCCCGCTTTTGCCATCTTGTTGCCTTCGATCGCGGTGATCACCGACGATGACTCCCCCGGCGTGTTCAACAGGATCGAGGTGGTGGACCCGCCGTACATGCCGCCGTAGAAGATGCCGGCGAACATGATGAACGCCGCGCTCGGGCTGACGTTGTAGGTGATCGGAAGCAGCAGCGCCACCGTCATGGCGGGCCCGATGCCGGGCAGCACGCCCACCGCGGTGCCCAGCAGCACCCCGATCACCGCGTACAGCAGGTTCATCGGGGTTGCCGCCTCGGCGAAGCCCTGCAGCAGCCAGTTCAGGTTGTCCATTTTAGAGAATCCCGTCCAAGATGCCTGCGGGCAGCGGGATTCCGAGCCCCGAGTAGAACGCGTAGAAGCTGGCCAGCGCGAGCACGACCCCGATGACGAGGTTGCGCACGTAGTGCTTGCTGCCGAGAATCGTTGCCGCGCCGGCGAAGAACAGCGCGCTGGTGATCACCCACCCCAGCGGGTTGACCAACAGGATCATCGCGACGAACAACGCGATCAGCAGGCCGACGGTCCGCCAGTCCCCCGGCGCCTCGGGATCGATGTCTTCGCCCGCGTCGGCCTCGCCCTTGCTGCCGCGCGGGATCGCGATGGCCAGGATCACCGCCAGCACCAGCGCGGCGATCCCGATGAGCAGCGGAAAGAACTTGGGGCCAACGGGATCGACCTTGGCGAAGCCCTCATCCAGTGTCAGGCCGTTGTAGACCAGAAACACACCGACGATCGCCAGGACGGCGACCACCACGTACTGCGCCCAGTCGACGGTGCGCTGCGCCTGCTTGTCGTCGATGCTCACAACAGCCCCAATTCGGTCAGAGTCGACGAGACCCGGTTGTCCTGGTCAATCAGGAACTGCTCGAACTGCGCGCCGGTGACGAAGGCGTCCGTCCAGCCGTTCTTGGCCAGCGCTTCCTTCCACTGCTCGGTACCGTGCATCTCTTCGAGCACCTTGACCATCTCGGTCTTGGCGTCCTCCGAAATGCCCGGCGGCGCAAGGACACCACGCCAGTTCGCAAATGTGAGGTCGATACCGACTTCCTTGAGCGTCGGCGCGTCGATGCCCTCGACACGTTCCTCGCTCGACACCGCGAGCACTCGCAACTGACCGGCCTCGATCTGGTCGATGAGCTCGCCTGGGCTCGAGGTACCGACGGTGATCTTCTTGCCGAGCAGCGCGGTCAACAGATCGCCACCGCCGTCATAGGTGACGAAGTTGACCTGCTTCGGGTCGACCCCGACCTTCTTGGCGACTTCCATCGGAAACAGGTGGTCGGGGCCGCCCGGGGAGGAGCCCCCGCCGATCGTGACCTTGCTCGGGTCGGCCTTCCACGCGGCGATGAAATCCTGCACTGTCGCGAACGGCGAATCGGCGGGGACGAAGATCGCCCCCGGGTCCTCGATCAACTTGGCGATGGCCGTCGCGTCGGAGACCTTGATCTTGGAGCCGTTGGTGTAGGTGGCACCGACCACGCCAAGGCCCATCGTCATCATCAGGTCGTCGTTGCCCCGCTCGTTCATCAGGCGCGCCATCGCGACGGTGCCGCCGGCGCCGAGCACGTTGAACACCTCGATGCGGCCGGTGATGTCCTGGTCCTCCATGATTTTCACCGCTGTGCGCGCGGTCAGGTCGTAACCGCCGCCGGGACTGTTCGGCACCATCATCCGCAACCGGTGTAGACCGGAGGGATCGTCGCCGCGCGTGACTCCGCACCCGGTGAGCACCATCGCGACGGCGAGCGCGACCGCAGCCAGCCGGAAGTATGGTCGTCGACTCGGCCGCCGCATTGTCGTGCCCCTTCGCATTGGTGTGATGCTCAGCAATACTGAGGGACGCAGGTGATGCAGGTCACTCTTTGGGACGTAAAGGAAGTTGTGGTCATTGTGGTCATCGTTGGCACGTAGCGGCCGAAGCCTGGCGGGCCAGTTCCTGGTATTCCAGGTGGTGGTCGTGGGCGTCGTGCTGACCGCGGTGGCGGCGGTATCGGTGGGCCAGTCGACCAAGGAGTTCCGCGACGTTCGCGGGCAGCGAATGATCGCCGTCGCTGAGAACGTCGCGTCGACCCCGCTGGTGCGGGACCGGTTCACCGACCTGTTCGCCGCGCGACTGCTGGCACCGGATGTCGATCGCGCCGTCGCGCTCTCCGGTGCCGAACTTGCCGAACTGATCGATCCGGCGGGCGTGGTGCGGGCGTCCTCGGATCCGTCCCGGGTCGGCAGGCAGGTCGATTTCGGACCCAGCCGGGTCACCGAGGGCAGGGCGTGGTTCGGCGATCTCGATATCGACGGCAGCCACGCGCTGGCCGGCCAGGTTCCGATCCTGTCCAGCGACGGGCGAGTGCTTTCGGTGGTGTCGGTCAGCGAGCCCTACCCGTCGGTGTGGCAGCTGCTCAGCGGCGCAGGCGAGCGGTTACTGGTCTACCTCGGACTCGGTGCGACCCTGGGCCTGATCGCCTCCTGGCTGCTGTCCCGGCGGATCAACCGCCACACCCGCGGCCTGGAGGTGGCCGAGATCGCCGGCTTGGCCGAACATCGAGAAGCGTTGCTGCACAGCATTCGTGAAGGCGTGATCGGGGTGAACACCGACGGGGTGATCACCGTGGTCAACGACAGCGCCCAAGAACTGCTCGGGATCGGTGCGGACGCCGTCAACCGGCGCGTCCGCGACGCCGGGATCGACCCGGCGGTAGCGGACTTCCTGATGTCCGGCGAGGATGGCCACGACGTCGTCATCACCACCCCGAACCGGGTGCTGGCGCTCAACCGGCGGGCGGCGACCAGCCAAGGGCAGCGCATCGGTACGGTCACCACGATGCGGGACAGCACCGAGCTGGCGTCGATGCAGGGTCAGCTGTCCTCGCACAAGAGCGTCACCGACACACTGCGCGCCCAGACCCACGAGTTCGCCAATCAGTTGCACACCATCTCCGGCCTGGTACAACTCGGCGAATACGACTCGGTGCGTGACCTGGTCGGCACCCTCACCCGTCGTCGCGCCGAGATCAATGCCGCGGTGACACAGCATATTTCGGATCCAGCGGTCGCCGCGCTGCTGATCGCGAAGACCACCCTGGCCGCCGAGAGCGGCGTATCGCTGCGACTGGCCGGGGATTCCCACCTGGCGGCACTGAGCCCGGCGCTCGCGACCGATGTCATCACCGTGCTCGGGAATCTGATCGACAACGCCGTGGACGTCTCAGAGGGGACGGACGTGTCGGCGGTCACCGTTCGCATCGACGACGCCGACGGCCTCACCATCGAGGTTGCTGACTCCGGACCCGGTGTGCCGCAAGCACTTCGCAGCCAGATCTTCTCTCGCGGGGTGACCTCCAAACCCGACGTCCCCGGTGGCCGCGGAATCGGCCTCGCGCTGGTCCGGCTGATCACCGCGCAGCACGGCGGCACCGCCGAAGTGCGTGACGCCGTCGACGGTGGCGCATTGTTCGTCGCCCGGCTGCCCCGCGTCGATTCGGTCAGTCATGCGTGAGGTCCTGGTCGTCGACGACGACTTCATGGTCGCCGACATCCACCGCCGCTTCGTCGACCGCATCGAGGGCTTCCACACCGTCGAGGTGGCCCATACCGGCGCCGCCGCGCTCGACGCCGCCCATACCTTGGGTCCGGACCTGATCCTGCTCGACGTCTACCTGCCGGATATGACGGGCTTGCAGGTGCTGCAGACATTGCGCGCCGAAGGCCATACCGCGGGCGTGATCATGATCACCGCGGCCCGCGAACTGGACACGGTCACCGGCGCGCTCGACGGCGGCGCGGCGGATTATCTGATCAAGCCGTTCGAGTTCGAGCAGTTGCGTGCGAAGTTGTTGTCGTTCGCGGCGCGGGCGGACGCCCTGAGCGCGGCGGTGGGCATCGATCAGACCTTCGTCGACAGTCTGTTCGGGCGGTCCCCCGCCGGTGCCGAATCGCCGGCCATGCCCAAGGGACTCGGCAACGAGACCGCACGGCTGGTCCTGGACGCCGTGCGCACCGCCGGTGAGGTCTCGGCGGCCGAATGCGCTGACCTAGTGGGGATTTCCCGAGTCAGCGCCCGCCGTTACCTCGAGTACTTTCTGACCACGGGTGCGGTGGGGTTGCGGTTGCAGTACGGCGCCGGCCGTCCCGAACGCCGCTACCACGCGGTGTGATTCTTCGGCGCGCGCCGCGGCAGGGGTGCTGGCATGATCTGAGTCTTATGACAGTGCACCACCTTCCGGCCACCGCCCAGACGGTGCACTGGGGCTATTTCGACCCGCGCCAGGCGCCGGCGTTGACCGTCGCATCCGGTGATCTGGTGACGATCGAGACCGTCACCCACCACGCCGGCGATGCCCCCGATCTCCTGATGGACGAACCCATTTCGCGGTTGTTCGCCGAGGTCGACGACCGCGGTCCGGGCCCGCACATCCTCACCGGCCCGATCGCCGTCGCAGGCGCCCGGCCGGGTGACGTGCTGCAGGTGGACATCCTGGAGGCCGCTCCGCGGTTGCCCTATGGATCCAATCTCGCCGGGCATTGGGGCTACCTGTACAACGACATCCCTGTCGAGCGGGTCACGGTCTACGAACTCGATGTGCCTGCCCTGCTGGGCCGGGCGCTGTTCGGCTACGACTGGACCGCCACGCCGCTGGCCAACGAGCCCGGCACGATCGTCGCGCCCGATCCGGCCCGCCGGGAACCGGCGCTGCCCGGCGTCGTGGTACCGCTGCGACCGCATTTCGGCACCATGGGCGTCGCGCCCGCCGATCCGGTGCGGGTGTCGTCGGTGCCGCCCGGTGATCACGGTGGCAACGTCGACAACTGGCGCGTCGGCGCGGGCGGGCGGATGTACTACCCCGTGCAGGTGGCCGGTGCGCTGCTGTCGGTCGGCGACCCGCACGTGTCACAGGGCGACGGCGAGGTCAGCGGGACCGCACTGGAGTCGTCGCTGAACGGCTTGCTGCGCTTGACGATCCGTCGCGACCTACCCTTCACGGTGCCGGTGCTGGAAACCGCCACCGAGCTGCTGGTGCACGGCTTCGGCGACAGCCTGGACGCGGCGATGCGCTGCTCGACGCTACGCATCCTGGCACTGCTGCAGTCGCACTTCGGGCTGTCCCGAGCCGACGCGTACTCGTTCATGTCGGTCGCGGTCGACTTCACCGTGACCCAGGTGGTCGACCAGCGACAGGGTGTGCACGGCCGAATCGACAAGCGCTGCTTCCCGCGCTGGCAGAATCCTGCGGCATGACAGGTATCCGGGAGTTCACGTTCACCCCGGCCGACGGCGTTCCACCCGCGGTGGCGCCGTTCGCCCACGCGACCGCCGCGGGCCAGACCCTTTACGTCACTGGCCAGATGCCGACCGACACCAGCGGCACCGTGGTCGGTGCCGACGTGGCCACCCAGACCGACCAGGTGCTGACGAACCTGCTGCGGGTGACCGAGCTGTGCGGGGGCGGGCTGGCCGACGTGGTCTCGGTGCGGGCGTACCTGACCGACTGGGACGACTACGCGGCGTTCAATGCCGCCTATGCGCCGTGGTTCCCGGACCGCCTGCCCAGCCGAACCTGTGTCGGGACCACCGGGCTCGCGGTCGGCGCCCTCGTCGAGATCGACTGGGTGTGCTGGCGAGCCGACGGCTGGTTAGCAGACAACTAGGACGTCTGCAACACGGGACGGCATTTGACGTCACCCTGATCCTAAAGCTGCACAGGGCGTTGCGAAGGCGTCAATATGTGGCCCAACGACTGTCTCCGGCTCCGGCATCCATGAGGTGACCGGGCCGACCTCCCCTGCTGCCCCGATGGCGCATCCGAGACGTCGATGGCTCGCGGCTAAGGAGGCTGTGTGTTCCACCCGTCCAATCTGTCACCGGGCATCGGCTTTCTGCTGATGCTCGGCCTCGGGGCCTTCATGTTCTTTGTGGCGTTCCGGGTGAAGTCAATGGTGAAGAACACCCACGACTTCGTCATCGCCGACCGCCGGATCGGATTCGGGTTCGGCGTCGGGTCGGTGATCGCGGTGTGGACGTGGTCGATGGCGGTGATGATGTCGTCGGCCCAGGCGTTCACCTGGGGCACCTCCGGGCTGATCTGGTTCGTCGTCCCCAACGGCCTGGCCGTGGTGCTGATGGTGCCGTTCGCCGTTCGGCTTCGCAAGCAGATGCCGGCCGGCTACACCATCGTCGAGTTCATCCGTGAGCGCTTCAAGAACAAGCCGGCCACCACGATCGCGCTGATCGCGATGTTGTTCGGCCTGCTCGCCGAGATCTTCATCAACCTGTTCGGCGTCGTGCTGGTGATGGGCGTCATCTTCGGCATCAACCCGACCGTCGTGCTGATCGTGACGCTGGCCACCGTCACCATCTACTCCTACCTGGGCGGGCTGTGGACCTCGGCGATCACCGCCACATTCAACACCCTGCTGATCACCGTCCCCGCCGCGATCGTGGTGCTCTACGTGCTGGCCAAAGTCGGGGGCCCCGAGCTGGTCTTCCAGAAGGTCAGCGAGGCCGGACCAAACACGTTGAACGCGTTCGACGGTGCGGCCGCAGCAGGGTTCGGCATCACACTGTCGCTGGGCCTGCTCGCCTCCAGCATGGCTGACCAGACGTTCTGGCAGAAGGCATGGGCGCTGAAGCCGACGACGATGGGGCGCACCTTCGTCTGGGCCGGGCTGTGGTTCTACCCGATCCCGATCGTGCTTGGCCTGCTCGGCCTGGTCGGCCTCGGGTTCGGGGTCAGCCTCGACGATCTCGGCTCGGCCGGGTCCGGTGGCATCGGCCCGTACGTGGTCAGCCATCTCGGTTTGCCGCTCATCCTGATCGCGCTCTACGTGCTGATCATCCTCAACGCCTGCTACTCGTCGATCGACGGTGCGTTCTCGGCGCTGTCTTCGATTGTCGCGGTGGACATTTTGAAGCGGGCCAAGCCGGACATCTCGCCCAAGACGCTGTTCCGTTGGACGAAGGGCTCGATCATCGTCGCCGGTGTGGTGGGCGGCATCGTGGTCAGCTCCGGCATCGACTACGTGTACCTGGTCAACACCGTCTACTTCGTCAAGGCCGGCTTGATCATTCCGCTGGCATTGGCCATCTTCTGGCGCAGGATGACGGCGGTGGCCTTCGTCGCCAGCCTGGTACTGGCGGTCGCGATCGCGTTCCCGATCCGGCAGTACGTGGGTGAACTTCAGGGAATCATTGCATTGGAGGCGATTTCGCTCGTGGTAGCCGTCGGCATCAGCTTGCTGCAGAGGCAGAACTTCGACTACGGGTCACTGACCCGCCGCAACTCGGCACTGATCGAATCGGGGCACGCCGTCGACTTCGGCGGGGCGGTCGTTCCCGCGAGCGAGGTGTCCGATAACGCCGGCGATCCGGATCCGGTCCGATGATCGCGTTCTGGATCGCCGTCGTGGTCGGCGCCGTGGTTGCCGTCGCCTACATCAGCCTTGGCGTGCAAGCCTTCGGCCAGGTCCGCCGCACGGTGCTCGCGGACGCCGCGGCAGGTGGAACCGCCGGTCTGCCATTGGATCCCGACGATGCCACACCTGAGGGCGGGTTCACTCTGAAAGCGATCGGTGCGGTAGTCTCGTCCACACTGGTGATCGCCCTGCTCGGTTTCGGCGCTGTATTCTGGTATATCCCAGCGATTTTGGCGGTGGGCTCCGCGATCGCCGTCATTGTGGCGTTCCTGATCGAACGCAAATCTCTGGGAGAATAGGAACGTATGACCAAGCGGAAAACCCACCTGCTCGGATTCGTCCAACACGGCGTGATGAACCACGCCTCGACCATGTGGGCCCATCCCCGCGACAAGGTCGGCTATCACTGGTCGCGACCGGAGTACTGGCGAGACCTCGGTCGCACCATGGAACGCGGCCTCTTCGACGCCATGTTCATCGCCGACGAACTGGCCCCGTACACCACCTACAAGGGCAGCTCCGACCCGGTGGTGAAGTACGCCGGCCAATGTCCGGTGCACGAGCCGGCCACCCTGGTGCCGATCGTGGGTGCCTTCACCAAGCACCTCGGTATCGGCATCACGCTGTCGACATCCTTTGTGCCGCCGTACATGATGGCGCGGCACCTGTCCTCGCTCGATCACCTGACCAACGGCCGGGTGGGGTGGAACATCGTCACGTCGTACTCCAAGAGCGAGTTCCAGGCGATGGGCAAGGACAACCTCACGCCACGCGATCAGCGCTACGAGGTGGTCGAGGAGTACATGCAGCTGTGCTACGAGCTGTGGGATTCCTGGGACGACGACGCGATCGTCTACGACCGGGAGACCGGAGTCTTCGCCGACCCGGCCAAGGTCAAGGAGATCGACTTCCAGGGCAAGTACTTCCGCTCCAAGGGCCGCCATTTCGTCGCGCCGTCGCCACAGCGCAGGCCGGTGCTGTGGCAGGCCGGATCGTCGGACCAGGGCCGCGATTTCGCCTCCAAGCATGCCGAGTCGGTGTTCGGCATCTTCCCCACCCCGAAGACCATGGCCAGCTATGCCAGCGATATCCGATCGCGGGCCAGTGACCACGGCCGCGACCCGCAGAGCGTCAAGCTGATCTACGGGCTGCAAACGATCATCGACCGGGACAAGTCGCGTGCCGAGGACAAGTACGCGGAGTTCGTGGACAACATCCAGATCGAGAGCGCGCTGGGAATCCTGTCCGGCCACACCGGTTTCGACTTCTCCACCCTCGGCCTCGACGACAACGTGGTCGACGCCGACGTGCAAGGTATCCGCGGCTTGTTCGACGCGATCCTGGAGGCCAAGGACGGCGCACCGGTGACGGTGCGGGAGGCCGCCCAGATCTACGGCGTCTCGATGGGCGCCCCGGTCGCGGTGGGCACCCCACAGGACGTCGCCGACCAGATGGAGCAGTACCTCGACGAGGGCGACTGCAACGGCTTCATGCTGCTGGCCACCGACACCCCGGGCTGCTTCAACAACGTCACCGAACTGCTGGTTCCCGAGCTGCAACGTCGCGGACGCTTCCGGACCCGTTACCCCGGAACGACTTTGCGGGAGAGCCTGCAGGAGTACTAGCCGTGAAGAAAGCGCACTTCCTGGCGTTCATGCAGCACGGCGTCAGCAGCCACTCGGTGGGCATGTGGCGACATCCGCTGGACAAGATCGGCTACGACTACGCCAAGCCGAAGTACTGGCACCACATGGCGCGGACGTTGGAACGTGGGCTGTTCGATGCGATCTTCCTGGCCGACGAACTGGCCCCGTACAACTCGTTCGAGGACAGCTCCGACACCACGGTGCGCTATGCCGTCCAGTCGCCGACCCACGAGCCGGGTTCGCTGACCACGATCATCACCGGGGCCACCGAACATCTCGGGGTCGGCATCACCCTGTCGAC
>JAEZIA010000161.1 GCA_023416315.1 Actinomycetes bacterium
GCGACGAACTTCGATCCGTTGAGATCACCGGTGGTCAGCTTGTCGATCACGGCCAGGCTGAACATCAGTCCCGCCGACGGGCCGCCGATGTTGGCCAGGTTGAAGTCGATCTTGAACGGGGCCCACGGCGCGTCGAGCACGGCCACCCCGAGGTAGCCGTAGTCCCGGTCCTCGTTGGTGCCCAAGGTGATTCGCGCGACGCCCGGCGGACCGTTCTTGCGCCGGTAGTCGATGACGATCTCCTGGCCCGGCTTGGTGGCCTTCAGCAACGTCGTGAACTCCGCGATGTTCGCGACGGGCTTACCGTCGACGGCGTCGATCGCATCGCCGTTCTGCAGTTTGCCCGCCGACGGTCCGGGGTCGTTGACGTTCTCCACCCGCACGGCGGACGGGTACTTCAAAAAGCCCAGCGCCGCGTACTCGGCGCTGTCCTCGGACCGCTTGAAGTCGGCGTTCTGATCCTTCTCGACGTCCTCGCGCGACTTGTCCGGCGGAAACACCAGGTCCCGCGGAACCAGCTGCTCACGGCCCGACACCCACAGGGTCAGGGCCTGCCCCAGCGTCAGGCCGTCGCGCTGGGCGACGGTGGTCATGTTCAGATGCCCGGAGGTGGGATGGGTCTCGGCGCCGTCGATGGCCACCACCTGTTTGCCGTCGACCTCGCCGAGGGTGTCGAACGTCGGCCCGGGACCCAGCGACACGAAGGGCACCGTCACGACGGCCAGCAGCACACCGAAGACGACGATCGGCACGAGCGCCGTCAGCAGCGTCAGAATCCGCCTGTTCACGCCGCCAAGAGTAGATCCGGCGGGCAGGAACGAAGCGACCCGGGGAATTAGAGGCGGCCGTCAGCAGCCCCGATTCGCTGACAGCGGATCGCCTCGTTGCCCACCCGCGGCACGGGATGAGTACGGTTGAGGCATGCCTGACCTGCCATTCGGCTTCTCCGCGGGAGACGACCCCGACCGCGACAAGCCGAAGAAGGACCCCAATCCGGGCCCCGGCGACCCCTTCGGCTTCGCCGGCGGCGACTTCAACATGGCCGACCTGGGTCAGATCTTCACCAAGCTCGGCCAGATGTTCAGCGGCGCCGGCAATCCGATGGCCGCCGGATCGTCCGGGCCGGTCAACTACGACGTGGCCCGCCAGCTTGCATCGAGCTCGATCGGCTTCGTCGCGCCGATCCCGTCGGCCACCAGCACCGCCATCGCCGACGCCGTCCACCTGGCCGACACCTGGCTGGACGGGGCGACCGCGCTGCCCGCCGGGGCGACCAAGGCCGTCGCCTGGACCCCCAACGACTGGGTGGACGGCACCCTGGACCGGTGGAAGCGGCTGTGCGACCCGATGGCCGAGCAGATCGCCGCCGGGTGGGCGTCGTCGCTGCCCGAAGAGGCCAAGGCGATGGCCGGCCCGCTGATGGCGATGATGACCCAGATGGGCGGCATGGCGTTCGGCTCGCAGCTGGGTCAGGCCCTCGGGAAGCTGTCCCGTGAAGTGCTGACCTCCACCGACATCGGGTTGCCGCTGGGCCCGACGGGCGTCGCGGCCCTGATGCCCGAGGCCATCGAATCGCTGTCAGAGGGGCTCGAGCAGCCGCGCAGCGAGATCCTGACGTTCCTGGCCGCCCGCGAGGCCGCCCATCACCGGCTGTTCAGCCATGTGCCGTGGCTGTCGAGCCAGCTGCTCAACGCGGTCGAGGCCTACGCCAAGGGCATGAAGATCGACATGAGCGGGATCGAGGAACTGGCGCAGGGCCTCAACCCGGCCATGCTGACCGATCCCGCCGCGATGGAGCAGCTGCTCAGCCAGGGCATGTTCGAGCCCAAGGCCACCCCGGAGCAGACCGCGGCGCTGGAACGCCTCGAGACGCTGCTGGCGCTGATCGAGGGCTGGGTGCAGACCGTGGTGACCGCCGCGCTCGGCGACCGCATCCCCGGCACCGCCGCGCTCTCGGAGATGCTGCGCCGTCGCCGGGCCACCGCCGGGCCCGCCGAGCAGACCTTCGCGACCCTGGTCGGACTGGAGCTGCGGCCGCGCAAGATGCGCGAAGCCGCCGTGCTGTGGGAGCGGCTCACCGACGCCGTCGGCATCGACGCCCGCGACGGCGTCTGGCAGCACCCCGATCTGCTGCCCAACTCCACCGACCTCGACGAGCCGGCCGGTTTCATCGACCGGATCATCGGCGGCGACACCAGCGGGCTGGATATCGAGTCGGCGATCGAGGAGTTCCAGAAGCAAGCCGATAAGCCCGATTCCGACGACGGGCCTGTGGATAGCTGAGCCGAGCGGCACCCTCGTGGTGCCAGAGTGCGGGGGTGGGCCGGCTTTATGCGCTCGACCCGGCGATGCCGGTGTTGCTGCGACCCGACGGTGCGGTACAGGTGGGCTGGGATCCCCGGCGCGCCGTGCTCGTCCGCCCTCCCGAGGGCGCAACGCCGGCCGCGCTGGCCACCCTGCTGCGGGGCATGCAGGTTCCCCTCGGCCGGGCCGACCTGCAGCGGCTGGCCGCCTCGCACGGGCTGGCCGACCACCTCGATGAGCTGCTGAAGGCGCTGCTGAGCAGCGGAGTCGTTCGCGGCCGGGCCCGCCAGACCGCCCCGCGTGCGCTGTCGATCCGGGTGCACGGCCGCGGCCCGCTGTCGGATCTGCTGGTCGAGGGGTTGCGGTGTTCCGGGGCGCGGATCGCGCAGACCAGCCGGGCCAATGCGACGGTCTCCGCGGCCGGCGCCGACATGGTGGTGCTCTCCGATTACCTGGTCGCCGACCCCCGGCTGGTGCGGGATCTGCACACCGTCGGCGTCCCGCATCTGCCGGTGCGGGTGCGCGACGGCTCCGGCCTGGTCGGCCCGCTGGTGATCCCGGGTGTGACGAGTTGTTTGGCCTGCGCCGACCTGCACCGCACCGACCGCGACCGGGCGTGGCCGGCGCTGGCCGCACAGCTACGAGACGTGATCGGCAGCGCCGACCGTCCGACCGTGCTGGCAACCGCCGCCGTCGCGCTGGGGCAGTTGCAGCGCATCATCACCGCGGTGCGCGGGCAGGAAGCCGCCGGTGCTCCCCCGGCCACGTTGAACACCACCCTGCAGGTCGATGTCAGCAACAACACGATCTCGGCGCGCCGCTGGTCACGGCATCCGAAATGTGGATGCTGACCATCGGTGGTTGCCTGCCGGGCCGCGTCAGGGATGATGGTGGCGTGGCAGACATCAAGCGAGGCCGCGCGGCCCGCAACGTCAAGCTGGCGACCATCCCGGTCGGCTTCGCCGGCAGGGCGGCGTTGGGCTTGGGCAAACGACTGACCGGCAAGTCGAAAGACGACGTCCAGGCCGAGCTTTTGGAGAAGGCCGCCAATCAGTTGTTCACCGTGCTCGGCGAACTCAAGGGCGGGGCCATGAAGGTGGGCCAGGCGCTGTCGGTGATGGAAGCCGCCATCCCACCGGAGTTCGGTGAGCCCTACCGCGAGGCCCTCACCAAACTGCAGAAGGACGCCCCGCCGCTGCCCGCGCCGAAGGTGCACCGGGTGCTCGACGGCCAGCTCGGCACGAAGTGGCGTGAGCGCTTCCAGTCGTTCGACGACAAGCCGGTCGCGTCGGCCAGCATCGGTCAGGTGCACAAGGGGGTGTGGTCGGACGGCCGCGAGGTCGCCGTCAAGATCCAGTACCCGGGCGCCGACGAAGCACTGCGCGCCGACCTGAAGACCATGCAGCGCCTGGTCAGTGTGTTCAAGCAGCTCGCGCCCGGCGCCGACGTGCAGGGCGTGGTCGACGAACTGATCGAGCGCACCGAGATGGAGCTGGACTACCGGCTGGAAGCCGACAATCAGCGGGCGTTCGCCAAGGCCTACGACGGCCACCCGCATTTCGTGGTGCCGCACGTGATCGCCAGTGCGCCGAAGGTGATGGTCACCGAGTGGATCGACGGTGTGCCGATGTCGCAGATCATTCGCGAAGGCACCCCCGAAGAGCGCGACCTGTGTGGCACCCGGCTCATCGAGCTGAC
>JAEZIA010000237.1 GCA_023416315.1 Actinomycetes bacterium
CGACGGTCCGGGTCGACGGCGGGATCGGTGGCCTCGGCCAGGGCCCGGTGGATGGTTCTGCGGTCGGTCAGGTCCGCGGCGCGGTAGGCCGCCGAGCGTAGCAGCGGGTGCCGGAACCGCATCCGCGGGCCGAACTCGATCACACCCGCGGCTTCGGCCGGGGCCAGGGCGTCCACCGGAATGCCGAGGACGGCCGCGGCGCGCAGGAACAGCGCGGCATCACCCACGGGTTCGGCCGCCGCCACGAGCAGCAACCGGCGGGTCGGCTCGGGAAGCGCCTGGATCCGGTGCACATAGGCCGTCTCGATCGCGCCGGGCGACGACGCCGATCCCGACAGCCAGAAGCCGCCGGCCAGTTCGGTTGCCGATGTGTTGCGTGGAACCTCAAGCAGCGCAAGTGGATTCCCGCGGGTCTCGGCGATGATACGGTCGCGCACCGGGGGATCGATCGCACCGTGCAGCACCGAATCCAGGAGCTCGCGGGCATCGCCGTCGGACAGGCCGGCCACGGTGAGCTCAGGCAGTCCGGCCAAGGCCGGCGCACCGTCGTCGCGCGCCGCGAACACCAACCCGATCGGCTCGGCCAGCAGGCGGCGGGCCACGAACCCGAGTGTCTGCACTGACACCTGGTCGAGCCACTGGACGTCATCCACCACACACAACAGCGGTTGCGATTGAGCGGCCGCCGCCATCAGGCTCAACACGGCCAGACCGACCAGGAAGCGGTCGGGGGCGTCGCCCACCCCGCGCCCGAACGCGACATTCAGCGCCGCCCGCTGCGGATCGGGCAACTCGCCGAGGTGCTCCATCACCGGCGCGCACAGTTGCTGAAGCCCCGCGTACGCAAGTTCCATGTCGGATTGCACACCGGCGACATGCAGGGTGCGCAGGGCCGTCGCCTGCTCGGTCAGGTACCCGAGCAGCGCCGTCTTGCCGACGCCCGCCTCACCGCGCAGCACAAGGACCTGCGAATCACCGCCCGCGACGGTGTCGATCAGGGACCGCAGGGCCCGGCATTCGACGGCACGCCCACGCAGTTGCGCGGCGTGTCCGTCGCTCGTGGCTGGCACCACCGTCTGCCCCTAGCGGACTCGCCGGAATTTACCGGCTCTGATCGTAGCCAGGGGCGGCGGGCGATAGCGCCTCGCCTACGGCTTACGACGTGGCCGCAGCTTGCAGGATCCAGTCCTCGAAGCGGGTATCGAACAGCGTGGCGCCAGGGCCGGGGACCAAGGTGCGCTCGTCGATGTCGACGCCCCAGTACTGCGCGGCAGGATCGCCGACGACGGTGCGGGTGTCGCCGCGGGCGGTCAACGCGGTACGGATGAGGTCGGGGAGCAGAACCATCTCGGGGCCGCCGATCTCGGCGATGCCGTTGACGGGTTCACTGACCGCGGCGATTGCGACTCCTTCGGCGACATCGGCGGCGGCCATCGGCTGGAAGTACTTCGCCGGGAGCACGACCGTGTCCCCCACGGTTGCGGAGTCCGCCAGCGTGGTCAGGAATTCGAAGAACTGTGTCGCGTGCACGATCGAATACGGAATCGGGCCTTCGCTGATCAGCTTCTCCTGCAACAACTTGCCCTGGAAGTAGCCGCTCTGCGCAGCCAGCTTGTCGGTGCCCACCACCGACAGCGCGACGTGATGGGTGACGCCGGCATTCTGTTCGGCGGTCAGCAGATTGGTGGTCGCGGTGCGAAAGAACTCGATCGCCGAGTCGTCCAAGACAGGCGAATTGGAGACATCGACGACGACCGACGCACCCGCCAGCACCTCGGCCAGGCCCTCTCCGGTGATCGTGTTCACGCCAGTGGACGGAGCCGCGGCGACGGCGTCATGGCCACGCTGGGAGAGGCGCTCGACCACCTTCGACCCCACCAGCCCGGTGCCACCGATTACGACGATTTTCATGACGATCCCTTTCTGGCTTGCGGAGCTGCACAGCTCCCTGACGGCCAGAACGGGCGGTGGCGGGAAAACTCATCCCGGTACCGGTCACGCGGTGTGGGTGGTGAGCTCCTCAGGCGCGGCGGTGCCGGCGGCGGTCGCCAGGGCATACAACGGCGCGCCCCACGCGTGCGGGCCGCTGAGGCCCGGCGCGTAGGACGTGTGGATCGCGATCGCCGCATCGGAGATCTTGCTGTCCGGGTCGTAGTCGCAGACCGGGTCACCGACGTCGCAGACGCTGATCGTGCGGGTGCCGATCGCGGGCGGCAACGGAGAGGTGTTGGTGGAGGCCAGGAACGAGTGCTCCTGGGCGACTCCCTCCCCCTGACCGAGTGCGACGGCCGTGGTCCCCAGTTTCACCGTGGTGTCGATGGGCAGCCGGTCGCCGTCAGCGATCAACAGCGCAGCAGCCAGCTGAGGATCGTCGGCGAGGTCATACAGGTTGCGGTGGACGACCATGGCGCCCTGCGAGTACCCGGCCAGGATCACCAAGCTGTCGGGGCAACGCTCGGTGAACGCCTTGTACTGCTTCTCGGTGGCGTCGGTGCCGTCGTCGACACTGCCCAGGAACCCGAGCCAGCCGCTGATCCCGCCCTCCAGCGGCACCGGCGCGGCCGGGTATTGCACAGCCTCGGCGTCGATGGTGCGGCCGTCAGCGGCCAGTTGGGCCTTTAGCTGCTGATAGGACTGATACACCACCGAGCCCATCCCCGCGTTGGCGGTGAGGTTGGCGCCCGCCCGCTGGCCGGACCCGGCCGCGCCGATCCAGTGGTAGTCGGCACAGCCCGGCGCCGCCTCCGCGGTTCCGGTCGTCAGCCCTGCCAGTGCGATCCCTGCGGCCAGTACGGCCGATCCCAGGCGCCCAATCACGATGAATACCCTCCATGGTTGTCGCTTGTTGATCGCCCGCGACCACGTCCTGCGTTACCGCGGCTTGGTTAAGGTGGCCCGCGATGAGCTATTTCGGCGAGGTTCGGGCCAACGGGCGACAGCTTGCCGCCGCGACAGCCGGGCTCAGCGCGGGCTTGAGCCTGAGCGCGTACACCAATGCCGCGATGGCCCCGCACTTTCTTGCGGCGTTCGGGTGGTCGCGGTCGGATTTCGCGCTCACCGGCGTCATCGCGCTACTGACGTTTGTCTTCCTGCCGGTATACGGCCGCCTCGCCGATGTCGTCGGCGTCCGCCGGGTCGCAGCCGTCGGTGTCGTCGGAGTGCCGGTCTGTTGGGCCGCGTTCGCCGCGATGTCCGGGCCGATCTGGCAGTATTTCGCGATCAGCGTCGCGCTCATCGCGCTCGGCGTGACGACCACCCCGGCCATCTACAGCCGCGTCGTCGCAACGTGGTTCGACAAGGCCCGCGGTTTGGCATTGGCCATCGCGATCTCGGGCCCTCCGCTGCTGGGCGCCATCGGCAGCCCGGCACTGGCCGCGATCAACCGCGCGTACGGGTGGCGGGTGGGATGCGTGGCGATCGCCGTCACCACCGCCGTGCTCGGGGTCCTCGCGCTGGCACTGATCGGACGGGAGAAGCCCGGCTCGGCGGGTTCGGCCAGAAAACCGAAGGCCCGCACCGACTATCGCGCGATCTTGCGCAACCGGGTGTTCTGGATCCTGCTCGCGGGCGTGTTGTTGTGCAACGTCTACCACTCGGTCACGACGTCACAACTCGGAGTGGTGCTCGGCGACTCCGTCCGCTCCGCGGGTTCGGTGGCCTCGCTAATCTCGATCTTCGCGGTCGCGGTGATCGTCGGCCGGTTCGCCTGCGGCCTGGCGCTGGACCGCTTCGCCGCGCACGCGGTGGCGGCGATTGCGATGGCTCTGCCCGGCTTTGGCTGTCTGCTGCTCGCCTCGTCGTGGGACAGCTACGTCGTGGTGATCGCCGCGGTGTGCTGTCTGGGTGCGGCGTGGGGAGCCGAAGGCGATGTGATCGCCTACCTGGTGTCGCGCCGTTTCGACCTGTCTGTCTACAGCTCCGTGTTGAGCATTCTGTCGGCGGCTATCGGGGTGTCGTCGGCGGCGGGCGCGGTGATCCTCAGCCGAATTCTGCGAGAGACGCAGAGTTTCAACGGATTTCTCGTCTTGGCCGGCGCCGCCGCGATGGCGGGGGGTGCGCTGTTCGTTGTGTTGAGCCGTTACGGCCCGAACCGGGTGGTCAGCGCCGCGGTCACAGCAGGTTAGTTCGCTACAGCACTGCGTCGGCAAGACGGTCGACTTGGTCAGGCGATGCGACGGCAGGGTGGAAGAGCAGTCGACCGAAGCCCAGGTCGCGGTAGGCGCGGACGGCGGCACGGGCATCATCGACCGAACACACCATGTCGTCGACGTTGCGCTTGGCGAAGTCCGGTCTGGCACCGTAGTACCGGGCTAAATGGTCACGGCCAGAACGGACCACCTCATCAGAGCCCAACGAGAAGTTGACGCACGCATGTATCTCTGGGTCACCGGCCCGCCCTGCGGAACGCCAGCCCGTACGAACGCGGTCGGCGAACGCTGATTGTGTCGGGAAGTCCCGAAGCGCACCGGCCACCCACCCGTCGCCGATGGTGATGGCTCGCCGGATGGTCGCCTCCGAGTGGCCCCCGAACAGCAGCGGGATGCTCACCGGTACCGGGCACAGCGCCGTGTCACCACTCCACTCTTGTCGCATGGCCGCGATCTGGTCGTCGAGGATTTGCCCGCGTTTGTCGAACGCGACGCCTACCGCGTCGTAGTCCTCGGGGCGTGACCCGATGCCGATACCGATACTCAGCCGATCACCGGCGCAGGATGCCAGGGTGGCAAGTTGCTTGGCCAACACAGGAGTCGGATACAGCGGCGTCAGAAGCACATTGGTCACCAGGGCAACCTCGCGCGTCGCACCGGCGGCCACCGAAAGGGCGACGAGCGAATCCAGGCTGGGATAGCACAGCCGGTCGATCGTCGTGACGGACTCGAACCCGCGGTGTTCGGCGTGCGCCGCCCACGACGCGATGCCTCCCCCGGCGGCGCCTGCGACATGGTTTGGCAGGCCGATGCCGATCTTCATGCTGTTCCTCCGATGTTCTGGGTGCCCTCGCCTCCCAGCATCGGCGTCCGTGGCCATATCGACGAGCTGTCGGCGTGCAGTCGCTCAAAACAGACACATCATCCCTTCCGCGTGTACTGTTCCTGTCATGCTGGCACCGCTGGACGGCCAGATATTGCACGCGCTACAACTCTCGCCGCGTGCTTCATTTCGCCGGATCGGTGACGTCGTCGGCGTACCCGAGAAAGCCGTCGCCCGCCGCTACCGAGCCTTGCGCCGCGACGGAGTGGTGCGGGTCGTGGGACTGGTCAACCCGCTGGTATGCGGAGAATCCCAGTGGATCGTCCGGGTACACACCAAACCCGATGACCTGCCGCGGCTGGCCGAGGCACTCGCCCGCAGGCCCGAGGTGACGCATGCAAATGTGTTGTCCGGCTCGACCGAATTGGTGTGTGTCGTGCGCGCCCAGCTTCACGACAGCGGGGAGGGGCTACTGCACCGCCTTCCCCGCACATCCTCGGTCCTGGGTATCGATGTCAATCTCGTGTTGCATGTGTTCGGCGAGCCGTCGAACGACGTGTGGACCGGCTACGGACACACCCTTACCGGCGAACAGGCCGCCGCACTGACCGAAGCGCCCCGCCCATCGCGACCGCATCCGGTCCCGCCTGCCGATGACGACTTACCGCTGCTGGACGCGCTGGCCGCTGACGGCCGGACGCCGCACAGCCAGCTGGCCGACACGCTGGGCTGGTCACCGGCGCGGGTCAAGCGGCGCATCGCGGCACTGGAAGCATCGGCGACGCTGCTCTACGACGTCGATGTGCTGCCTGAACGGCTGGGCTTTCGGGTCCATGCGATGGTGTGGATGAAGGTTCCGGCCCGGCATTTGGCCGACGCCGCCGAGCAGATCCTCGCGCACCGCGAAATCGCCTCGGTCATGGCGGTCAGCGGCACCTACAACATGGTGGCTGTGGTCATCGCCGCCGATGTCGACCAGCTGTACTGCTATCTCACCGAGCGGCTTGCCGCCGTTGATCACCTCTCGGACTACGCGGTGAGCGTGCGGGCCAGGCGGCTCAAGCAGGCCGGCTCGTTGATCTCGCACGGCCGGTTGATTCCTGCCGCCCACTCCTGAACGGGCTACCCGCCCGGCGCGCTGACCACATCTCGCGCCCGCAAGGCCAGCCACAACTCCGCGGTGTGCGCGGTGGTCGCAAGGCTGCGCCCGGTGATCTCCTCGATCCGCCGCAGACGGTAGGCCACCGTCTGGCGGTGTACTCCGACCTCCTCGGCGGTGGCCTGCCACGACTTGTCCAGCCGCAGAAAGGTATCCAGGGTTGCGGTCAGCGTGGTGGAGTGCGCGGCGTCGTAGGCCAGCAGACCACCGAGCACCCGGTCCACCACCAGCTGGGCTTCGTCGGCGTCCCGCAGGACCGAGAGCAACGTCGCCTCGGCGTACCGGCTGACATGGTCGGGTGAGTTCTCCGCTTCTCGCACAGCCCAATTCGCCTCCCGGACAGCGGCAGGAGCACGCCCGGCCGACACCAGAGCATCGCTGATTCCGATCAGGGCGTCACCACCCAAACGCCGACGCAACACGGTCAGCGGCTGCGGGCCGGCAGGCACCAGCGCGTACAACAGTCCGGCCCTGCGCAACAGCAGGTTGGGAATGCGGTGCCGGTCCAGACTCAGATGCAGGTGCCGCTCGCCGGTGCTACTCCCACCGCGCACTGCCACCAGCACACAGCGCTCCGGCGGCAATCCGACCTCCTGCAGTTGCCGGGATAACTCGTGCTCACCGAGGCGGAGATCCAGCAGGTTCGCCAGCGTCTCGGCGCCGAGCCGGCGGCGGTGTTCGCGACGAATGTCCTGCTGCACCAGCACCACGGCCGCAGCGGTGGCCACGTGCTGCAGCAGCACGAGATCCGGTGGCGTGCTTCGGAAGTCGTATGTCACCAGTACCGTGGGGGCTTCGTCGGGGACTTCCACGATCTGACCGGTCATTGCCTCGGCGTCGAAATGCAGGACCCCCGGCAGCGCCCCACCGCGTTCGGCGATCAAATCGACCACGACGCGGCGCAGCGCTTCCGGGGGGCCACTGCTGCCGTCGAGCACCGGCAACCCCGACTCGGCGTCCAGAAGGGCCAGCCGGCACCGCAGCTCGCGCGACAGCTGATCGAGGATCCCGCCGCGGCCCGCGCGGAGTACCGACCGCTGGATGAGGGTGTAGATCCGCTCGGTCATCGCCAGGCGGCGACCTTCGTCGGACATGTTCGCCTCAGCCACCGCGCGCCCGATCGCGGCGAAGCCCGCCGAGAACGGCGCGATCGCGATCGGGAACCCGAGCTGGTCGGCGGCATCGATGACCGCCGCATGCAGCTCAGGGGTGTCGGGATCCATCCCGAGTATCAGTCCCGCGGTGTCGTGGTCGACGAGGCCGTGGACCAGCGCGAGTTGGCCGGCCGCATCGCGAGGCAGCGTGCGCCCGTTCTTCATCAGCAGCTCGCCGCCGGTCATCCACTCCCACGGAGTGTCCAGGTCGGAGGCTTGGGCCCAGGTGACCTGGCGATCCACCCCCTTGCCGCCGGCCCGCAGTCTCAGCCGTAAGTGCGGCATCTCGATGAGGTCCATCACGCTTGCGGCCATGCGACCTACCTATACTCCAAGCTAGGAACCGAAGATTAATTCATACTAGATGAGTATTCCTGGATCACTGGAACGGCAGGATAGTCACTCCTCAACGACTAACTGAGGGGTCTTGCCATGGCTTCCGACTCGCTGTCCCGCGCCGGTGACGATGCGCGCCTCGATCACCTGCAGGACGAGGTTCAACGACTGCACCGCGGATTCAGCCTTCGATCGGCGTTCTCGCTGGCCTTCGCCGACATCTCGCCGATCGTCGCGATGTATGCCATCTTCAGTCTCGGCCTGTTCACAGCGGGCCCGCAGTTCTTCTGGGCCTTCCCCATCGTGCTGATCGGCCAGCTCGCGGTCGCCGGGGTGTTCGGCGAACTCTCGTCCCGCTGGCCGTTTGCGGGCAGCGTCTATCAGTGGGCCCGCCACGTCCGCGGCACCACGGCCGGTTGGGCAGCCGCGTGGGCGTACATGTGGGGCCTGACCATCGCCCTGGCCACACTGGCGTACGCCGCCGCCGGATTCCTGCTCAATGTGTTCGGGGTGGCTGAACCGGGACGCTGGACCACCGCGGCGGTGGCCATCGCCATCATCGTGGTCGGTACCGCCACGAACATGATCGGCCGCCGCGTCCTCAAAATCATGGTGGTGGCCAGCATCACCTGCGAGATCGTCGGGTCCGTCGGCCTCGGCGCGGTCCTGCTGTTGTTCTACCGGGAAAGCCCGTTCTCCACCTTGCTGGACGGACTGCCGGGCGGCAGCGGATGGGCCGCCGGACCGATGCTGCTGGCCATCGCCTACACCGGCTGGGCCTTCGTCGGATTCGAGTCCGCCGGTTCGATCGCCGAGGAGGTCGAGGAGCCGGCCCGCAACGTCCCGAAGGCCATCATCGGCAGCCTGGTCGGCGTGGCCCTGATCGTGATGTTCTCCAGTGCCGCACTGATCTTGTCGATACCCAACCTGGACCAGGTGCTGACCGAGCAGTCCGGCGACCCGGTGTCCGACACGCTGACCACACACCTGGGTGCCGGTATCGCCAAGCCGCTGCTGATCATGTTCGTCATCGGGTTCATCTCGAGCTTCCTCGCAGTGCAGGCCGCGGTGTCGCGCTGCATCTGGGGCGCGGCCCGCGACCGCGGCCTGCCGGCCTCGACACTGTTCAGCAAGCTGGCCGGACCCGAGCGCATGCCGATCAACGCCATCGGGTTGACCGCGGTGGTCGCCGTGCTGCTGGTGCTGTTCGCCGGGTCGAATCTGTACAACATCCTGGTCAATTTCACCGTCATCGGGTTCTATATCGCGTTCGGGATTCCGGTGCTCGGCGCCGCGTGGGCACGCTTGACCGGCCGGTGGACGCCCGGTGCGTTCTCGCTGGGCCGGTGGGGTGCGCCGGTGACATACTTCGCCGCGGTGTGGATCGTCGCCCAAACCGTCAACGTCGCTTGGCCCCGGGTACAGCCCGGGCAACCCTGGTACATCAACTGGAGCATGGTGATCACCACCGTCGCGCTCGGCATCGTCGGCGGCGTGATCTATCTGCGGCTACGGAACCGAATTGCCGAGCCCCTGGCTGACCGGCTGCAGTTCGAAGCAGGACCGGGGCTCTAGATGACGCGCGTTGCGGTGGTGACCGGGGCGGCCTCGGGCATCGGGGCCGCCGTTGCGGCCGAGCTCACCGAACATGGTTGGCTGGTGGCGGGTTTGGACTTGCACTCGGCCCCTGATGTCGCCGCCTCGATGTCGGTCGACATCGCCGACTCCGCACAGGTACACACCGCGGTCGCGGCCATCCGGGACCAGCTCGGCCCGATCGGCGCCCTCGTCAATGCCGCAGGGCATTACGAAATGACACCGGTGTCGCAGATCAGTGCGGCGGCGTGGACCCGGATGCTGCATGTGCATCTCGGCGGGTTGCGCAATGCCGCGCACGCGGTGCTGCCCGACATGATCGAACACCGCAGTGGTGCCATCGTGGCGATCTCTTCGGAACTCGCGATCGGCGGCGGCGACGGCGACGCCCACTACGCCGCGGCCAAGGGCTGTGTCGTCGGGTTCGTCCGCAGCCTCGCCGCGGAGGTGGCACCCCACGGTGTGCGGGTCAATTCGGTGGCTCCCGGGCCGACCGATACCCCGCTGCTCGCCGCCGACTCCCCCTGGCGTGACCCGGCGTACCTGGCCACCCTGCCCGCGGGCAGGCTGTGCACACCCTCCGAAGTCGCCCGGGCGGCACGGTTCCTCATCGACGGCCCGGGATTCTGTACCGGAGAAGTGTTGTCCCCCAACAGCGGAGCAGTCATCTGATGAACGTCGCACTTGTCACCGGGGCCACCCAGGGCATCGGTCGGGCGATCGCGGAGCGGTTGGCTGCCGACGGTTATCACGTGGGCGTCAACGGCCGTCTTCACGATGACCGGATGACCGAGGTCGTCGACGCGGTCGACGGGTTCGCGGTGCCCGCCGACGTGTCCGACCCGGAATCCCTTGGCGCAGCTGTGCACACCGTATCCGAGCAGCGCGGTCCAATCAGCGTGCTGGTGTGCAACGCCGCCTACATGTCGATGGCTGCCCTCACCGACCACGACGAGGCCGACTGGTGGAAGGTCGTCGACACCAATCTCGGAGGCACGTTCCACAGCATCCAGGCGGTGCTGCCCGGGATGCGCCGCCTCGGCGGCGGCCGTATCGTGATCGTCACCTCGGAATGGGGGGTCACCGGCTGGCCGCGGGCGACCGCCTATGCGGCGTCGAAGGCGGGTCTGATCGGGTTGACCAAAACACTCGGCCGCGAGCTGGCACCCGAGGGGATCATCGTCAACGCGGTGGCCCCCGGGGTGATCGACACCCCGCAACTGGAGGTGGACGCCGACGACGCCGGCATCAGCCTGGCCGAGATGCACCAGCGCTACGCCGCAGACATCCCGGTCGGCCGGATCGGTAGGCCCGACGAAATCGCCGACACTGTGGCATTTTTGGCATCACCCGATGCCGGTGCCTTCGTCGGCCAAACCCTGCAGATCAACGGAGGTACCACACGATGCCGAGTTTGAACGACTCACCGCCGCCGGTCGGCCCGGCCGACGGTCTTCAGGTGCCCCGCTACGCCGGACACTCGACGTTCGCCCGACTGCCGCGCATCGAGGATGTCCCCCGCTACGACGTCGCCGTGGTCGGAGTTCCGTTCGACACCGGCGTCACCTACCGTCCGGGAGCACGCTTCGGCCCCAGCCACATTCGGCAGTCTTCGCGGCTGCTGCGGCCGTACAACCCGGCGCTCGATATCGAGCCGTTCGCCCACCAGCAGGTGGTCGACGCCGGCGACCTGGTGTTCAATCCGTTCGACATCAACGACGCGGTCCGCAAGATCGAAACCGGCGCACACGAATTGATGCGTGACGGTGCGCGACTGGTGACTCTCGGTGGTGATCACACCATCGCCTATCCGCTGCTGCGCGCGATCAACCGGCTGCACGGACCCGTCGCGCTGGTCCACTTCGACGCCCACCTCGACACCTGGGACACCTATTTCAACACCCCGCTGACGCACGGCACCCCGTTCCGGCGGGCGGCCGAGGAAGATCTGTTCGTGTCCGGCCACAGCGCCCACGTCGGGATCCGTGGGTCGCTGTACTCCCCGAACGATCTGAGTGAGGACGCCGGAATGGGGTTCCACGTCGTACACTGCCGGGATTTCCTGCGGCGCTCGGTCGACGACATCATCGACGGGTTGCGGACCACGATCGGCGACCGGCCGCTGTATGTGTCAATCGACATCGACGTGCTCGATCCAGCCCACGCACCGGGAACGGGAACGCCGGAGGCTGGCGGTCTGACCAGTCGCGAGTTGCTGGAAATCATCCGGGGTTTCGACACTCTCCAGTTGGTCGGCGCCGACATCGTCGAGGTCTCGCCTGCCTACGACCACGCCGAGATCACCGGCATCGCGGCAGCCAATCTGGCGTACGAGTTCGTGTCGCTCCTGGCGAGGAACGCATGAGCGCCACGCCGGCCCAGCCGGTCACCTGGCCGCACGGCAAGCGTGCGGCGGCATGCTTCAGCTTCGACGTCGACGCCGAGTCGGCGGTGTTGAATGTCGATGCGGCGCATGCCGATCGGATGTCGGTGATGTCACACCAAGCGTACGGCCCACTGGTCGGCGTGCCCCGGTTGCTGGCGATGCTGGCGCGCCACGGTGTCACCGCGACGTTCTTCGTCCCCGGCTACACCGCGTTGCGCTACCCCGATGTCGTCCGCGCCATCGTCGACGGCGGGCATGAGGTCGCCCACCACGGATATCTGCACGAAGTGCTCACCGGGAAGACGCCCGAGGAGGAAGCCGCCATTCTGGATCGCGGCACCGAGGCGCTGGCCGCGCTCACCGGCGAGGCGCCGGTCGGCTTCCGGGCACCGATGTGGGAACTGAACTGGCATTCCCCTGCCCTGCTGGCCGACCGTGGGTTCCTCTACGACACCAGCTTGATGGACGCCGACCATCCCTACGAATTGCACGCCGGCACAGGCAGCCTCGTCGAGATCCCGGTGCAGTGGGCCCTCGACGACTGGGAGCAGTACTGCTTCCTGCCGGAGATCTCCGGCACCGGTCTGATCGAGAGTCCGCGCAAGGCCGCCGAGATCTGGCGGCTGGAATTCGAGGGGCTGCGCGCGGTTGGCGGCTGCTTCGTGCTGACCAATCACCCGTTCCTGTCCGGCCGGCCGTCGCGGGCGGCCGCGCTCGAGGACCTCGTCCAGCACGTGGTGTCCTGTTCGGACGTATGGGTCGCGCCGCTGCGCGAAATCGCCACGCACGTAAGAGGTCTGGGCTTGGCATCGCGGTCGGTCGTGCGCCCGGACCCCGCTGACTTCTGACTAGGCCCGCCGAGCCTCGGCCAGCAGCACCCGGGCTACCCATTCCACGTGCTTCAGTGATTCGTCCAACGTCAGGCGCCCGGCACGCTGGCCTGCGAGCGCCGCGCTGAGCGCGGCATTGAGGCCGAAGCTCACCTGGGGTATCCGGTCCGGCGCAACCCCGGCCAGCAGGCGGTTGAACAACTCGACGTTGGTGCGCTCCATCTGATCGATCGACGCCCGCACCTCGGGATCCGTCGACGTCATCGTCTGCAGCATGAGCGCGGTCATCCCCGGATTGCGGTGGAACGCCCGCTGGGCGCGCTGCAGGTAATCCAGGATGCCCGGCAGCGGGTCGCTGTCCGAGGGCCCCGCGCCGGCCAGGATTCGTCGCGTCAGCCGCTTCTGCCAGTCCTCCAACGCGGCCGCGAGCAGATTTTCCTTCGAACTGAAGTAGCGGTAGAGCGTGGCCAGCGCGACTTCAGAGCGTTGCGCCACATCCCGCATCTGCACCGCATCGGCCCCGACGTCGGCGATCAGGCCGATCACTTCTTCGATGATCTTGGCGCGGCGCGCGAGCTGGCCGCTGGTCATGTCCGACAGCGGGATGACCCGCGCGGCCGGTGCGACCACATCGGAAGCCGGCGTGTTGATGGTGCCACCTCCGAGTCGGGACGAAAAAAGAACGATCTTCTGCAATGCTACGACATCTGACTGCTCAATAGCAGTGTATGTGCAGCTAGTGGGGTTGACATGAAGTAGAACCGTGTTTCACTATGGTGTCAAGCGGCGCCATTGCGCCGGTCTTTGATGGGAGGAACCATGGCCGGACCGGTTGGTCTGCCGGTGATCGACACGATGATCGGATTTCCCCACGAGGGGACCGCTCAGTACGACTTCATCCGTAAGCAGACCAAGGATCGTGAGTCCAAAGAGGCCTTCGACTTCCCGGTCGAGTACATGTTCAAGGACGTGCCCAACGGCTTGCCCACCGACGATCCGGTGTCACTGCTGCTGCAGCAGATGGACCGGTTCGGCATCGAGAAGTCGATGATCGGCGTCAGCGAGGGTTCCTCGGCGGAGCTCGCGCTGAAGATGTTCCCCGATCGCTTCATCCCGTCGGGCAACATCTCGGATCCCAACGACGTGATGGGAACGGTGAACGCGATCCGCCGCGACTACGAAACGTACGGGATCCGTGCCGTGTCGTGCTTCCCGTCGGGGACGTTCCCCCAGGTTCCGATCGACGATCCGAAGATGTACCCGGTCTACGCCACCTGCGTCGACCTCGGCATTCCGATCTTCTGTTGCGCCGGTGTTCCCGGACCACGGATTCCGATGGCGCCGCAGGAGGTTTCGCGGATCGACATCGTGATGTTCGACTTCCCCGACCTCGTGTTCGTCACCCGGCACGGGTGCGAGCCCTGGCAGGACCTTGCGGTCAAGCTCATGCTCAAATGGCCCAACCTGTACTACTCGACCTCGGCCTTCGCGCCCAAGTACTACCCGAAGGAAATCATCGACTACGCGAACACCCGCGGCGCGGACAAGGTGATCTATGCCGGCTACTTCCCGATGGGTCTGTCGCTGGAACGCATCTTCAGCGATCTGCCCAAGGTGCCGTTCAAGGACGAGGTGTGGCCGAAGTTTCTGTACGGCAACGCTGCTCGCGTTCTAGGACTGGAGAACTGATTGTTGGCCATCACGATCGAGCAGGAGCAGCTGGCCGAGGCCGTGACATCGTTCGCAGCCCGCCACGCTCCGATCGACAAGACGCGGGCCTGCATAGACTCGATCGCGGCCGGCGAGCTACCCACGTGGTGGGAGGAGTTCACCGCCAACGGGTTCCATGCTGTTCACCTTCCCGAGGAGCTTGGCGGTCAGGGCGGCACCCTTGCCGACACGGCGTGCATCGTCGAGGCAGCGGCCGCGGCGCTGCTGCCCGGCCCGCTGTTGAGCACGGTGGCCGCCAGTGCCGTGGCGTGCCTGGCCGATTCGACGGCGCTGGCGGCCGACCTCGCCGGCGGTGCGACGGCGGCGGTGGTGCTACCGGAGGACTCCACGGTGCGCGCCGTGCCCGATGGCGCCGGCTGGCGCCTGACCGGCTCCATCGGTAGCACCCTCGGTCTGCTTGCCGCGCAACGTCTTCTGCTGGCCACGCATTCCGAGGACGGTGCCGTCCAGTGGTTCGCACTGGATATCAGCGCCGCGGGCCCCGGGCTCACCGTCGACCAACAGCGTGGCACCGATCTGAGCACCGACGTCGGCGTGCTCACCGTCGACGACTATCCGGTGCCGGCCGAGCAGCTGGTCTCAGGGATCGACGTCGAGCGCGCGCGTTGCGTCGTCGTCGCCTTGACGGCGTGTGCATCGGCAGGCACGGTGCGCAAGGGCGTCGAGACCGCGGTGAACTACATCCGCACCCGCGAGCAGTTCGGCAAGCCGGTCGGGTCGTTCCAGGCGCTGCAGCACAAGGCGGCGATCCTGCTGGTCAATGCGGAGTTGGCGTCCGCGTCGGCCTGGGATGCGGTACGCGCGATCGATGAGAGCATCGAGCAGCACCGACTGGCGGCGGCATCGGCGGCGCTGATGGCGGTGTGCGCGGGCCCCGACCTGATGCTCGACGCGCTGCTGATGTTCGGTGCCATCGGCTACACCTGGGAACACGACACCCATTTGTACTGGCGCCGGGCCACCAGCCTGGGCGCATCGCTGGGGTCGACCCCGCGGTGGGCTCGGGAGGCCGGTGAACTGTCCCGCGCGCTGAAGCGTTCCACGGCAATCCATCTCGGTGACGTCGAGTCCGAATTCCGCGCCCGCATCGCCCGGACGCTTGACGAAGCGCTGACCCTGCGGAACGAGACACCCACCGACGACCGTCGGGCACCGGGGTTGGCGTACGGCTCACAACGCGACCTACTGGCCGAGGCCGGTCTGGTCGCCCCGCACCTGCCCGCCCCCTGGGGTATCGCCGCCACACCGATACAGCAGGTGATCATCACCGAGGAGTTCGACAAGCGCCCCGACCTCGTACGGCCCTCGCTCAACATTGCGGAGTGGATTCTGCCGACCATCCTCGACAGCGGGACCGACGCCCAGCGTGACCGTTTCGCGTGGCCGATGCTGCGCGGGACGCAGCGGTGGTGTCAGTTGTTCAGCGAACCGGGCGCCGGCTCGGACCTCGCTTCCCTGGCCACCCGGGCCCAGAAGGTCGACGGCGGCTGGTTGATCAACGGGCACAAGATCTGGACATCCTCGGCGCACGTCGCGCAGTTCGGCGCCATGCTCGCGCGCACCGATCCCGAGGCGTCCAAACACCGCGGCATCAGTTACTTCCTGGTGGGCATGTCCTCCCCCGGTATCGAGATCAGCCCGATCAAACAGGCCAGCGGCCATTTCGACTTCAACGAGGTCTTCCTCACCGACGTCTTCGTCGGCGACGACATGCTGGTCGGCGAGCCCGGCCACGGCTGGGACCTGGCAGTGGCGACGATGGCCGTCGAGCGCACCGCGATCGGCAATTACGTCAACATCGATCGGTCCGAAGCGCTTCGCCGGATGGCTGACGTCAACGGCCCCGACCACGATGCGACGGTGCAGGCGCTCGGCGGCATCGAAGCCCACACCACCGCCATCAAAGCCATGGTTCTGCGCGAAACCCTGCGCCTGGTCGAAGGCCAGGGCCCCGGGCCGACGTCGAGCATCGCCAAGTATGCGATGGTGCTGCTGCTGCGCCGGGCGTCCACCGCGACCCTGGGACTCACCGGACGCCTTGCGATGCTGGAGGATTCGGAACCCCCGGTGATCGGGCCCTACTTCGACATGCCGTCCGAACTCATCGGTGGCGGCACCGCCGAGATTCAGCTGACGATCATCGCCTCGATGATCTTGGGCCTGCCACGGAAATAGTTGGAAAGGACGCACTCCGCGATGACCACAGAGCTTCCGTTCACCTTCTTCGATTGTGACAACCACTATTACGAGGCCGAGGACGCGTTCACGCGCTACATCGAGCCGAAGTTCAAGAAGCGCGCCATCCAGTGGGCTCAACTCGACGGCAGGCAGCGGTTGATCGTCGGGGGCAGGGTCAACCGGTTCATCCCAAACCCGACGTTCGACCCGGTGGGCAAACCCGGTGCGTTGGACGAGTACTTCCGTGGTCGCAATCCGCGGGGTGCCGACCTCAACGCGTTGTTCGGTGAACTGGAGCCGATCCGGCCGGAGTACCGCGACCGTGATGCCCGGCTGGCGACCATGGATGCCCAGGGCATGCAGGGCTGCATCATGCTGCCGACACTCGGGGTGGGCATGGAACAGGCCCTGCTTCCCGACTTCGACGCGACCGTTGCGACGTTCAAGGCCTTCAACCGCTGGTTGGACGACGACTGGGGATTCGCTTATCAAGAACGGATCTTCACCGCTCCGTACATCACGATGTGCAAACCCGACAATGCGGTCCGGGAACTCGAGTGGGCACTGGAGCGTGACGCTCGGTTCATCGTGATGATTCCCGGCCCGATCACCACCGAAGTCGGCATGCGCCCACCCGGTGACCCGATGTTCGACGAGTTCTGGCAACTGGCCAACGATTCCGGGATCACCGTCTGCTACCACTCCGGTGAGACGTATTACTCGAAGTTCATGCCGGCGTGGGGCGAGTCCGACTACATGATGTCGTTCAACGCGCTGCTGGGCTTCCGGAGTTTGTTCAGCGGTGATGCCATCCAGGACACCTTCGCCAACCACCTGCACAACGGATTGTTCCTGCGTTTCCCGAACCTGCGGATGGCGTGCATCGAGAGCGGTTCGACATGGGTATTCCATTTGTTCGAGAAGCTGACCAAGTCCTGGGGGCAGATTCCGTTCATCTATCAGGAAGACCCGCGGGAAACCTTCAAGCGTCACGTCTGGGTGTCGCCGTTCTACGAGGACGAGTTGGCCAGCCTGGTGAAGCTGATGGGTGAGGACCACATCCTGATGGGTTCGGACTACCCGCATGTCGAAGGCCTGGCGGAGCCGGCGTCCTACATCAAGGACCTGCAGAACTTCGACTACACGCCCGAACAGTGCCGCAAGGTCATGCGGGACAACGGGATCGAGCTGTCGATTCGGCGGCCGGTGTAGCTGCGGTTCGTGGAGGTCGCCAAGACCAGTCTGGTCGCCATGCTGCTGGAGGTCGGCGAGGAAAATGCCGCCGTGCTGCTGGCTCGCTCGACGCTGCCCGATGAACTCGACACCGAGACCGATCTCGACGTCCTGCTCACCTTCGGTCTCGACCGCGATCAGCTCGACGAGGTCGCCCGGCTGACGATCGGCGAGATCGAACCCGAGGATGTCAACACCCGACGCAGGCGCGACGCGATGGACAAGGCGATCTCCCGGCGCTGGGCCGACCTGGTCGACCGCTGGACGACGTAGCGCGCGCCGAGTGTGGGCCTCACGTACGGAATTTCGCCGAAAACCGTACCTAGCACCCACCCTCGGTGCGACGCCTTCGGCGGCAGCCGCCCTCGCGGCCACTACCTGCTAACCGGTACACCGATTGGTGGACAGCGTCGATGTGCGCGCCCGTCCCGCGCGGGAGTCTTGACCCAACAGTTCAGGACATCTCGGGAGGAACCCATGAAGCTCCGCACTCTGGCCGCCGCAGGGTTATCAGCAGCCGCACTCATCGGTCCGGCTCCGGTTGCCGCCGCCGACACGTCGTGCCCCGACGTCCAGGTCGTATTCGCCCGCGGCACCTTCGAGGCTCCCGGCGTCGGTGCGACCGGACAGGCGTTTGTGGACGCGTTGAGTTCCCGGCTCGCCGGTAAAGACACCATCGGTATCTACGGGGTGATTTACCCTGCATCACTGGACTTTCAGCAGGCCGCCGACGGTATCGCCGACGCCAGCAACGAGATCGAATCGATCTCGGCGAGCTGCCCCAACACCAAGATCGTGCTCGGCGGGTACTCGCAGGGAGCCGCGGTAGCCGGGTATACGACCACCGAGACGGTGCCCGCCAACTTCGTGCTGCCGACCGGCGTCAGCGGACCCATGCCGCCGGCGGTGGCCAACCACGTCGCGGCCGTCGTGCTGTTCGGGACGCCGGCCGACTGGGTGCTCGGCCTCGCCGATCACGACGCGCCGCCACTGCGCATCGGCGCGCTGTACCAGCCGAAGACGTTGGAACTGTGCGCTCCCGGTGATCCGGTGTGCTCACCCGGCGGCCTCGACCGCTCGGCACACAGCGCCTACAAGACCAACGGGATGGCCGACCAGGCGGCCGACTTCGTCGTCAACGCGCTGAGGGCCTCCACACCCACACCACAGCAGGCGGTGTAATCAGCCATTGCCCCGCCGTTGCGCACCAAGGTGCGGCAGGGTATCGGTGGTGGACACCAACCTCACGGACAAAGTCGCTGTCGTCACCGGCGCCAGTAAGGGCATCGGCCTGGCGACGACCCAGGCCCTGGTCGCCGCGGGTGCACACGTGGTCGCTGGGGCCCGGCACACCAGCAGCGACCTCGACGCCCTGGTGGCGGCCGGCTCGGCCACCTTCGTGCCCGCAGACCTCGCCACCGCCGACGGCCCGAAGACCCTGATCGCCGCCGCCGCGGAGCGCGGCGGCATCGACATCCTGGTCAACAACACCGGCGCGGTCACACCGCGATTCGACGGTCTGCTCTCGGTGTCCGACGACGACTGGATGGCCTCGATCGCAGTGAACTTCCTGTCCGCAGTGCGGGCTACCCGGGAGGCCATCCCCCACATGCTGACCCGCGGTGGCGGCTCGATCGTGATGATCGGATCGGTCAACGCGACGCTTCCGGAATGGAACATCGTCGACTACAGCGCCACCAAGGCGGCGTTGGCCAACTTCGCCAAGAGTGTGTCGAAAGAATTCGGTCACAATGGGATTCGGGTCAACACGATCAGCCCAGGTCCGGTGGCCACCGATCTGTGGCTGGCCGACCACGGCGTGGCCGCACAATTCGCCGCGGCGAGCGGAGCCAGCCCGGATGAAGTCGTGGAGTCGGCGGTCGCCGGATCGGCAACGGGCCGATTCACCACCGCCGGGGAGGTCGCCGACCTGGCCGTCTTCCTGGCCGGTGACCGCGCGGCCAATATCACCGGCTCCGACCTCCGCATCGACGGCGGCTATGTCAGCACCGTGTAGCAGCAGTCGCGTGTCGATACCGCGGGATGACACTCGTGGTCCCGGGCACTTTTCCGGTGCAGGACGGCTGCGACCGTACTGATCGACCGAACGAAGGCAGGTAGCCATGCATGACCTCGAGGACGCGATCACCGACCGCCGGTCCGTGCGCTTGTTCCTGCGGGACAAGCCGGTGCCCCGGGGGCTGGTGACCGAGTCACTGAAGTTGGCAATTCGCGCGCCCTCGAATTCCAACGTCCAGCCGTGGCACGTTGTGTTCGCGTCCGGGCCGGCCCGGGATCGGCTGGCCGAAGCGCTGCTGGAGCAGGCCGATATCGCGGCGCCGAACGTGCCCGAACTGCCGGAATCCTTCGCCCACCTGCGCCGCGAGCTGGGCGCCCTGGTGTACGGCACCATGGGCGTGGCGCGCGATGATGTCGAGGCCAGACGGCTTGCGGTGCTGCGTAATTGGGAGTTTTTCCGAGCTCCCCTTGCCGGGGTCGTGTGTATGCACCGGGACCTGGGCTACGTCGACGCCGTCGGGGTCGGCATGTTCCTGCAGACCTTCCTGCTCGCGCTCACCGCGCGCGGGCTCGGCAGCTGTGTGCAGGTGTCGGTGGCCGGCTATCCCGACGTCCTGCGCGAGCACCTCGGCATCGCCGACGACATGCGCATCCTGTGCGGGGTCTCCATCGGCTATCCCGATCCGGGGTTCGCCTGCAATCAGCTGCATGTGCCGCGCAATCCGCTGGAGAAGAACTTCGTCTTCATCGACAGCTGATCAGCGGGCCAAGTCCCACTGGCCGAAGTCGGATGCCAGGACGTCATCGACGTCGACACTGACACCGTCGATGATCGCGCCGGGGTCCGACGCCGTGACCACCTCACGTTGGAAGAGCACCGCGGCGGGTTCACGCTTGCCGCCCGACCACGCTTTGGTCTGCCAGGCCCAGCGGTAGCCGGGAGTGGTGGAGTGGCCGATGACACCGTCGCCGATCGCCCATCCGAGCTGGCGCGCACCCCCGTAGATTCCGGTGCGCTCGGCACCGAGCACCGAATTGATACCGCGGAACCATTGGACCGCAGTCGTCTTCCACGCGTCCGCGCTGATGTCCTCGTCGACACTGAAGAAGATCGGCGCCGAACCGGGGCCGCCGGCCGCACCATGAAGCCGCAGCGCGGTCTGCGCATCCGCCACGCCCCCGTCATAGCCGCGGGTGAAATCCGATGGCGTGGGCCAGCCGGGCTTACCGAACTGGTAACAGCTGACGACGTGCAGGCCCGCCGCGATGAGGCCATCGGTGTACTCCCGGGTGACCGGCTTGAAATCGAAGGTGGCGCCTGGCCGTAACTCCGACACATACACCAGAGCCCCGTCGTACCCGGCGGCCTTGATCTGCTCAGGACTCACCAGACGCGTTGCGAAGTCGATGAGCCGCAGCCCGTCAGCGGATGCCTTCGGCGCGGGAAGGACAGCGGCTCCGGCGAGTGCCGTGAGTGCGAACCGGAAGACGTCCCGGCGGTTCGGCTCGGTCACGACCGCGCCGGGATCAGCGACGGGTCGCCGACTCCGATGGTGATCTGCGGATTGGCAGCCGGGTCAAGCCAATTGAGGATTGAACGCATCTCGTCGCGGCCGATCGCGACACACCCCCAGGTGGGGTTGCCGTCGGTGACGTGCAGGAAGATCCCGGCCACCTTCCCGGGAATGCGCTGGGGATTGGACGTGATGTTCACCGCGTAGTCATAGACCGGGCCGGAGTCGTAAAGGTTCTCCGCGATCGACGACGGCTGTGCGGCCGCTCGCACATGGGTGTTGTACGTCGGGGACTTGCCGTCCTCGTCCCACCAATCCTGGTTCGTAGCCTGGAAATACGGCATCTTGGTGCCGGGATTGGGCTGGCGTCCGAAGGCCTGGTCGAAGCCGAACGTGCCCTCCGGTGTGCGGTACACACCGTCGGCAGGGGCTCCGACGCCCAGCTCACCGACCTTGGCCGGTGTCGGCCCCAGCACCACCTTCCAGTCCTGCCCGACCCGCTGGAACGCGGTCAGGGTTCCGGTGGTGGCGTTGGCGGCCGGAACGCCCACAACGATCCACTGGGAAGAGTCCGAGGCCGCGGTTGCCGGCGGCGCCAACAGCAAGCTCAACAACATCGCCAGGCAGATCCGCACCATGAGGCTCGCCACGGCGTTCATGGTAACCACACGGTGGGGCCGATCCTGGGTAGCGAAATGGGCTGCCGGTGGCAGTACTGGACCGTACTGCCGCCTGCGCTCTATGGTGGGCGCTGTGACCAGGATGGCCGATTACGAGGCGGAGTCGTCGCCGTGGTCGCCGCGTGAAGCCGAACTTCTGGCGGCGACCCTGCAGCTGTTGCAGCAGCACGGGTACGAGCGGTTGACC
The DNA here is from genome assembly GCA_023416315.1 of Actinomycetes bacterium. Classification (GTDB taxonomy): domain Bacteria; phylum Actinomycetota; class Actinomycetes; order Mycobacteriales; family Mycobacteriaceae; genus Mycobacterium. The sequence continues at coordinate 21,975 of JAEZIA010000237.1, forward strand.
GTGGATGCGGTCGCCGCAACCGCCAAGGCGAGCAAGGCGACCGTGTACCGGCGCTGGCCGTCGAAGGGCGAACTGGTCCTCGCGGCCTTCATCGAAGGCGTCCGGTGCGCGGCGGTCCGCCCCGACACCGGCAGCCTGCGCGACGACCTGCTCCGCCTTGGCGAGGCCATCACCGAGCACGCAGCCCGGCACTCCGCCACCATCCGCGCGGTGATGGTGGAGGTGTCTCGCGACCCGGCACTGCACGATGCGATGCAGCACCAGTTCCTCGACCAGCGCAAGGCGTTGATCGAGTCGGTGCTGCAGCACGCCGTCGACCGCGGCGAGATCAAGGCGGCGGCGATCACCGAGGAGCTGTGGGACCTGCTGCCCGGCTATCTCATCTTCCGCTCGATCGTCCCCAACCGTCCGCCGAGCCGGCACACCGTGCAGGCACTCGTCGACAACGTCATCATCCCCAGCCTCACCCGGCCACTCGGGTAGCCCGAACTATTGCCGGATGTGATCCAGTACCGTACCGTACCGTCTAGAGTGATCCGGCCCTTCTGACCGGGCAGCGATCCCTCCCCGCCAAGTAATCGCTCGCCGGTTATCGAAAGGCTAACGGGTGCAGAGGGTTTCGCACGATGATTCGGACCAGCGGGCAGCCGACGACCGCACGCTTACACACCGGCTCGCGCGGGCCACCCGGCGGCTGTGCATACCGATACTGCTGTTTTGGTTGGTGATCGCGGCCGCCTCGAATGCGTTGGTGCCGCAACTGGAAGTCATCGGCGAAGAGCACAACGTGGCGTTGAGCTCTCCCGACTCGCCCTCACTGCAGGCGTTCAAGCGGATCGGCCACGTCTTCGGTGAATTCGACTCCGACAGTGCGGCGATGATCGTGCTCGAAGGCGATCAACCGCTGGGCGCCGAGGCCCACCGCTACTACGACGAACTGATCCGGCGGGTGTCGGCCGATCGCACACACGTCCAGCACGTCCAGGACTTCTGGGGCGATCCCCTGACCGCCGCGGGTGCACAGAGCCCCGACGGCAAGGCCGCCTACGTCCAGGTGTTCCTGTCCGGAAACCAGGGCGAAGCCCTGTCGCTGGCGTCGGTCGACGCGGTCCGCGACATCGTCGACCACACCCCGGCACCGCCAGGCATCAAGGCGTATGTGACCGGTGCCGCGCCCCAGGTTGCCGACCAGTTCGAGGTCGGTGACAAGGGGACGACGAAGGTCACCCTCCTGACGATCCTGGTGATCGCGCTCATGCTGCTGCTGGTGTACCGGTCGGTGGTCACCATGCTGTTGGTGCTCGTCACCGTGCTCATCGAGATGGCGGCCGCCCGCGGCATCGTGTCGTTCCTGGCTGACTCCGGGCTCATCGGACTCTCGACGTACGCGACCAACATCCTGACCCTGTTGGTGATCGCCGCCGGCACCGACTATGCGATCTTCCTCGTTGGCCGCTACCAAGAGGAGCGGTCGTCCGGCGTGGATCGGCAGGTCGCGTTCTTCGACACCTATCGCGGGACCTCGCACGTCATTCTCGGGTCCGGGCTGACGATCATCGGCGCCGTCTTCTGCTTGACGTTCACCCGGAATCCCTACTTTCAAAGCCTCGGCATACCCGCTGCGATCGGTGTCTTCATCGCGCTGATCGCCGCGCTGACGCTGGCACCCGCCGTGCTGACCATCGGCAGTCACTTTGGCCTGATGGATCCCAAACGCCGCACCCAGACTCGGCATTGGCGTCGCATCGGTACCGCGATCGTGCGCTGGCCGGGGCCGATCCTCGTCGTCTCGCTGGGAATCGCGTTGATCGGGCTGCTCGCACTGCCCGGCTACAAGACCAGTTACGACATTGCCACCTACATGCCCGCCGATGCGCCCTCCAATGTCGGCTACACCGCTGCGGAACGGCACTTCTCCAAGGCGCGGCTCAATCCCGAGCTGGTGATGATCGAAACCGACCACGATCTGCGGAATCCGACCGACATGATCCTGTTGGAACGGGTCGCCAAGGCCGTCTTCCACACTCCGGGGATCGCGATGGTCCAATCCATCACGCGCCCACTGGGAACGCCGCTCGACCACAGCTCGCTGGCTTTCCAGATCAGCGCCGGCAGCAGCGCCCAGATCAACAACCTGCCCTTCCAACAAGCCCGTGCCGCCGACCTGCTCAAGCAGGTCAGTGAAATCGACAAGACGATCAACATCCTGCGCGAGCAATACGCCCTGCAACAGCAGAGCGCGGCGGCGACCCATGAGCAGGTCGAGGCCTTTCATCAAACCGTGGCCGTGGCACAGGATCTGCGCAACAAGATCGCGAACTTCGACGACTTCTTCCGGCCGCTGCGCAACTACTTCTACTGGGAACCGCACTGTTACGACATTCCGGCCTGCGCCGCGTTGCGCTCGGTCTTCGATGCCCTCGACGGCATCGACGCCCTGACCGATCAGTTGGCCAATGTCACAGCGAGTTTGGACAAGCTGGATGCGCTGCAGCCCAAACTGCTCGCCCTGATCCCACCGCAGCTCGACAGCCAGCAGACCAACCGCGATCTGACGATGACGAATTACGCCACCCAGTCGGGCCTCTACGACCAGGCCGCGGCGGCGTTGCAGAACGCGACCGCCCTCGGAGCCGCGTTCGACGCCGCCAAGACCGACGACTCCTTCTACCTACCGCCGGAGGCGTTCACCAACCCCGAGTTTCAGCGCGGTCTCAAGCTGTTCCTCTCCCCGGACGGCAAGGCCGCCAGGATGATCGTCACCCACGACGTCGATCCGGCCACACCCGAGGGGCTTTCGCACATCGACGCGATACGCACATCCGTGCAGGAGGCCGTCAAGGGGACTCCGCTGGCCGGGTCGAGTGTCTACATCGGCGGCACCGCCGCGACCTACAAAGACATCGCCGACATGGCGAAGTACGACCTGATGATCGCCGGGATCGCCGCGCTCAGCCTGATCCTGCTCATCATGATGTTCATCACCAGAAGCATTGTGGCCGCGGTGGTTATCGTCGGCACCGTGGCGTTGTCGCTGGGGGCCTCGTTCGGGCTTTCGGTCCTGGTATGGCAGGACCTGCTCGGTCAGCCGCTGTACTGGGTGGTGCTGGCTCTGGCGGTGATCCTGCTGCTGGCGGTGGGCTCGGACTACAACCTGCTGTTGATATCGCGGTTCGCCGAAGAGATCGGCGCCGGGCTCAACACCGGAATCATCCGCGCCATGGCCAGCACCGGTGGCGTCGTCACGGCCGCCGGACTGGTATTCGCCTTCACCATGGCGTCGTTCGTCTTCAGCGACCTTCTGGTGCTTGGCCAGATCGGAACGACGATCGCGTTGGGTCTGTTGTTCGACACGCTGATCGTCCGGTCGTTCATGACACCGTCGATCGCCGCGCTGCTGGGGCGGTGGTTCTGGTGGCCACTGCGGGTGCGACCCCGCCCGGCCAGCACGATGTTGCGTCCCTACGGATCCCGGCCCGCCGTGCGCCAACTCCTGCTGTGGGACGACTGACGGTCCTGTCAGCAACACCACATCGTATCCACATTGAGATCTAGGTTTGTCTCAATTGCAACACGGGTAACTTTAGTAACAGCGCTGGAGTGTCGGCGCCGCCCTGACCAGCTAAGAAAGAGTCGAATGGATCACCGCTATGAACACAATCCTGTACTTCAGCACCAATGGTCGCGTATATGAAACCCGCGCCTACACCAAGGCCGACATCGATCGCCTCTTCAAGGGCCGCCAGCTCCACTGCTTGACCAGTCCTGACCGGCAATTCGACTTCTGGTTCAGCCCGTCCTCACCCGGGTGCCAGAGCCAGATCAACGAGCATGCCACCGAAGTACTCATGGCCACAACCAATTTCACTGCCAAGTCGGTGCCGCTTCTGCCGGGTTGCGTCGTCGTCGCCACCCATGATGCCGACGGCGACCTCGACGGGCTCAGCTGGCAACAACTCGATCTTCTGACGCGCAAGAGCCGCTCGCTGTCCAACCGCGAATTGCGTCTGCTGGACAAGCGAATTGCGCGTCACAACCGCCGGCGGACTCGGCCCACCCGCACCGCGGCAACCGCTCCGGTGACCGCCGTGAAGCCGCGCACGCCGGCGCACTCTCGAGCTTGAGACCGCCGAGTCATTCCGTGTGAGTGGGTGTCTGCTCGCCCGGAACCCGGCGGAATCCCCAGAACGGGGCGATCCGCGTCATCGGCCAGTTGACCACTCCGCTGACCAAACTCCACACGCTGTGGCCGACGGATGGAGGAACCTGCTCGGGGTCCATCAGATCGTTCTCCGCCAACGGACTCGCATCGGCCGACACCATGAACTCGGTGAACTTGCGCAGCGAGCGACCGGTTCCCCGTAGGGCGTTCGTCGCCCGCAGGAAAGATCTGTGCCGCAACATCTCCCGCTGGAATGTGTCGACCGGTACCCCCAGATGCTCCGCGACCAGGCCGTCCCGGGTGAGCACGATCCGTCGACGGACATCGTCGCGATCCGGGTCAGCCGCCTCCACCGCGAGGTCGCACTCACTGTCGAAGCCGAGCGACCGGTTGTTCAGATTCGACGACCCGATGCGCAGTAACCGGTCGTCGATCACCATGACCTTGGCGTGTACATAGACCGACGCACCACCCTTGACCGCGGGCCAGAAGATTCCAAGCCTGCCATGCTCGTCGGCCTGCCAGAGCAGGTGGATAAGGCGTTCACGCGCACTGTCCATCGACTGCTGCTCGAGGCGGCTCTCGGAACTGCGCGGAAGCACGATCACGACTTCGGGGCCGTCCGGCTCCCGCAGCCGCGCGGCCAACGCCTCGGCCAGGCTGCGGGCCGCCAGGTACTGGTTCTCGAGATAGATCACGTCACGGGCGGCCGCGATCGCCCTCAGGTTGAGCGCCTCCACCTCGCGGACTTCCGGGCGGCCCGGCAGCACCGGCAGCGTACGAGCGATGCCCACCTCGACGTCCCGCAGCTCCGGTTGCAGTCGCGGGGGCCACGCCGTTTCGTCCGATTCGATCGGGGCCAACGTCTCCCCGGTCGCGGCCGCCCACCGCTCGCGTGCCTGCTCGGCCAACGCCTCGGCAGCCTCGGCGTCCACCACCGCAGCAACTTCGTGGCGCGGTCCATAGGGCTTGCCCGCGGCCCGGCGACCCGGGTCGTCGGGACGGTGCGCCCGGGTGTCCCAGCGCCCGAGGGTCAGGTCGATTCCGCCACAGAAGGCGACCGCATCGTCGACGACAACGATCTTCTGATGATGCACGGCGCCGGTGGGATGCGCCCCGTCGACGGCGAGACGCATTCGCCGCGAAGTGAATTGGTTGACCAGCCCGACCGGCGTGACCCCGAACCAGAATCCGTCGAATGCCGGCAGCAGCCGCAGATTGGACTTCAGCAGGTAGACCTTCAGCTCGGGGCGCCGCCGAAGCAGCCAGTGCAGAAACCAGCCCAGCTGGTTAGGCCCGTCCAGCGTCGGGGCACCCGCCTCGAATGTCGTCCGGGAATCGAGGTCCCAACCGATGATCAAGACCCGCCGCTGAGCCCGCAGCATCGAGGATTTCACATGAGCCAAGTAGTCGGCGCCGTCCACCACGGCCGCGAAGCGGTGGGCGACGGCGGTGCGCCAGCACGTCTCGCCGGCCACCAGCAGCGGCCCGTCGCCAGGCTCGGGTAACCCGCGGTCGACCCGCCGCTCATCCGTCACTGTCTCGACCTTCCCCACGCACCGGCTCCCAACATTGGACGGCCCCGACGGGCCCGCTGTCGAGGCGCGGCGTCGCCTCCCACATGGAGTTGTTAACTGTCGTGACGGAGAGTTGTTGTTCGGCTACCGAAATAACTCTGGACGATGTCTGCAACTTACCGCTATTGTCAGCGGCGATAAATTCATCTTGGTGATGCAGGCGGGGGCCGGTGTGACATCCACTAGACGTGCTGGGCGAATCACGACACTCGGATTTGCGGTCGGCATCGGTTTGCTACT
>JAEZIA010000365.1 GCA_023416315.1 Actinomycetes bacterium
ACCCGGAACAGCATGTTGCGCACGTTCATCCGGGCCACCTCCATGTTGGCCAGCTTGAGCTGGATCAACTGGAACTGCCCGATCTCCTTGCCCCACAACGTGCGGGTCTTGGCGTAGTCGGTGCACAGCCGCAGGCATTCCTCGATCACACCGAGCGCCATCGACACCACACCGATCCGCTCCGCGGCGAAACTCGACCGGGCGCTGTCGCGGCCATCCCCGGACTTGTTCTCCTCGGTCTCGCCAAGCAGCCGGTCCCGGCCCAGGCGCACGTTGTTGAAGAACAGCTCACCGGTGCGCGAGCTGTGAATGCCCATCTTGCGGAACGGCTTTGCCTGGACGAAGCCTTCCATCCCGCGGTCCAGCACGAACGTCAGCACCTTGCGGTCACGCTTGTCGGCCCCGTCGCCCTCGTCCAACTTGGCGTACACCACCACGACGTCGGCATCCGGACCGTTGGTGATGAACGTCTTCTGACCGTTGAGGATGTAGTCGTCGCCATCACGGACCACATAGGACTTCATGCCGCCGAACGCATCCGAGCCCGAATCGGGCTCGGTGATCGCCCACGCGCCGATCTTGTCGTAGGTCACCAGATCCGGCAGCCAGCGTTCCTGCTGCGCCAACGTGCCGCGGCTCTGGATCGTGGGCACGGTCAGTCCGAGGCTTACGCCCATCCCGGTGACCAGGCCCATGCTCACCCGGCAGAGCTCGCTGATCAGGACGAAACCCATACCGGCCGAGCCGCCGTCGCCGAACATGCCGCCACCGCCGCCGCCGGGCTTCGTCTCGCCCGCACGCATCCGGTCCAACCGCTTGTTCAGCGACTCCCGCGCCATCTCGTTGATGCCGAACGTGGCGAACAGTTTCCGGATGAGCGGATACGGCTCCATATCGCCGCTCTCCAGTTCGTCGAGGTGCGGTCGCACCTCCTTATCGACGAACTCGCGCACGGCGTCGCGCACGGCGATATCGACGTCGGACCATTCGATCATGGGTTCTCCGGTTCAGGCGGCGGCGGAACGTCCTCGGGCGGGCCGCAAACCGGCGAGTGAGAACGTCGTGTGGACGAGTGACCCCGCCGCACGGGCGACGAGGCTCTTTGTCCGAGGGACATAGTGCATGGACAGTCCGCGACGATCTTTAGGGGGTGCCATGAAACCGGGCGCCTCGACCAGTGGGGCGTCGGCCGGGATCTGGCCGGAGGCCCGCCGATACGCCGACAACGCCCGCGGATGCAGCCGGATTTCGTCGGGCACCGCCCAGAACGCGAGCTCCACCGCCTTGCCGAACAGCCGCAGCGCGACCTCGTCACTGGGCGTCCAGCGCATCCCGGCCTTTTCCCGCACCACCGGGTCGAACAGGCCGGCGGCGATCCAACGCTGTCCGGCCACCATCGGCTTGAACAGCTGATCCCACACCGGCGTCGGCATCAACACGAACTTCGGCTTCGGAATCCGGATATCGAAGATCTCCGTTGTCGCCCGGTTGATCTCGAGCTCGTCGCGACAGACCCGGTCCCAGTACTCGCAGAACTCCTCCCACGTCTGGGGGACCGGCTTCATGCTCATCCCGTACATCGCGTACCACTGCACGTGCTCGTCGAACAGCTGGCGCTTCTCGGTCTCGGTCAGCCCCCCGCAGAAATACTCGGCGACCTTGAGGATGAGCATGAAGAACGTGGCATGCGCCCAGTAGAACGTCTCGGGGTCCAGCGCGTGGTAGCGGCGCCCCTTGGCGTCGACGCCCTTGATGTCGTGGTGGAATCCCTTGATCTGTTCCCCGGTTTGGCGGGCGCGCTCGCCGTCGTAGACCACGCCCATGATCGGGTACACCGAGCGGGCGACCCGCTGCAGTGGCTCGCGGTGCAGGATTGAATGCTCTTCCACTCCGGCACCGAGTTGGGGATACATGTTCTGCAGCGAGCCGATCCAGACACCGAGCATGCCGGTGCGTAGATCGCCGAAGTACTTCCACGTCAGTGAGTCCGGCCCGAGCGGCTCGGCAGCGGGTGTGGTCGTCGTTGACCTCATCGCTTCACGATAGGGCTGACAACGTGTGTTGTCTATGACGGCGACGAAGCTGTGACCAGTCGTTTGGCGTAGCGATACGTCGACCGCGTCACACCAGGTTGGCTGGCCCGAAAAGCGTTGCCTAGGCTTGATCTTGTGGACGTCGAGCCGTTCGACGAGGTGCTGCGGTCCGGCCGTGGGCCTGCGGCGTGGTGGCACAACACCAATCACAATCCAGGCATCATCGCCCTGGTTCGTCGTGCCCGGCGGATGTTGCCCGGTGACCCCGACTTCGGTGATCCGCTCTCAGCCGCGGGCGACGGTGGTGCCCGCGCCGCCGCGCGCGCTGCCGACCGACTGCTGCGCGACCGGGAGGCCGCCACCCGGGAGGTGAGCTTGGCCACATTGCAGGTCTGGCAGGCGCTCACCGAACGCGTCTCCGGTCGCCCGGCCAACCCCGAGGTGACGCTGGTGTTCACCGACCTCGTCGGCTTCTCCAGTTGGTCGCTGCAGGCCGGTGACGACGCCACCCTGCGGCTGCTGCGCCGCGTCGCCCAGGTCGTCGAGCCACCGCTGCTCGACGCGGGCGGTCAGATCGTCAAACGCATGGGCGACGGCATCATGGCCGTGTTCGCCGACCCCACGACCGCGGTGCGAGCGACGATGGCGGCCCGCGACGCGGTGCGAATTGTCGAGGTAGACGGCTATACGCCGCGGATGCGCGCCGGAATCCACACCGGCCGCCCGCAACGCATCGGTGCGGATTGGCTCGGTGTCGACGTCAACATCGCCGCTCGGGTGATGGACCGTGCGCCGCGTGGCGGACTGATCATCTCGGGCGAGACGCTGGAGTGCATCAGCCCCGACGAACTCGACGCGCTGGGCGTCACCGTCAAGCGGATGCGGCGTCAGGTTTTCGCCCCGCGTCCCAACGGTGTGCCGACCGATCTGGCGATGTACCGGCTCAAGACCCGCAGGGATCTGCCAGTCGAGGACGACGGAGACGATCTCGAAGCGCAGGCATAGTGGATGGAGATGGTCTCCTCACTGCTGGCGCGGCTGATTCGCGTTCGAGTCACACTGGGTTACAGCGCCGCACTGCTGGCGGTGGCGACTGCGCTGCTGGCGCTCGGGCCGCATGTTCGTGATCAGGTCATCTGGCACGCCAGCACCAATCTGCACAATCTCGCGCACGGCCGCGTCGGCACCCTGATCGGCAGTGCGTTCGTCATCGAGACCGGCCCGATCTACGTCTGGCTGCCGGGGCTGTTCGCGATCCTTGCGCTGGCCGAACTGCTGTGGCGCAGCCGCCGCATGGTGCTGGCGTTCGTAGTCGGCCACGTCGGGGCGACGCTGCTGGTCGCCGCCGGGCTGACCGCGGCGCTGGCCGCCGGGCTGGCGTCCCGGTCAATCGTGAATGCCACCGACGTCGGCATGAGCTACGGCGCGGTCGGTGTCCTCGGCGCGCTGACCGCGGCGATTCCGCAGCGCTGGCGCGCCGCGTGGACCGGGTGGTGGCTGGCGGTCGCGGTCGGATCGGCGGTCAGCACGTTCGGCGACTTCACCAACGTCGGGCATGGTGTGGCGTTGGTGCTGGGCATGGTCCTCGGCACCCGATTCGGCCACCCCGCGCACTGGACGACCGCCCGCTACGGCCTGCTCGCGGTCGCGGCGGCATTCGGCTACCTGATCATGGCCAATACCGGCCTGTCGATCCTGGTGACCTCGACGCTGGGAGTGCTCGGCGCGCTGGTGGCCGGCTGCGTCTCCCGGCGTCGCGCGGTCGCACGGCACCTACCGGAACTCCTCGGCGGAGGCCTCGATCCAGTCCGAACGCCACGACACCGGCGGGTCGTCGAGTAGCTCGCCCGGCATCAGCCACTCGTAGATCTCGGCGTAGGTGCGGGTGCGCTGACCTTCGATGCGCCGGTTGAGCATCGACGGTGCGAGCTCGTGGAAGCCGTCCAGCCCCATCGACGCGACGATCTGGGCGGCGCTGGCCACGGTGGCTCGCTGAAAGTTCGCCACCCGTTGGATCTTGTCCGGCACGTAGAGCGCCCGCGCACGCCCCTTGTCCTGGGTGGCCACCCCGGTCGGGCAGGTGTTGGTGTGGCATTTCATCGCCTGGATGCACCCGATGGCGAACATCATCGCCCGCGCCGACATCGTGAAGTCCGCGCCCTGACACATCCGGCTGACGATGTCGACGCCGCTGGCCACCTTGCCCGACGCCCCGACCCGAATGTGCCCGCGCAGCCCCGTCCCGACCAGAGCGTTGTGCACCAGCATCAGACCCTCGGTCAACGGCATGCCGACGTGGTCCTCGAATTCCTGTGGCGCCGCGCCGGTTCCGCCTTCGGCGCCGTCGACGATGATGAAGTCCGGGGTGATGCCGGTGTGCAACATCGCCTTACAGATCGACAGGAATTCGGTGCGGGCCCCGATGCACAGCTTGAACCCGATCGGCTTGCCGCCGGAGAGGCTGCGCAGCGTGGCGATGAAGTGCATCATCTCCAGCGGGGTGCGAAACGCGGTGTGCGACGGCGGTGACACCACGGTCTGCCCGATCGGCACACCGCGTGTCGCGGCGATCTCCGGACTCACCTTGGCCCCCGGCAGCACCCCGCCCAGGCCGGGCTTGGCACCCTGGGACAGCTTGATCGAGATCGCCTTCACCGACGGCCACGCGGCCTTCTCTTCGAAGACGGCGGCAGCGAAGTGTCCGCCCGCGTCGCGGCACCCGAAGTACCCGGAGCCGATCTCCCAGATCAGGTCACCACCGTGCTTGAGGTGATGCGGGCTGATACCGCCTTCGCCGGTGTCGTGAGCGAATCCGCCGAGGGCCGCGCCGCCGTTGAGCGCCTCGATCGCATTGCCCGACAGCGCCCCGAAGCTCATCGCCGAGACATTGAAGACGGCGATGTCGTAGGGCCGGGCGCAGTCCGGGCCGCCGAGCCGCACCCGCGGCGCCAGGTCGGTGGCCAGCCGGGCGCGCAGGGAATGACGCAGGAATTCGTAGCCCAGCGCGTTGACGTCGCGCTCGGTACCGAACGGCTCATCGCTCTTGGTGCCCTTGGCCCGCTCGTAGACCATGTCGCGGGTCTCCCGGTCGAACGGGCTGGCCTCGGTATTCGATTCGATGAAGTACTGCCGGATCTCCGGGCGCAGCACCTCGGCCAGCCAGCGGGCATGCGCGAGGATCGGGTAGCTCCGCAGCAGGGTGTGCCGGGTCTGCACCAGATCCCAGGTGCCCAGGGCCGCGAGGGCCGCCAGCGGCACCGCGAGCAGCCACCACCACGGGCTGACGACCAGCGCCAGTCCTGCGACGGCCAGCGCCGCCACCCACACGGCCGCGACGGCGAGGGCTCTGAGCATCGGGGTTCCTTGGGGTGAAATGCCTGCGAGGCGTCATTCTGGCATCACCTATGATCGGCACTTGCGTCACATCCGTGGCGGAAACAACCCCGGTGCGTGAAAAGGAGCGTCTTGCCGCGTGGGTGACCAACCCGTCGACCTGTCGCAAGAATCGTTGACCGAGGCCGTCAGCGTGGCCCGGCATGCCTTCGAGCAGGCGGGCGACCTCGATGCGCTGGCCCGCGCCAAGACCGACCATCTGGGCGACCGCGCGCCGCTCGCCCTGGCCCGCCAGGCGCTGGCCACACTGCCCAAGTCCGATCGCGCCGAGGCGGGCAAGCTCGTCAACGTCGCGCGCGGCGACGCCCAGCGCAGCTACGACGAGCGGCTGGCGGTGCTGCGCGCCGAACGCGACGCCGCGGTGCTGGTCGCCGAGGCCATCGACGTCACGCTGCCGTCGACACGCCAGCCCATCGGCGCGCGTCACCCGATCACGATCCTTGCCGAGCACATCGCCGACAGCTTCGTCGCGATGGGCTGGGAGCTCGCCGAAGGGCCCGAGGTCGAGACCGAACAGTTCAACTTCGACGCGCTGAACTTTCCGCCCGACCATCCGGCCCGCAGCGAATCCGACACCTTCCACATCGCGCCGGAGGGGTCGCGGCAGCTGCTGCGCACCCACACCTCTCCGGTGCAGGTCCGCACGCTGCTCGACCGCGAGCTGCCGGTGTACATCGTCTCGATCGGTCGCACCTTCCGCACCGACGAACTGGACTCCACCCACACCCCGGTGTTCCACCAGGTCGAGGGCCTTGCGGTGGACCGCGGCCTGACGATGGCGCACCTGCGCGGCACGCTCGACGCATTCGCCCGTTCGGAGTTCGGCGACGACGCGCGCACCCGGATCCGGCCGCACTTCTTCCCGTTCACCGAGCCGTCCGCCGAAGTGGACATCTGGTTTCCCAACAAGAAGGGTGGCGCCGGCTGGGTCGAGTGGGGCGGCTGCGGCATGGTCAACCCGAACGTGTTGCGCGCGGCGGGAATCGACCCGGAGGAATACTCGGGTTTCGCATTCGGGATGGGCCTGGAGCGCACCCTGCAGTTCCGCAACGGCATCCCCGACATGCGTGACATGGTCGAAGGTGACGTCCGGTTCTCCCTGCCGTTCGGGGTTGGCGTCTGATGCGGCTTCCCTACAGCTGGCTTCGTGAGGTCGTGCAGCGTGGCGCCCCCGGCTGGGACGTGCCGCCGCATGATCTGGAACAGGCACTGATCCGGGTCGGCCACGAGGTCGAGGACATCATCACCCTCGGCCCGGTCAGCGGCCCGCTGACCGTCGGACGGGTCACCGCGATCGAGGAGCTCACCGAGTTCAAGAAGCCCATCCGGGCCTGCAAGGTCGACGTCGGTGAGGCCGAGGACCGCGACATCGTCTGCGGGGCAACGAACTTCGCGGTCGGTGACACCGTGGTGGTGGCCCTTCCCGGGACCGCGCTGCCCGGCGACTTCCACATCGCCAGCCGGAAGACCTATGGCCGGCTCTCCGACGGCATGATCTGCTCGGCCGCCGAATTGGGCTTGGGCGCCGACCATTCCGGCATCCTGGTGCTGCCGCCGGGCACCGCCGAACCGGGAGCCGACGGCATCGCCGTGCTTGGCCTCGACGACGTGATCTTCGATCTGGCGGTCACCCCGGACCGCGGTTACGGCATGTCGGTGCGCGGGATCGCCCGCGAGATCGCCTGCGCCTACGATCTCGATTTCGTCGACCCCGCCGAGGTGCCGCCGCTGCCCGTCGCGGGTCCCGCACTACCGGTGACCATCGAACCCGGCACCGGCGTCAGCCGTTTCGCGCTGCGCCCGGTCACCGGAATCGACCCGAAGGCGTTGTCGCCATGGTGGATTCGCCGCCGGCTGATGCTGTCGGGTATCCGCCCGATCTCGCCGGCCGTCGACGTCACCAACTATGTGATGCTCGAGATCGGCCATCCGATGCACGCGCATGATCGCAGCCGCATCAACGGCGAGTTCACCGTCCGGTTCGCCAAGCCGGGGGAGACCGTGGTCACCCTCGACGACATCGAACGCAAACTGGACCCGGCCGATGTGCTGATCGTCGACGACGTCGCGACCGCCGCGATCGGCGGTGTCATGGGTGCCGGAACCACTGAGATCGACGCCGACTCCACCGACATCCTGCTGGAAGCCGCGGTGTGGGACCCGGCCGCGGTGTCGCGCACCATCCGTCGCCTGCACCTGGTCAGCGAGGCGGGCCGACGCTACGAACGGTCCGTGGACCCCGCGATCTCGGTCGCCGCGCTCGACCGGTGCGCCGGGCTGCTCGCCGAGATCGCCGGCGGCACCATCGAACCCCGCCTGACCGACTGGCGTGGTGATCCGCCGCGCGAGGACTGGTCCCCGCCGCCGGTGCGGATGCGGTTCGACCTGCCCGATCGGCTGGCCGGTGTGCAGTACGACGGCGGCGCCGCGGTCAAGCGGCTGACCCAGATCGGCGCCGACGTCGTCGAAGACGAAGCCGATCCCGCGATCCTGGTGGTCACCCCACCCAGCTGGCGGCCCGACCTGGTGCAGCCCGCCGACCTCGTCGAGGAGGTGCTGCGGCTCGAGGGGCTCGACAAGATCCCGTCGGTGCTGCCGACCGCCCCGGCCGGCCGCGGCCTGACCCCAGAGCAGAAGCGCCGCCGCGCGATCGGCAAGTCGCTGGGCCTGTCCGGTTACGTCGAAGTGTTGCCCACGCCGTTCCTGCCCGCCGGGGTCTTCGATACCTGGGGGCTGCCCGGCGACGATCCCAGACGGGCCACCACCTCGGTGCTCAACCCGCTGGAGGCCGACCGGCCGCATCTGGCCACCACACTGCTGCCCGCGTTGCTGGAAGCGTTGTCGCGCAACGTGTCCCGCGGCTTCGTCGACGTCGCGCTGTTCTCCATCGCCCAGGTGGTGCACCCGACGGAACAGACCAGGGGCGTCGAATTGATCCCGACGCACCGTCGGCCCAGCGATGACGAGATCGCGGCGCTGGACGCCTCGCTACCCAAGCAGCCGGTGCACGTCGGCGCGGTGCTGGCCGGGTTGCGGGAGCCGCGCGGGCCGTGGGGACCGGGACGTGCGGTCGAAGCCGCCGACGCATTCGAGGCGGTGCGCGTGATCGCCCGCGCCTGTGGTGTGGACGTGACGCTGCGGGCCGCGCAGTACCTGCCGTGGCATCCGGGCCGCTGCGCGGAGGTCGTCGTCGACGGCCGAGTGGTCGGCCATGCCGGTCAGCTGCACCCGGCGGTCATCGAGCGTGCCGGACTGCCGAAGGGCACGTGCGCGGTCGAACTCGATCTCGACGCCGTGCCGATCACCGAAACACTGCCCGCCCCGCGGGTGTCGCCGTTCCCGGCTGTGTTCCAGGACGTCAGCCTCGTCGTCGCCGGTGACGTCGCTGCCCAAACGGTGGTCGACGCGGTGCGCGAGGGCGCCGGGGACCTGCTGGAGGATGTCACCCTGTTCGACGTCTACACCGGGCCGCAGGTCGGGGAAGGACGCAAGTCGCTGACGCTGGCGCTGCGCTTCCGGGCGCCGGACCGGACGCTGACCGAAGACGAGGCCAGCGCCGCCCGCGACGCCGCGGTGGCCGCGGCTGCGGCAGCGGTCGGTGCCGAACTCCGCGCCTGAGTGGCACCCGTCGCCGACCTGGTCAGAATGAATTTGCATACGCTTGCATAACCATGCAAACATGGCAACCATGACTTCGGTGGCGATTGCCGGTGCCAGCGGCTATGCCGGTGGTGAGATTCTGCGCCTGCTGCTCGGCCATCCGGCCTACGCCGACGGCCGTCTGACCATCGGCGCGCTGACCGCCGCCGCCAGCGCGGGCACGCAGCTGTCCGAGCATCACCCGCATCTGCTGCCGCTGGCCGGCCGGGTGCTCGAGCCCACCGAGCGCGACGTCCTGGCCGGTCACGACGTCGTGTTCCTGGCCCTCCCGCACGGCCACTCGGCGGCGCTGGCCGAACAACTCGGCGAGGGCACGCTGATCGTGGACTGTGGCGCCGACTTCCGGCTGACCGACGCCGACGACTGGCAGCGCTTCTACGGCTCGGAGCATGCCGGCAGCTGGCCCTACGGTCTGCCCGAATTGCCCGGCGGCCGGGACCGGTTGCGGGGGGCCAACCGCATCGCCGTGCCGGGCTGTTACCCGACCGCGGCCCTGCTGGCGCTGCTGCCCGCCGTCGCCGAGGACCTCGTCGAACCCGCCGTCACCGTGGTCGCGGTCAGCGGCACCTCCGGCGCGGGCCGCGCCGCGAAGGTCGACCTGCTGGGCTCGGAGGTCATCGGTTCGGCCCGGGCCTACAACATCGCGGGCGCGCACCGGCACACCCCGGAGATCGCCCAGGGGCTGCGCGCGGTCACCGACCGCGACGTCACCGTGTCGTTCACCCCGGTGCTGATCCCCACCTCGCGGGGCATCCTGGCTACCTGCACCGCCCGCACCCAGGCGTCGGTGTCGGAGATCCGGGCCGCCTACGAGAAGGCCTACGACGCCGAGCCGTTCATCCACCTGCTACCCGAGGGACAACTGCCCCGCACCGGCGCCGTGATCGGCAGCAACGCCGCGCAATTGGCGGTGGCCGTCGACACCGACGCAGGGGTGCTGGTCGCGGTGTGCGCGATCGACAACCTGGTGAAGGGCACCGCCGGTGCGGCCGTGCAGTCGATGAACCTGGCGCTGGGCTGGCCCGAGACCGAAGGACTGTCGATTGTGGGAGTGGCGCCGTGACCGTGACCGCGGATAGCAAACTCGTTCGCACGCAGGGTGTTACCGCGCCGTCCGGCTTCCGGGCGACGGGCATCGCCGCAGGCATCAAGAAATCCGGCGCGCTCGATCTGGCGCTGGTGTTCAACGAAGGTCCCGACTATGCCGCGGCGGGGGTGTTCACCCGCAATCAGGTCAAGGCGGCTCCGGTGCAGTGGAGCCAGCAGGTGCTGACCACCGGTCGGCTCCGCGCGGTGCTGCTGAACTCCGGTGGCGCCAACGCCTGCACCGGTCCTGGCGGGTTCCAGGACACCCACGCCACCGCCGAAGCGGTGGCCGCCGCGCTGTCCGAGTGGGGCACCGAGACCGGCCCGATCGAGGTCGCGATCTGCTCCACCGGCCTGATTGGTGACCGGCTCCCGATGGACTCGGTGCTGGCCGGCGTCACCGAGATCGTCCACGAACTCGGCGGCGGGTTGACCGGCGGCGAGGAAGCTGCCCGCGCGATCATGACGACCGATACCGTGCCCAAACAGGTTGCCCTGCACCACTCGGTCGAATCGGGGGAGAACTGGACGGTCGGCGGCATGGCCAAGGGGGCCGGCATGTTGGCGCCATCGCTCGCGACGATGCTGGTGGTCCTGACCACCGACGCGGTCGCCGACGCCGCCGCGCTGGACACCGCGTTGCGCCGCGCCACCGCCAAGACCTTCGACCGGCTCGACGTCGACGGCAGCTGCTCCACCAACGACACCGTGCTGCTGCTCGCCTCGGGTGCCAGCGAGATCACGCCCAGCCAAGCCGATCTCGACGCCGCCGTACTGCGGGTGTGCGACGACCTGTGCGCTCAGTTGCAGGCCGACGCCGAAGGCGTTACCAAGCGCACCGCGATCACCGTCACCGGTGCGCCGAGCGACGACGATGCGCTCATCGCGGCCCGCATCATCGCCCGGGACAGCCTGGTCAAAACGGCGCTGTTCGGGTCCGACCCGAACTGGGGCCGGGTCCTGGCGGCGGTCGGCATGGTCCCGTTCACGATCGATGCACAGCGGATCACGGTGTCGTTCAACGGTTTCCCGGTGTGCATCGACGGCGCCGGCGCGCCGGGTGCCCGCGAGGTGGATCTGTCCGGCGCCGACATCCAGGTGACGGTCGACCTCAAACTCGGCGAGGGCGAGGCGACGATCCGCACCACCGACCTGTCGCACGCCTACGTCGAAGAGAACTCGGCCTACAGCTCATGACCGCGACCGTGAACACCAAAGCCGCGATCCTCGCCGAGGCGCTGCCCTGGCTCAAGCAGCTCAATGACAAGATCGTCGTGATCAAGTACGGCGGTAACGCGATGACCGACGACCGGCTCAAGGCCGCGTTCGCCGACGACATGGTGTTTCTGCGCAATGCGGGCGTGCACCCCGTCGTGGTGCACGGCGGCGGACCACAGATCAGCGCGATGCTCAAAAAGCTCGGTATCGCAGGGGAATTCAAGGGCGGCTTCCGGGTCACCACCCCGGAGGTGCTCGACGTCGCCCGGATGGTGCTGTTCGGCCAGGTCGGGCGTGAACTGGTGAACCTGATCAACGCCCACGGCCCGTACGCGGTCGGCATCACCGGTGAGGACGCTCAGCTGCTGACCGCGGTGCGGCGCGGTGTCACCGTCGACGGCGTGCTCACCGACATCGGCCTGGTCGGCGACGTCGAGCACGTGAACACCGCCGCGGTTCTGGATCTGATTGCCGCCGGCCGCATCCCGGTGATCTCGACGATCGCCCCCGACGCCGACGGTGTGGTGCACAACATCAACGCCGACACCGCCGCCGCCGCGGTCGCGCGGGCGCTGGGTGCCGAGAAGCTGTTGATGCTGACCGACGTCGAAGGCCTCTACACCGACTGGCCGGACCGTGACTCACTGGTCAGCCAGATCGACACGGACGCGTTGACCGAACTGCTCCCGAACCTGGAGACCGGCATGATCCCCAAGATCGAGGCGTGCCTGCGGGCCGTCGAGGGTGGGGTCCCCAGCGCGCATGTGATCGACGGCCGCGTCGAACACTGTGTCCTGGTCGAGCTGTTCACCGACGAAGGCACCGGTACGAAGGTGATTCCCTCATGACGCTCCTCAACAGATGGTCCGACGTCATGATGGACAACTACGGCACCCCGCCGCTCGCGCTGGCCAGCGGTGACGGCGCCGTCGTCACCGACGAGAGCGGCAAGACCTACCTCGACCTGCTCGGCGGTATCGCGGTCAACATCCTCGGCCACCGCCACCCGGCGATCATCGAGGCCGTCACCACCCAGCTCAATACTCTGGGCCACACCTCGAACCTGTATGCGACCGAACCGGGTATCGCCCTGGCCGAGGCGCTCGTCGCCCAGCTCGGTGCGCCGGCGCGGGTGTTTTTCTGCAACTCGGGCACCGAGGCGAACGAGGTCGCCTTCAAGATCACCCGGCTGACCGGACGCACGAAACTCGTTGCCGCCCAGAACGCTTTCCACGGTCGCACGATGGGTTCGCTGGCACTGACCGGACAGCCCGCCAAGCAGGCGCCGTTCGAGCCGCTGCCCGGTGACGTCACGCACGTGCCGTATGGCGACGTCGCCGCGCTCGACGAGGCGGTCACCGACGACACCGCCGCGGTGTTCCTCGAACCGATCATGGGTGAGGGCGGTGTCGTGGTCCCGCCGGAGGGTTATCTGGTCGCCGCCCGCGAGATCACCAGCAGGCACGGCGCACTGCTGGCCCTCGACGAGGTGCAGACCGGGGTCGGGCGCACCGGTGCCTTCTTCGCCCACCAGCACGACGGCATCACTCCCGACATCGTCACGCTGGCAAAGGGTCTCGGTGGCGGGTTGCCGATCGGCGCCTGCCTGGCCATCGGGCCGACCGCTGAGCTGCTGACCCCGGGGCTGCACGGCAGCACGTTCGGCGGCAACCCGGTATGCACCGCCGCCGCGCTGGCGGTGTTGCGGGTGCTGGCCGACGAGGATCTGGTGAGCCGGGCCGACGTGCTGGGCAAGACACTCAGCCACGGGATCGAGGAGCTCGGGCATCCGCTCGTCGGCCACGTCCGCGGCCGGGGCCTGCTGCGGGGTGTGGTGTTGACCGCGCCGCAGGGCAAGGCCGTCGAGACCGCCGCCCGCGAGGCAGGTTTCCTGGTCAACGCCGCCGCGCCGGATGTGGTGCGGCTGGCCCCGCCGCTGATCATCACCGAAGCGCAGATCGACACGTTCCTGCACGCACTACCTGCGATCCTGGATGAGGCGGCCCAATGAGCACCCTGAGACATTTCCTGCGCGACGACGACCTGAACCAGCAGGAGCAGGCCGAAATCCTCGAGCTGGCAGCGGCGCTGAAGAACGACCCGATGAGCCGGCGTCCGCTGGAGGGCCCGCGCGGGGTGGCGGTGATCTTCGACAAGAACTCCACCCGCACCCGGTTCTCCTTCGAGGTCGGCATCGCCCAGCTCGGTGGGCACGCCGTCGTGGTCGACGGCCGGGCCACCCAGCTGGGCCGCGAGGAGACCCTCGAAGACACCGGCCGGGTGTTGTCCCGCTACGTCGATGCGATCGTCTGGCGTACCTTCGCCCAGCAGCGACTCAACGCGATGGCTTCGGCCGCAACGGTTCCCGTGGTCAACGCGCTGTCCGACGAGTTCCACCCCTGCCAGGTGCTGGCCGATCTGCAGACGCTGGCCGAACGCAAGGGCTCGCTGCCCGGGCTTCGGATGACCTACTTCGGCGACGGCGCCAACAACATGGCGCACTCGCTGATGCTCGGCGGGGTGACGGCGGGCATTCACGTCACGATCGCCGCGCCCGCCGGCTTCGAGCCGCATCCGCTGTTCGTGGCGGCCGCCGAGCGCCGCGGGCAGCAGACTGGCGCCACCGTCACCCTCACCAGCGATGCGGTCGCCGGTGCGAAGGGCGCCGATGTGCTGGTCACCGATACCTGGACGTCCATGGGGCAGGAGAACGACGGCCTCGACCGGGTGGTGCCGTTCCGGCCGTTCCAGCTCAACGCCGGACTGCTCGATTACGCCGACTCCGAAGCGGTTGTGCTGCACTGCCTTCCGGCGCACCGCGGCCACGAGATCACCGACGAGGTGATCGACGGCAAGCACAGTGCGGTGTGGGACGAAGCCGAGAACCGGTTGCACGCGCAGAAAGCGCTGCTGGTGTGGCTGCTGGAGCAGCAGCGATGAGCGCTTGCGCGAAGAGCAGAGGGCAGCGATGAGCGCTTGCGCGAAGAGCAGAGGGCAGCGATGACCAGCGAGGTCAGCACGACACGGGCCGGGCGGCAGGCTCGGATCGTGGCGCTGCTGTCCTCGCGGTCGGTGCACAGTCAGAGTGAGCTCGCCGCCCTGCTGGCCGACGAGGGCATCGAGGTCACCCAGGCCACGCTGTCGCGTGACCTCGAAGAGCTCGGCGCGGTCAAGCTGCGCGGCGCCGACGGCGGGGGCGGCGTCTACGTCGTTCCCGAGGACGGCAGCCCGGTGCGCGGGGTGTCCGGCGGCACCGAGCGGGTGTCCCGGCTGCTCGGTGACCTGCTGGTGTCCACCGACGCCAGCGGCAACCTGGCCGTGCTGCGCACCCCGCCCGGGGCCGCGCATTATCTGGCCAGTGCCATCGACAGGGCGGCGCTGCCCGACGTCGTGGGCACCGTCGCCGGCGACGACACGATTTTGGTGGTGGCGCGCGAGCCGATGACCGGCGCCCAACTGGCCGCCATGTTCGAAACCATCCATTAGACCCTGAAACACTAAGGAGCACTTCATGTCCGAACGCGTCATCTTGGCGTACTCCGGCGGCCTGGACACCTCGGTGGCCATCAGCTGGATCGGCAAGGAGACCGGCAAGGAGGTGGTGGCCGTGGCCATCGACCTCGGCCAGGGCGGCGAAGACATGGAGGTCGTTCGCCAGCGCGCCCTGGACTGCGGTGCCGTCGAAGCGGTGGTGGTCGATGCCCGCGACGAGTTCGCCGAGCAGTACTGCCTGCCCGCCATCCAGTCCAACGCCCTCTACATGGACCGCTACCCGCTGGTGTCCGCGTTGAGCCGGCCGCTGATCGTCAAGCACCTGGTGGCCGCGGCCCGCGAGCACCGCGGCGGCATCGTCGCGCACGGCTGCACCGGCAAGGGCAATGACCAGGTCCGCTTCGAGGTCGGATTCGCCTCGCTGGCACCGGATCTCGAGGTGCTGGCCCCGGTCCGCGATTACGCCTGGACCCGGGAGAAGGCGATCGCGTTCGCCGAGGAGAACGCGATCCCGATCAATGTCACCAAGCGTTCGCCGTTCTCGATCGACCAGAACGTGTGGGGCCGCGCGGTGGAAACCGGCTTCCTGGAGCACCTGTGGAATGCGCCGACCAAGGACGTCTACGACTACACCGAAGACCCGACGCTGAACTGGAATACCCCCGACGAGGTGATCGTCGGCTTCGAACGCGGCGTACCGGTGTCGATCGACGGCAAGCCGGTCACCGTGTTGCAGGCCATCGAGGAGCTCAACCGGCGCGCCGGTGCCCAGGGTGTCGGCCGTCTCGACGTCGTCGAAGACCGCCTCGTCGGTATCAAGAGCCGCGAGATCTACGAAGCCCCCGGCGCGATGGTGCTGATCACCGCGCACACCGAACTCGAGCACGTCACGCTGGAGCGTGAGCTCGGCCGGTTCAAGCGGGGGACCGACCGCAAGTGGGGCGAGCTGGTTTACGACGGCCTGTGGTTCTCGCCGCTGAAGCGGTCGCTGGAAGCCTTCGTCGCCGATACCCAACAGCATGTGACCGGCGAGATCCGGATGGTGTTGCACGGCGGGCACATCGCGGTCAACGGCCGCCGCAGCCCGACCTCGCTGTATGACTTCAACCTGGCGACCTACGACGAGGGGGACACCTTCGACCAGTCGTCGGCGAAGGGCTTCGTGCACGTGCACGGGCTGTCGTCGAAGATCGCCGCCCGCCGGGATCTGGCAGGCAGCTAGCCGTGCGCACCAACGAGGGCTCGCTGTGGGGCGGCCGCTTCGCCGACGGGCCCGCGCCCGCGTTGGCGGCGCTGAGCAAGTCCACCCACTTCGACTGGGTGCTGGCGCCCTATGACATTGCCGCATCCAAGGCGCACGCCAAGGTGCTGCACGCCACAGGACTGTTGACCGATGAGCAGCGCGACGGCCTGCTCGCCGGACTCGACAGCCTCGGCGAGGACGTCGCCGACGGCAGCTTCACCCCACTGGTCACCGATGAGGATGTGCACGGGGCGCTGGAACGGGGACTGATCGACCGGGTCGGAGCCGATCTCGGGGGGCGGCTACGGGCCGGCCGGTCGCGAAACGATCAGGTGGCCACCCTGTTTCGGATGTGGCTGCGCGACGCGATGCGCCGGGTCGCCGACGCCGCCCTCGACGTGGTCACGGCACTGGCAACCCAGGCGGCCGCGCATCCGACCGCGATCATGCCCGGCAAGACCCACCTGCAGGCCGCGCAGCCGGTGCTGCTTGCGCACCATCTGCTGGCCCACGCCCATCCGCTGCTGCGCGATGTCGACCGGATCGCCGACTTCGACGACCGCACCGCGGTGTCGCCCTACGGCTCGGGCGCACTGGCCGGCTCATCGCTGGGCCTGGACCCCGACGCGATCGCCGCGGAACTGGGATTCGCCGCGGCCGCCGACAATTCGATCGACGCGACCGCCGCCCGTGACTTCGCCGCGGAGGCCGCCTTCGTGCTGGCGATGATCGGGGTCGACCTGTCCCGGCTCGCCGAGGACATCATCCTGTGGAGCACAACCGAATTCGGCTATGTGACATTGCACGACTCGTGGTCGACCGGCAGCTCGATCATGCCGCAGAAGAAGAACCCGGACATCGCCGAACTGGCCCGTGGCAAGTCCGGGCGGTTGATCGGCAATCTCACCGGCCTGCTGGCCACGCTGAAGGCGCAGCCGCTGGCCTACAACCGCGACCTGCAGGAGGACAAGGAGCCGGTGTTCGACTCCGTCGCGCAACTGGAGCTGGTGCTGCCCGCGATGGCCGGACTGGTCGCGACTCTGCGGTTCGACACCGACCGGATGGCCGCGCTGGCCCCGGCCGGCTACACCCTGGCCACCGACGTCGCCGAATGGCTGGTGCGGCGCGGCGTTCCGTTCCGCGTCGCTCACGAGGCCGCCGGTGCCGCGGTTCGTGCCGCCGAGGGACGCGGTGTCGGGCTCGATGAGCTCACCGACGAGGAGCTCTCGGCGATCAGCGCCGAGTTGACCCCCGAGGTGCGCGACGTGCTGACCG
>JAEZIA010000348.1 GCA_023416315.1 Actinomycetes bacterium
CCGGCGGCATCTCGATCAAGCCGGCCGCGAACATGCACCACATGACCTCCGACATGGGCGGGGCGGCCGCGGTCATCGCGACCGTGCTGCTCGCCGCGCGCCGCAACCTGCCGATCGACGTCGTGGCATACGTGCCGATGTCCGAGAACATGCCGTCGGCGACCGCGCAGCGCCCCGGCGACGTGCTGACCCAGTACGGCGGGATCACCGTCGAGGTGCTCAACACCGACGCGGAGGGCCGGCTGATTCTGGCCGACGCGATCGTGCGGGCCTGTGAGGACAAGCCGGACTACCTGATCGAGACCTCCACGCTGACCGGTGCGCAGACCGTCGCGCTCGGCGGGCGCACCCCGGGCGTGATGGGCAGCGACGACTTCCGTGACCGGGTGGCCCGGATCTCCCAGGCCGAAGGTGAGAACGCCTGGGCGATGCCGCTGCCCGATGAATTAAAAGATGAGCTGAAGTCCTCCGTGGCCGACCTGGCCAACGTCAGCGCGCAGCGCTTCGCCGGCATGCTGGTCGCCGGGGTCTACCTTCGCGAGTTCGTCGCCGACGGCGTGCAGTGGGCGCACATCGACATCGCCGGGCCTGCCTACAACACCTCCGGCCCGTGGGGTTACACCCCCAAGGGCGGCACCGGGGTTCCGACGCGGACGATGTTCGCCGTCCTGGAGGACATCGCCGCGAACGGTTAGTGCAGCGGGAAGCTGACGCCCCGCTCCTCGGGGCTGCGCGGGCCGAAGATGCGCCGCTGCGCAGCGGTGATGCGCACGTCGTTGATCGACCCCTCGCGGCGCCGGTTCAGGTTCTGCTCGTCGAACTCCCACAACTCGTTGCCGTAGCTGCGCCACCACTGCCCGGACTCGTCGTGCCACTCGTATTGGAAGCGCACCGCGAGGCGGTTGCCCTCGAACGCCCACAGCTCCTTGCGCAGCGCGTAGTAGTGCTCGCGTCGCCACTTGAGGATGAGGAAGTCGACGATCTCGTCGCGCCCGGTGATGAAGACGTCCCGGTGGCGCCACACCGCATCGATCGAATAGCCGAGCGAGACCATCCAGGGATCGCGGGTGTTCCAGGCGTCCTCGGAGGCTTGCACTTTGGCCAGTGCCGATTGGCGATCGAACGGTGGGCGATGCCGCGGGCGGATTCGGGCAATCTCGGTCATCTGCTGACCTTGGCAGCCCGCCCCGGTGACGGGCATCACGGCGAGCCGCCATAACGGACTACCGGCTAGCCGGTAGTCCGACGCTCAGACCACCCCGGCCCTGGCGATGCTGCGCATCCCCTGCGGCAGAACCTTCGATGTCCCGTACATCAGGTAGGCCTCGGGCGTCACCGGCCGGATCGGCTTGTCCGCCTTGACCGAGGCGACGATGGCCTTGGCCACCTTGTCCGGGCCGTAGCCGCGCCGGGCGAACATCTGCTCCAGCTGTGCCCGCCGCTTGGCGACCGCCGTGCGACTACCCGATGGCGCCACCATCTCGGTGGCGGACACGATGTTGGTGTTGATGATGCCGGGGCAGATCGTGGTCAATCCGATTCCTGCGGAAGCCAATTCGGCGCGCAGGCAGTCGGAGAACATATACACCGCGGCCTTGGAGGTGCAGTAGGCGTTCAGCCCCTTCAGCGGCGAATAGGCCGCCATCGAGGCCACGTTGACGATGTGGCCGCCGGTACCGCGCTCGACCAGCCGGCGCGCGAAGGCCCGGCAGCCGTTGACCACGCCGCCGAGATTGACATCAAGCACACGGTCGAACTGCTCGGCCGGGGTGTCCAGGAAGGCTCCCGCTACCCCGATGCCTGCGTTGTTGACGACGATGTCGGGCACCCCGTGGGTCGCGCACACCTGGTCGGCGAACCGCTCGACGGCGTCGGCGTCGGAGACGTCGAGCACATAGGGATGCGCGACGCCGCCGTGCGCGGCGATCGTGGCCGCGGTCTCCTTGACGCTGGCCTCATCGATATCGCTGATCACCAGTTCGGCGCCCTCGGCGGCGAAGGCCAGCGCGGTCTCCCGGCCGATGCCGCTGCCCGCTCCGGTGACCGAGACCAGCGTGTCGCCGAAATGCTTGCGCGCCCGCCCCACCTCGGCCCGCAGCAGTGCGCGGCTGGCCGGCTTGCCGTCGAGGTGATCGGCCAGTTCGGTGACCGCCGTGGCGAGCGCCTGCGGATGCGAGAACGGCGACCAGTGCCCGGACCTCAGCTCGCGGCGCCACAACCGCGCCACCCAGCGCGGCGTGTCGTCGTAGACGTAGGGCCGCACGTAGGGGTCGTCGACGTTGACGATCAGCTGCACCGGAACGTCGACGTGAAGTTCCTGGGTCCTGTGGAGCAGGGCGGGTAAAGCGTTGGCACGGTAGATCTTTGCGCCCCGTGCGGCGTCGGCGGCGAACGTCCCGCCGTGGTGGAGCTGATCTTTGGGGATGCCGAGCGTGATGCCGGCCTTCAACACTCCGGCGGTCAATCGCAGCGTCGCGGGCGCCAGCAGCGGAATGGACAGCGGCAAGGTGTAGGTGAGATGCAGCAGCTGGGCCAGTGAACGGGCGAAGCGGACCGGCCGGTACGGCGTCTTCAGCCCGTCGCGGATGTATCGGATGAGGTGGTGCAGGCTCGGCCCGGACACCGTCGTGAATGACGCGACCCGGTCACCGGCGCCCGGCCGACTCAGGTACTCCCAGAAGCCGATCGATCCCCAGTCGTGTCCGAGCACATGCACAGGCCGGCCCGGGCTCAGTTCGGCGACGACGGCAGCGAAGTCGTCGGCGAAGTCGGCCATCCGGTACTTCGAGAAGGACGTGGGTCCTTTGGAGGCCCCGGCGCTGCGGTTGTCGTAGCGGATGACGCGGAACTTGTCGGTCAGTAGGGGCACGACGCCGTCCCACAGCACGTGCGAGTCGGGCCAACCGTGAAGCAGGACGACCGTCGGGCCGTCCGGGTTGCCCTCCTCGTAGACCGCGAGCCGGGTGCCGCCGGTGCTGTCGACATAGCGCATCGTCATCAGGTCTCCAGGTCCTTCTCTCGTTGGCGGCGACGCTCGATCCGTCGTCGCGCGTCATAGTCGCGCATTCGCTGCGGATACCCGACTTTCTGCACGTCATAGACGGGAATGCCGAGCTCTTCGCCCAGCCGGCGGGCGCCGGTGGGCCCGTCGGCGGGGCGGCGCGTCCATTCCCCGTCGGCGGCGACCAGCACGATCGTCATCGGGGTCACGCTGGTCTTGGGCTCGACGTAGGCCTCCACCCCGGTGCGCTGCGCGGCCCATTCATACAGATGCTTCCGGTCGGCGGCGACCCGGGATTCGGCCCGGCCTCTGGTCCGGAACCTGTCGAACAGCCCCAACTGGAACGCGCTCCTCTCGGTGGTGCTTTCCCTCGATGGTGCCAGAGAATTCACACGTCGCCCTGAGTGCATGCGCGCGGTCCGGCAATGACAGGATGGGTACACGGCGCTGTGGTATGCCAGAAGTCCGACCCGACGTTCGAGGGAGTCAACACAATGGCCGTCTCCGTCCAGATGCCGGCACTCGGTGAGAGCGTCACCGAGGGGACCGTCACCCGGTGGCTCAAGCAAGAGGGCGACACCGTCGAGGTCGACGAGCCTCT
>JAEZIA010000400.1 GCA_023416315.1 Actinomycetes bacterium
GGTGTGGATGCCGCCGAAGCTGGTCGCCGCCACCAGCAGCTCGCTGCGGCGCACCAGCGCGTGCACGGCCGCCTCGTCGGCGAGTTCGAGGGACACCAGGCCGCCGAACCGCCGCATCTGGGCGGCCGCCACCGAGTGCGAGGGGTCACCGGGTAGCCCGGGATAGCGCACCGAGCGAACCTTCGGGTGGTTGTGCAGCGCGGCCGCCAGCGCCAGCGCGTTCTGGCATTGCCGCTCGAACCGCAGGCCGAGGCTGCCGAGGCTGCGCAGCACCAGCCACGCCTCGAAGGAGCCGAGGATCGCGCCGGACAGCAGGCGCTCGCGCTCCAAGGCCGACATCAGCTCGGAGTCGCTGCCGGCGACGTAGCCGGCCAACAGGTCGCTATGCCCGGCCAGCGATTTGGTGGCGCTGGCCACCACCAGGTCGGCGCCCAGCGACAACGGTTGTTGACCCAGCGGCGTGGCGGTGGTGTTGTCCACGAGTAGCCGCGCGCCACGGCCCCGGCAGATTGCGGCCAGCCGGTGCAGATCCACCACATCCAGCGCCGGGTTGGTCGGGGTCTCGGCGAGCACCACGTCGGCGCCGCCGGCCGCCTCGACGATCTGGTCGGCGGTCGCTTCGTAAACCGTGACGCCAAGCGGGGCAAGGCTTTCCATCGCATATCGCCGAACCTGGTAGTAGCCGTCGGCCGGAATGACGAGCACCGAACCCGGCTTGGCCGTCACCCGGAGGGCAGCGGTGATCGCCGCCATCCCGGAGCCGAATGCCAATGCGGCAGTAGCACCCTCGAGCTGAGCGAGCGCTGACTCGAGTTGCCGCCAGGTCGGATTGGAGCCACGGCCATAGGTGTTCGGCTCGCTGCCTTCGTCGTCGGACAGGTGGAAGGCCGACGCCAGGACCGGGCCGGGGCCGACCGGCTCACCCGGAATCGGCTCGGAGCTGGCGGCTTTGACGGCGCGGGTGGAATCGCCGTAGTGCTCGCTCATTCCGGTTTGATGCTGCGGCCCAACAGCAGGGCCACCGCCTGGTCGACCGACAATCCCTTGTGGCACACCCGGTGTACCGCATCGGTGAGCGGCATCTCGACATCGTAGCTGGCCGCCAGCGCCAGGATCGATTCGCACGAGGTGACCCCCTCGGCGACGTGCCCGTCCGCGGCCAGTTGCGCGGCCTCCATCGTTTCACCCCGGCCTAGGCGTTCGCCGAAGCTGCGGTTGCGGGAGTGCGGCGACGTGCAGGTGGCAACCAGGTCACCGACGCCTGCCAGGCCGGCCAGCGTCGCCGATTTGGCGCCGACCGCGATGCCCAACCGCATGATCTCGGCCAGCCCGCGGGTGATGATCGCCGCGGCGGTGTTCTCGCCGAGGCCAACCCCGGCGGCCATCCCGCACGCCAGCGCGATGACGTTCTTGCACGCCCCACCGATCTCGGTGCCGATGACGTCGGCGTTGGTGTAGGGACGGAAGTATCCGGTGCTCAGTGCTCGCTGCAGGGCAATCGCCCGGCCCGAGTCGGTGCACGCCACCACGGTGGCCGCCGGCTGCTGTTGCGCGATCTCGTCGGCCAGGTTCGGGCCCGAGACCACCGCGACCTGGCTGGGATCCACACCGGTGACACCGACGATGACCTGGCTCATCCGCATCAGGCTGCCCAGCTCGATACCTTTGGCGAGGCTGACAAGCGTGGCGCCGTCGGTCAGCAGGCCGTCCCACTGTTCGAGGTTGGCACGCAGTGTCTGGGCGGGCACCGCCAGCAGCACGGTGGTCAGACCGTCGAGGGCCTCGGCCGCATCGGTGGTGGCGCGAATCGTGCCGGGCAGCGTGATACCGGGGAGATAACCACTATTGGTATGCGTGGTGTTGATCGCATCCGCCACCTCGGCGCGACGTGACCATAACCGGACCTCGGATCCGGCATCGGCAAGCACCTTGGCCAGGGCAGTTCCCCACGCACCCGCGCCCATCACCGCCGCGGTGCCCACCGTGCTGGTCATGCTCATTAACGTAGCCCACGCCGCTGCGAACCCTCGCCGACAGGAATGCAGCAGGCCCGAATGACGCTGGAAGGATGGTGAACATGAGCGCGGACATCGGTGTGATCATCGCGGTAAAGCGCCTCACCGCCGCCAAGACCAGGCTGAGCCCGGTGTTTTCCGCGGGGGTCCGCGAGCACGTCGTCCTCGCGATGCTGATCGACACCATCACCGCCGCGCGGGCCGCCGACACAGTCCGGTCCATCACCGTGGTCACCCCCGACGACACCGCGGCCGCCGCCGCTCGGGAACTCGGCGCAGACGTGTTGTTCGACGCCACACCCCCCACCGAGCCGGATCCACTGAATACCGCCGTGCGGTTCGCCTGGGCCACGGTCAGCAGAAGCACCGCCAATACTGTTGTGCTGCAAGGCGATCTACCCGCGCTGCAGACCCACGAACTGGCCGATGCGGTGGCCCAGGCCCGCGGTTACCGGCGCAGCTTCGTCGCCGACCGCCCCGGCAGCGGCACCGCCGCATTGTTCGCGTTCGGAACACCGCTCGATCCGCTGCTCGGCCGGGACTCGGCGCGCAGGCACCGCGAGTCCGGAGCCGTCGAGCTCACCGGCACCTGGCCGGGACTGCGCTGTGACATCGATACCGTCGAAGACCTGGAAGCAGCCCGCCGTATAGGTGTCGGAGCGGCGACGACCAGGGCAATCGCGCCGCACTGACGGTTAACAACCGCTGAACGGGTGGCCACTTTCGGCTGCCGGCGTCCGCACGCTGTCCAGATGGGGGATGATCGGATTTGTGACGGACACCGAAACCGATGCGCGATCGACAGACGACGACTGGCAGCCCGGTGACGCCGCGCCCGGGGCACCACCCGCGGCCACCGCGACCGCCGTCGACGATGAACTGCCCGAGGACCGCTACCTCAACCGCGAGCTGAGCTGGCTGGATTTCAACGCCCGGGTGCTGGCCTTGGCCGCCGACACCTCGCTGCCCCTGCTGGAGCGGGCGAAGTTCTTGGCGATCTTCGCGTCCAACCTCGACGAGTTCTACATGGTCCGGGTCGCCGGGCTCAAGCGCCGCGACGAGATGGGCTTGTCGGTGCGGTCGGCCGACGGGCTGTCCCCGCGCGAACAGCTGCGCCGCATCGGTGAACGCACCCGGCAGATCTCGCTGCGTCAAGCCGAAGTCTTCATCGAGTCCGTGCGGCCGGCGTTGGCCGACGAGGGAATTCACATCGTCAACTGGGCCGACCTGACCGACGCCGAACGTGATGAACTCTCGACGTACTTTCACGAGCAGGTGTTCCCGGTCCTCACACCGCTCGCCGTCGACCCGGCGCATCCGTTCCCGTTCGTCAGCGGCCTGAGCCTGAACATGGCGATCACCGTCAAGTCGCCCGACGACGGTGGTGAACACTTCGCCCGCATCAAGGTTCCCGACAACGTCGACCGGTTCGTTGTCCTCAAGGGCACCAACGGAGATGGTGACGTCGTGCGGTTCCTGCCGACCGAAGAGCTGATCGCGGCGTTCCTACCGGTGTTGTTCCCCGGCATGGAGATCGTCGAGCATCACGTCTTCCGGATCACCCGCAACGCCGATATGCAGGTCGAGGAAGACCGCGACGAAGACCTGCTCCAGGCACTCGAACGCGAACTGGCCCGGCGGCGGTTCGGCTCTCCGGTCCGCCTCGAGGTCGCCGACGACATGACCGAGCACATGCTCGAGTTGCTGTTGCGCGAGCTCGACGTGCACCCCGGGGATGTGGTGCAGGTGCCGGGACTGCTGGATCTTTCGTCGCTGTGGCAGGTGTACGACATCGACCGCCCGGCGCTCAAGGACCGTCCGTTCGTCCCGGCCACCCACCCGGCGTTCGCCGAACGCGAGACGCCCAAGAGCATCTTCTCCACGCTGCGCGACGGTGACGTGCTGGTGCACCATCCATACGACTCGTTCTCGACGAGCGTGCAGCGTTTCATCGAGCAGGCCGCCGCCGACCCGAATGTGTTGGCGATCAAGCAGACCCTGTACCGGACCTCGGGTGACTCCCCCATCGTCAACGCGCTCATCGATGCCGCGCAGGCCGGCAAGCAGGTGGTCGCCCTGGTCGAATTGAAAGCGCGCTTCGACGAGCAGGCCAACATCAAATGGGCCCGCACACTGGAAGATGCCGGCGTGCACGTCGTCTACGGCTTGATCGGGCTGAAGACTCACTGCAAGACCTGCCTGGTGGTGCGCCGGGAAGGGTCGATGATCCGTCGCTACTGCCACATCGGGACCGGCAACTACAACCCGAAGACCGCTCGGCTGTATGAGGACGTCGGCTTGATCACCGCCGCTCCGGATATCGGCGCGGATCTCACCGACTTGTTCAACTCGCTGACCGGTTACTCCCGCAAGGTCAGCTACCGCAACCTTCTCGTCGCGCCGCACGGCGTACGCAAGGGCATCATCGAGCGCGTCGAGCGCGAGATCGCCGCGCATCGCGAGGGTGGCAACGGCCGGATTCGGCTGAAGGCCAACGCTGTTGTCGACGAGCAGGTCATCGACGCGTTGTACCGCGCATCGCAGGCCGGGGTTCGCGTCGAGGTGGTCGTCCGCGGCATCTGCGCGCTCAAACCCGGGGCCGACGGCTTCTCCGAGAACATCGTCGTGCGTTCGATTCTCGGCCGCTTCCTCGAACATTCGCGGATCTTCCATTTCAACGCGATCAACGAATTCTTCATCGGCAGCGCCGACATGATGCACCGCAATCTGGACCGCCGGGTTGAGGTGCTGGCCCAGGTGAAAGACCCACGGCTCACTGCGCATCTCGACGACATCTTCGAATCGGCGATGGATCCCTCGACCCGGTGCTGGGAGTTGGGCCCCGACGGCCACTGGACTGCGTCGCCCCAAGACGGTAGGCAGGTCCGCGACCATCAGGTGTGGCTGATGGAACGCCATCGGCAGCGCTGAGTGAAGCCGGCGTGCGATCCACCGGATCCGGCCCCGTGACGGGACCCGAATTGATTTGCGGGAGTTGAGGTGGCCAAGAAAGCCTCAGGTAACAGCTCGCAGAACAAATCGACGAAGAAGTCTGCGACGAAGAAGGGCAAGTCGCTGCAACGGCGGATCGTCGCGGCCGGCGCGGTGCTGTGGCGGCCCGATCCCGAGACCGGCGAGATCCGTGTCGCGCTGATTCATCGGCCGCGCTACGACGACTGGTCGCTACCCAAGGGCAAGGTCGACCCCGGCGAGAACGAACCGGTCGCGGCGGTCCGGGAGATCTGGGAGGAGACCGGTCAACGTGCCCAGCTGGGCCGGCGCCTGATCCAGACCCATTATCAGATTCCGCAGGGCACCAAGATCGTTCACTATTGGGCGGCGCGCGCGCTGGGCGGGCAGTTCACTCCGAATGAGGAAGTCGATCAGCTGGCATGGCTGCCGGTCGACGAAGCCGCGCAACACCTCACCTATCCCCACGACCGAGACGTACTCAAGGCGTTCACCAAACAACCGCCCGACACCACAACGGTCTTGATCGTCCGCCACGGCACCGCGGGGATCAAGTCCCGCTACAAGGGCGATGACCGGAGCCGGCCGTTGGACAAGAACGGTCGCGCCCAAGCCGAGTCGTTGGCCGGCCAGCTGCTGGCGTTCGGGGCCACCGACGTCTACGCGGCCGACCGGGTGCGCTGCATTCAGACAGTCGAGCCGCTGGCGCAGGAACTCGGCGTGCCAATCTCCACCGAGGCAAGCCTTACCGAGGAGGCCTACGCCGCCGACCCGGACGCCGCGCACAGCCGGATCATCAAGATCGCCGCGCAGGGTGGCACACCGGTGATCTGCACGCAGGGCAAGGTGATTCCGTACCTGCTCGAGTGGTGGCGCGGAATCCGTAAGCCCGATAAGTCCCACAACCGCAAGGGCAGCACCTGGGTGCTGTCGTTGCACGGTGACCGGATCGTGGCTGCCGACTACATCGACAGCCCGCTGGCGACAAGGCCCTGACACGCGAATACGCCGCGGGCGCTGGGCCCGCGGCGTATTCAACTGCTGTGTTTAGCGGCGGCCCTTCTTGGCCGGAGCCTTCTTGGCGGCAGCCTTTTTGGCGGGCGCAGCCTTTTTGGCGGGCGCAGCCTTCTTGGCCGGCGCAGCCTTCTTGGCCGGAGCCTTCTTGGCGGGCGCCTTCTTCTCGACGACCTCTTCGGTCGTCTTCTCAGCCTTCTCGGCCATCAGTCGATCTCCTCAACCTTCACGAGGTGGGCGACGGTCTTGACGTAGCCGCGCGTCTGCGCGTCGTCGGGACGGACGACCGAGTCGCCGATCCGCTTGAGACCGAGCGAACGCAGCGTGTCGCGCTGGTTCTGCTTCTCGCTCACCTTGGACTTGACCTGCGTAACCTTCAGACGGCTCGCCATCATGCACCTGCCTTCAGTGCCGCCGCGGCCTTGGCCTCGTTGCGGATGATGATCCCGGGCACGACGGCGTCGTAGTCGAGGCCACGGCGAGCGGCCACGGCACGAGGCTCCTCGAGGCTCTTCAGTGCCTCGACGGTCGCGTGCACGATGTTGATCGTGTTCGACGAGCCGAGCGACTTCGACAGGACGTCGTGGATGCCGGCGCACTCGAGCACCGCACGCACCGGACCACCGGCGATAACACCGGTACCGGCGGCGGCGGGGCGCAGGAGCACCACACCGGCGGCTGCCTCACCCTG
>JAEZIA010000403.1 GCA_023416315.1 Actinomycetes bacterium
AGGTAGGTCCGCGGGCGCGGGCGCGAGATCCTGCGGGGCCGGGGGGAGATCCTGCGGCGCGGGCGGCAGATCCGCGGGCGCGGGCGCGAGGTCCTGCGGAGCCGGCGGCAGATCCGCCGGGGCATCCGGCGCGGGTGCGTCGGGCAGCGGAGCGTCGGGCGCGGGTGCGTCGGGCAGCGGAGCGTCGAGCGCGACCGCTTCGACCGGCGCGGCGTCCGGAGTGGGCTCGTTGATCACGTTGCGCGGGGTGGCAGCCGAGAGACCGCGGCCGCACACCGGCCAGGCGCCGCGGCCCTGGGTGGCGAGCACGCGCTCGGCAATCGCGATCTGCTGATCCTTGGTGGCCATGTTCGCGGCCGGGGCGAACTGACCGCCACCATGCCCGGACCACGTGCTCGGCGAGAACTGAAGACCGCCCTGGTAGCCGTTGCCGGTGTTGATGGCCCAGTTTCCGCCGGACTCACAACGGGCAACCTGGTCCCATTCGTGATCGGGAGCTGCCTGGGCCTGACCGGCGAGGGCTAGGCTGCCGCCTCCGATGACCGCTCCGGTGACCGCGATCTTGGCGACGTTGACTGACGATGAAGTGGGCTTGCGATGCCGTCCACTCATATGGCGAAGTGTTCCTCTCTTCGATGCGCCTGCGAGGTCAGCTGTCGGGTTCGGGCTGGAGAGGTCGCCCGGCCGTCGTCGTCGTCAAACGATTTCGGCTTCACCCCAAGGAGCCGCATGCAGCTCCGGGTCCGATATCTCGGTGGACCGGTTGGGTCCCCCGCCTCCATCCATGGTGTTCGTTGGTCTCCCCGCTCCTTGGATGGAGCTCAGCGCTGAGAGCGGAGAGGGCCTGCCCGGGTTGAGGGGGCTGACCTCCGAGAGACGGTAGTTGGAACCGAGACAGCCGTCGACTTTTGCAATTCCGGGCGTTTCTGCTACCGGCAAACCTTAAAAAAGGTTAAAGCCCCTAGATACCTCGGCGTTCGCCCAGGTAATTCCGCCGCTAAACCGGGCTGTGGCCATCTTGTTATCTGATCGTGATGTGACGTAAATCACGATCATCCGCCGGCGAAGGGGGGTAGCACGTCAAGAGTCTGGCCGGAGTGCAGTTCGACCGCCTGATCCCGCACCGCGATGCCGTCACACAAAAACGAACAGCGCTGCAGAACCCGTGCTAATTCCTCGCTGCGGCAACCCAATTCGCTCACCACGTCGGCGACCGTCGCGCCGGCCCGCACGGTCAGCCGCTCGTCCTCGGCGCCCGCCGCGGCGCGGGCCGCGGCGAAGTAGCGCACGGTCACCTGGACCGACTCGGCCACCTCAGCCACCGATCGCGCTCATCGGTCGTTGTGGCTGAACGAATCCCGGATCGTTGATCCCGTGGCCGGCCGCCTTGCGCCACATCGCCGCGCGCCACACCGACTCCAGCGCGGCGTCGTCGGCGCCGCTGCGCAGCAGCGCCCGCAGGTCGGTTTCCTCCGCGGAGAACAGGCAGTTGCGGATCTGGCCGTCGGCGGTCAACCGGGTCCGGTCGCAGGCCGAGCAGAACGCATGCGAGACGGACGCGATGATGCCGACCGTCGCCGGGCCGCCGTTGACCTGCCACAGCTGAGCCGGGGCTGAGCCACGCGGTGCCGGGTCGGGCGTGAGCGTGAACCGTGCTGCCAGGGCGGCGAAGATCTGGTCGGCGCTGAGGTTGGCGTCCCGACGCCAGAGATGACTGGCATCGAGCGGCATCTGCTCGATGATGCGCAGCTGGTAGCCGTAGCGCAGGCAGTAGTCGAGCAGTTCGACCGCGTCGACGAGGCCACTGTCGTGGTCGAGGACGGCATTGACCTTCACCGGACCCAAACCGGCCGCCGCCGCGGCGGCCAGGCCGTCGAGCACATCCGATAGCCGGTCGCGCCGAGTGATGGCGGCGAAGTGCTCGGCATCGACGGTGTCGAGGGACACGTTGACCCGATTCAAGCCGGCGTCGGCCAGGGCCTGCGCCCGGCGGGCCAGTCCCAGCCCGTTGGTGGTCAGCGCGATCTCCGGGCGCGGTTCCAACCCCGCCACCGCGGACACCACGTCTTCGAGCCCTCGGTAGAGCAGTGGCTCACCTCCGGTGAAGCGGACGCTGGCGATGCCGAGCCGGGTGACGGCCAGGGTCAGCAGCCTGGTCAGTTCGTCGCGGGTCAGCAGCTCGTCACCGGGCAGCCAGTCCAGGCCCTCGGCAGGCATGCAATAGGTACAGCGCAGATTGCACCGGTCGGTCAGCGACACCCGCAGATCGGTGGCCACCCGGCCGAACGTGTCGACCAGCGGGCCGCTGCGCGGCATGTCGGCGGGCGGTTGGTCGCCGTCGCGACGGATCGTCGGCACCCCCAGCGCGGTCAGCGTCATGCCGGCACCCGAACCCCATCGGCGGGCACGATCTCCTTGCCCAGCGGCACCAACGAGACCGGGATCATCTTGAGATTGGCCAACGCCAGCGGGATTCCGATGATCGTGACCGCCATCGCCGCCGCGCTCACCAGGTGGCCGATCGCCAGCCACAGGCCGAACAGCAGCACCCAGATGACGTTGCCGATCAGGGCGCCGGGACGCGGGCCTGGCTTGTCGACGATCGTCCGCCCGAACGGCCACAGCGCGTAGTTGGCGATCCGAAGCGCGGCGAAGCCGAACGGAATCGTGATGATCAGCACGAAGCTGACAAGCGCGGCCAGCAGATAACCGAGGGCCAGCCAGAGCCCGCCGAACAGCAACCAGATGACGTTCAAAACCAGGCGCATGTCTCCTCCAGCGGTTCGGCCAGCCTACCTAACTAACTCAGGTGCTGGGCCGACGTCTTCCCGAGTAGGATCACCGGCACGCGTCCTGCACAGGCGGGACGCGTCGTCATGTTGTCGCCAACCCCGTTAGAAGCAGGTGAGACCAGTGCCGACCGGCAAGGTGAAGTGGTACGACGCCGAGAAGGGATTCGGCTTCCTGTCCCAGGAGGAGGGCGAAGACGTCTACGTGCGTGCGTCGGCCCTGCCC
>JAEZIA010000436.1 GCA_023416315.1 Actinomycetes bacterium
GGGTGGCCGAGGGCTGGAACCGCGGCGGGACGATCGACAAGGGTGCCCGTTGGGATCCCGCCGAACTCGGCCCCGTGGTCAGCGACCTGATCGCCAAGTCGCGCACGCCGCTGCCGGTCTTCGGCGCGTAGCGCTCGGTGACGTTCGGCGCGTCAGACGTCACAGCGGCTCGCACACCACCAGCGGGATGCGCCGGTCCGCGGCGTCCTGATATCCCTTGTACGGCGGGTAGATTCGGGTGAGTTGCCGCCAGTACACCCGTCGCTCGTCGTCGGTGGCGTCGCGCGCGGTCATGTCTCGGACCTTGTCGCGCACCTGAACAGTCACCAACGGGTCGGCCTTCAGGTTCAGGTACCACGCGGGATTGGAGTCTCGGCCGCCGTAGGACGCGGGCAGCACGATGCGGTCGCCGGCTCGCAGATACAGCGTGGCGGTGGTGCGCGGCCGCCCCGATTTGCGGCCCGTCGTCGTCAGCAGCGCGGCCGGAAACCACAGCAGCCGGGAACCCAGGAGTCCGTTCGTGCGCTGATACACCGCGATGTGGACGCGGGCGAAGTACTTCATGGCCGTGGCCAAAAGGCCGGAGTTGCGGATGGGGTGGGACTGTTCGGTCACGTCCATACATTGCCCCCGATCGCCGGTGGCAAATCACGCCCGGTGCACCACCTCGCCGCCGACCATCGTCAGTGCCGCCTGGAGGGTCCCGATGTCCTCGGTGTCGAACACATCACCGTCGAGGGCGACGAGGTCGGCGATCCTGCCGACCTCGATGGTGCCCCGCTCCCCGTCGTGGTTGGTGTATGCCGAGCCTGCGGTGTATGCCGTCAAGGCCGCGCGCAGGTCGATCGCCTCCTGCGCCTGCAGGGGAGCGTCGAAAACGTCCGTGCCGACCGCGTGCGGGTCGGCGCGGGTGCCGGTGCGGTGGACGGCAGTGTGGATGGCCCACAGGGGATTCGGATCGGTGACGGGCCAGTCGCTGCCCATCGCCAGGCGCGCACCGTGGCGCTGCAATGACCCGAACGGGAAGTGCCACCGCTCGCGTTCGGCTCCCAGCAGCGGTAGCTTGCGCTCGACGATCTCGGTGTCTCGACGGGCCCACAGCGCCTGGATGTTGGCGATCACGCCCAGTGCACCGAACCGGGGGATATCGCTGGGGTCGACGATATCGAGATGCGCAATGTGGTGTCGCCCGTCGAACTGCGGCGTCGATCGGATGGCCACTTCCAGCGCGTCGAGGCACTCGCGCACAGCGCGGTCGCCGACGGCGTGCATGTGGATCTGAAAGCGCTCGGCCGCAAGCCGAGTCGTGATCTCGGTGAGCTCGCTAGCGTCGATGAACGACATACCCGTCGGCGCACTACCGGAGGTGCCCTGATAGGGCGCAAGCATCGCTGCCGTGCAGTTCTCGCAGATGCCGTCCTGCATCACCTTGACGGTCGAGGCACTGAACCGGCCGTGCCCCGCCGCGGCGCGGCGAGCCAGTAGCTCGTCCATCTGGGCCAGGCCGGCGTCGGCCGTCCACCACAGCGCTCCGACCACCCGCGCGGTCAGTTCGCCGGCCGCGTCCGCGTCGAGGTAGGTGGCGAGGATATCGGTGAGCCCGAACGCCGGAATGCCGACGCCCGCATCCTGCCAACTCGTGACGCCGACAGCGTGCAATCGCCGCTGCGCCTCCAGCAGGGCACGCCGGAGGAACTCCGGTGTGGTTTGCGGGATGAGGCGGTTGAGCGGTTCGGCGGCGCTTTCGAAGAGCATCCCGGTCGGCTCCCCGTCGGGGTCGCGAACGATGCGTCCCCCCGGCGGATCGGGGGTGGTGGCATCGACCCCGGCGAGGGCGAGGGCCCGACTGTTGACCCAGACGCCGTGGCCGTCGTGGCTCGACAGCACCACGGGGCGCTCGGCGACCACATCGTCGATATCGGCTGCGGTGGGGAAACCCCCGTTGAACGCATCGCCGTACCAGCCGCTTCCCGCGATGACGTGATCCTCGGGATGGGCTGCGGCGTAGTCGGCTATCGCCGTCCGATATCCGGCCCGGTCGTGCGCAAGCATCGACAGATCGCAACGGAGAGCCTGCATTCCGGCGGCGACGGGATGGACGTGGGCGTCGATGAAGCCGGGCAGTAATGTCGCGCCACCGAGGTCGATGATGTGCGTGCCGACACCGAGCAGGTCGCGATCGACACCGCGCCCGACGGCGACGATCCGGCCGTCCCGTACGGCGACGCTATCGGCGGGGTCGGCACCGTCGGGGCGGAAGACCGCAGCGTTGACGAAGACGGAGTCGGCGTGCACCGGGAGATCGTCACGCTGCTCCCGATGCCCCGTCAACGCGGACTTCCCGCTGGTCTACATCGATGAAACAGATCTAGCAATCCGATTCTTTGTGATTTATCCGTTTCAACCCTGGCCGAATACTGATAGCGATCGCGGCCTCAGCCGCGGAAAACGTCGTATGTGAAGGCCGGTAGCCATGACCGCACCCAGCTCCAGACCGGAATCCGTCGAACGCCGGACGATTGACCATGTCCCGTTGGACGAACGTCATGGCCGCGCGCGTGACCTGTTCACCGTGTGGTTCGGCTCCAACATCATGTTGCTGACGATCATCACCGGGGCGTTGTCCACCACCGTGTTCGGTCTGCCGTGGTGGGCCGGCGCGCTTGCGGTGGTGCTGGGCAACGTCGTCGGAGCCGTCGTGATGGCATTGCATGCGGCTCAGGGGCCGCAGATGGGTGTTCCCCAGATGCTGCAGACCCGCGCTCAGTTCGGGTCGTACGGCAGCCTGCTGGTCGTGGTCCTCGTCGTGTTCATGTACCTGGGCTTCTTCGCCTCGAACGCGGTTCTCGGCGGGCAGGCCCTCTCACACGTAACGGGGCTGCCGACAAACTGGTCGATCGTGGTCATCGGGTTGATCAGCGTGGCCGCCACGATCGTCGGCTACCGGCTGATTCACCGGGTGACGGCGGTGTTGTCGGTCGTGGCCGGGGGTGCGCTGGTCGTCGCGTTCGTGTGGATTGTCGGCGTCAACGGCGTGCCCGATGGAACCTGGCACACCGACGGATTCACCTGGGCCGGCTTCATGGCGACGTTGTCGGTGGCAGCTCTGTGGCAGATCGCTTACGCCCCATATGTTTCCGACTACACCCGGTACATGCCCAAGGACACCGGCCAGCGGGCCGCGTTCTG
The DNA here is from genome assembly GCA_023416315.1 of Actinomycetes bacterium. GTDB lineage: Bacteria > Actinomycetota > Actinomycetes > Mycobacteriales > Mycobacteriaceae > Mycobacterium. The sequence goes on from JAEZIA010000436.1 coordinate 3,190, forward strand.
GGGCACATATGCAGGGTGTGTGCTCGGTTCGGTGTTGCCCATGCTGCTCGGTGTGCTGGTGGGTGCCGCGCTGCCTGATGCCGAGACACTCGATGGGCTCTCGACGCTGACCCACGGCGTCACCACCGGGGTGTTCGCGATCTTCGCGATCGGTATCACCGCCACCAACGCGATGAACCTGTACTGCGGAACGCTGTCGACGATCACGATCGGACAGAACATCGTTCCGCGCTGGAATCCCCAGGCAGGCAGCCGCGCGGTGGTCGCGATCGTGCTCTTCGTGCTCACCCTGATCCCCGCGCTCCTCAGCGCTGACGACTTCCTGGCCAATTACGCCAACTTCCTTGCGCTCCTGTTGTGCGTGCTGATTCCGTGGACGGCGGTCAACCTCGTCGACTACTACCTGTTGCGCCATGGCCACTACGACATCGACGCGCTCTTCGAACGTGACGGCGGCATCTACGGCCGCTTCAATTGGGTCGCCATCGGCTGCTATTTCGCCGGCATCCTGGTGCAGATCCCGTTCCTGTCGACGACCCTGTTCACCGGCTTCGCCGCCGAGGCGATTGGCAAGGTGGACGTGTCATGGATCGTCGGGCTCGCTGTCATCTGCCCGCTGTATTACGTGCTGATGCGGCCACGGGTGTCCGCGACCACCGTCACCGGCGCGGCACCGAGCATCGCGTGAGTTCCTGCGATTTCCTGGTTGTCGGCGGCGGTACGGCGGGATGCATTGTTGCCAGCCGTCTTTCGGAGAACCCCAAGGTGCGGGTGACGCTCATCGAGCCCGGCCCCTCCGACGCCGACGAGCCCCGCGCCCTGGACATCCGTCGTTGGGCGGAGATGGTGGAGAGCGAGTACGACCTCGACTACCGCAGCATTGCCCAGCAGCGGGGCAACTCCAACATCCGGCAGGCTCGGATGCGCATCCTGGGCGGTTGTTCCACGGCCAACACGATGATCAGCTGGCGGCCGTTGGCGGCCGACCTTCGGGAGTGGGCGGAACTCGGCGTCGAGGGCTGGGACCCGGAAACGGTCGACGGCTGCTTTGACAGGCTTGCGACGCCGATCGTTCCGATACCTGCCGAGCATCAGAACCCCTACGTCGCCGACGTGGTCGCATCGGCGATCCGGGCCCTGGGCCTGCCCGCGCGGTCGAACTGGAACAGCGACGCCGACTTCGCCCGCAGCGGCGTGGGCGCGGGCTTCTTCGAGATCGGCTACACGCCGGAGACCCATCTGCGTTCGTCCACGTCGGTGCATTATCTGCACGACATCATGGGCGCGCGCGACAACCTGACCGTCCGGCACGGGCTGCGCGCGGTGCGGATCCTCCTCGAAGACGGGGCTGCGGTAGGCGTGCTCGCGGTCGACGACGATGGAACCGAACACGACATCCGCTCGTCTGGTGAAGTGATCGTGTCCTGTGGTGCCATCGACTCACCAAAACTGTTGCAGCTCTCCGGAATAGGTCCCCAAGCCGTATTGGCAGCCGCGGGCGTGACGACCGTCGTGGACAGCCCCGGTGTCGGGGAGAACCTGATGGATCACGCCGAGGGCCTGATCGTCTGGGAGGCTCGGCGCGACATCCCCGACACCTGTGCCACCGGCTGGGACGCCGGAGCTGCGGTGCGACTGCGCACCGACGGCCCGGAGCGGCCCGACGTTCTCATGCATTTCCCGGTGGAGGCTGTCGCCGACCATGCCGTGTCTTACGGTGTCCGACTGCCCGATCGGATCGTGGCGTTGGCGCCCAACGTTGCCAAGCCCCTCAGCCGCGGGCGGGTGCGGATCGCAACGGCAGATCCCGCTGCTCCACCCGACATCGACTACGGCTACTTCACCGACAGCGACGGCGCCGACGAAGCCACGCTGATCGCCGGGATCCGCCTCGCGCGACGGATCGCGGCGACCGCACCGATGTCGGAATGGATCGGTGCCGAGGTCTTTCCCGGGGCGGACCTCACCACCGATGAGGAACTCTCGCCCGCACTTCGCGCCACCCACCAGACGGTGTACCACGTATCGGGAACGTGCCGGATGGGAGCACCCCAAGACCCGCTGGCAGTGTGTGATTCGAGACTGCGTGTCCGCGGGGTGCGCGGGTTGCGGGTCGTCGACGCTTCGGTACTCCCGACCATCCCCTCGGTCAACCCCGTGGGGACGATCATGGCGGTCGCCGAGCGCGCCAGCGACCTGATCGCAGAGGACAATCGGATTGCGGCGATAAAGTCCTATTCCTTGCGATGAAGCGCAGATGACACCGGCTGACCGACAGGAGAGCGCGGCGGCGTACCGTACCCTTGGCGGACAGGGGGACGGGTAGGAGTAGGCCGTGGCGCGAGTGCGTAACCAGGACGCCCGCCGCAGCCAGTTGGTGGCGGCAGCGATCGCGGTCATCGCCGAACGTGGCCTGGGTGCTGTGCGCGCCAAGGATATTGCCGAGGTCGCTGACGTATCGCCTCGACTGGTGGCCTATTACTACCCGGAGATCGACGATCTCATCGACGAGGTGTACCGCAGCGCCGTCGATCGGTACTACTGGCAGCGCCTGGACGCGATCAGCAAGCTCGACCGCCCGGTGGACCGGCTGGTCAACCTGATCGAATCGGGCCTCCCGGCCGGGGACGCCGACATGCTCAGCCGCGCCTTGTACGAGTTCTCTGTCAACGCCGGACGCGACCCCAGCCATGGCACACTCATGACGCTGCTGTTCGAGCGCGAGGTGTCGCTGTACGTCGCGGTGCTCGAATCTGGTTTGGCATCAGGAGATTTCGTGCTATCGGAGCCCGTGCTAGCGATCGCACAGAATTTCGTGGCGCTCGAGGATGCCTTCGGTATGTACATCAATGGGGGCAACTCGTCCTTGGACGCGAGTGGGGCCGTGGCCTTACTGCGCAGTTACGCGCGCTCGGCTACCGGCATCGCCATCTGAGAAACCCGCTGTCCCACTTGACGTGAACTCAGTAGAGGCGCATTCTTTGCGTTATAGCGCAAAGAATGCGAGCGAGGTGAAGCGAGCATCCGTTGAGAGGACGGCACCACCCATGACCGACACGATCGAGAGCCCCAGTACCTCGGTTCATGACGCCGCGGCAAGTGATCTGGGGCGACTGGCCCAGCGGCACCTCGTCATGAGCTTCACCGCGGGTTCCGCCTATACAGGTGCGCCGCCACCGGTGATGGTCCGCGGTGCGGGCAGTCGCCTGTGGGACGCCGACGGCCGCGAATACATCGACGCGCTGGCCGGATTGTTCTGCGTCAATGTCGGTTACAGCTTCGGCGCGGAGATCGGTGACGCGGTTCGCAGCCAGATGGCCGAGTTGCCGTATTACACGAACTGGAACGCTGCCCACCCACCGGCGGTGAAGCTGGCCGCCAAGATCGCCGAATTGGCGCCCCCCGGACTGGACCGCGTGTACTTCACCTCCGGTGGCGGTGAGTCCAACGAGGCCGCGGTCAAACTCATCCGCCAATACCACCAGGCTCGTGGTGAGTACACCCGGATCAAGTTCCTCTCGCGCCGTGCGGCCTACCACGGCACGTCCTACGCGGCGCTGTCGCTCAACGGGATGACCAGTCTACGCAAGCAGTTCGAGCCGTTGATGTACGGGTCTCGGCACATCTCCAACAGCAAGCGCTACAAGCGTCCCGCGGAAGAGACCGAACAGCAGTTCACCGATCTACTTCTCAGCGAGCTGGATTCGCTGATCGTGCAGGAGGGCCCGGACACGGTGGCGGGGATCTTCCTGGAACCGGTGCAGAATGCCGGGGGTTCGCTGGTGCCTCCGGCGGGATACCACGAAGGAGTGCGCAAGATCTGCGACCGTTACGGCATCGTCCTGGTCGCCGATGAGGTCATCTGTGGATTCGGCAGGCTCGGTGAATGGTTCGGCTCGACCCGGTTCAACGTCGCGCCGGACATCATCACGTTCGCCAAGGGTGTGTCGTCGGCGCACGTGCCGCTCGGTGGCATGATCACCAAGAGTGAGATCCTGGATGCGGTCAACAACGGGCCGGACGGAATGTACCTGCACGGCTTGACATTCGGCGGTCACCCCGCAGCCTGCGCGGCCGGTCTGGCGAACATCGCGGTGATGGAGCGCGAGGACGTGCTCGGGAACGTCAAGTGTAACGAGGCCCATTTCCGAGCCCAGCTGGACACCCTGCGCGACCAGCGGCTCGTCGGTGATGTTCGAGGCCTGGGCTACCACTATTCGCTGGAATTGGTGACCGACAAGGAGCGGCGTGCGTGGGCCGCCGAGACGGCATCCAATGACTTCGTCCACGACATGCTCCAACCAGCCCTGCTGGAGGCCGGAATCCTCTGCCGCGCAGCGGTGGACCACGAGGGCACGCCGTTGGTCCAGTTCGCCCCACCGCTGGTTTTTGACCGTGCCGACATCGCCGAACTGGTCGGGCGGATGCGCCGACTCCTCGATGAGCTGGCCGCCACTGTGAGGTAGCTGGTGTCGCGGCCGTGTGGTGGGCCAGGTGTCCGCCGGCGGAAATGTCAGATGTCGCTGTCAGGGATGCGGCCCACCAAGCGCACCGCGAGGTGGACGCAGGGTCCGATGAAGACCGCGAACAACAGGGTGCCGATGCCCGCGACGCCGCCCAGCAGCCAGCCGGCGATCAGTACGGTCGCCTCGACGGCGGCTCGTGCCGCACCCAGTGGCCACCCCGACACTCGCGCGATTCCGGTCATGAGGCCGTCGCGCGGGCCGGGCCCGAGCCCCGTCGTCAGGTAAAGGCCGCTACCCAGCGCGACGACCAGGATGCCACCGATGCACAGCGTGACCCGCCCCGGGAGGCTGGTGACGTCGGGCAGCCAGTGCAGCGTGACGTCGAGTGCGGTACCGACGAGAAGCACGTTGGCCACCGTGCCGAGGCCGGGCCTCTGCCGCAGCGGAATCCACAACAGCAGCACCAGTACGCCGATGAGGTTCGTCATCGATCCGATGGACAGCCCGGTGCGCACCGCGGTGCCTTGCGCGAACACCGTCCACGGCGAATTGCCCAGCTGCGCCGCGACGATCATCGCCTCCCCGGTGCCGAACAGCCACTGGCCGCCGACGAGGCGCACCGCCCGTAGCGGGCTCGGCGCCCATCGGGTCAACACCGAGGACGCCGTGAATTACCTGGTGTTACAGAGCGATCCACGTGGTCTTCAGGCCGGTGTATTTGTCCAGTGCGTGCAGAGACAGATCCCGGCCGAAGCCGGACTGCTTGAAACCACCGAACGGCGTCTGAGCGCTGAGTGCATCGACCGTGTTGACTGACACCGTGCCCGCCCGCAATGCGGCCGAGATTGTGTGGGCGCGGCGCAGGTCGTTGGTCCACACCGATGCGGCCAAGCCGTAGACGGTGTCGTTCGCCATCCGGATCGCCTCGTCCTGATCGTCGAATGTCTGCACGGCGAGGACGGGGCCGAACACCTCGTCTGTGATCAGTTCGTCGCCCGGGCCGAGGCCCGTCACGACGGTCGGCTCGATGAAACAGCCGCCGCCGAGACGTTTGCCACCGACCCGGACGTCACCGTGCTCGCGCGCCCGGTCCACGAAGCCCAGGACGTGCTCGGTGTGGGCGGCGTCGACGATGGCGCCCTGCACCGCCGCGGGATCCAGCGGATTGCCCGGCTGCATCTGTGCGGCGCGGTTCACCAGCTCGGCGACGAACTCCTCGGCGATCGAGTTCTGCACCAGCAGGCGAGAATTGGACGAGCACACCGCGCCCTGGTTGTAGAAGGCGCCGAACAGTGCCTTCTCGATGGCCTGCTCCAGATCGGCGTCCGCGAACACGAGATTAGGACTCTTGCCGCCGCATTCGAGCCATACCTGCTTGAGGTTGGAGTCAGCGGCGTATCTCAGGAACGCCTTTCCGGTGGCGGTTGAGCCGGTGAAGGCCAGGACGTCGACGTCGGGATGCAGGCCGAGCGCGGCACCCGCGGTCTGCCCGAGACCGGGGACGACATTGAACACCCCGGTGGGCACGCCCGCTTCGGTGGCCAGTTCGGCCAGCCGCAGCGAGGACAGGGGTGCGCGCTCAGAGGGCTTGAGCACCACCGAATTTCCAGCGGCCAGTGCCGGAGCGACCTTCCACACGGCGAGGTCGAGCGGAAAATTCCACGGCGTCACGGCACCGACCACGCCGAGCGGTTCACGGGTCACCAGTGCGAGATTTCCCGGTTCGGTGGGCGCGATCTCGCCATTGATCTTGTCCAGTGCCTCGCCGTAGTAGGCGACCAGACCGGCGGCCGAGGGGACATCGATGGTGTGGGCCTCGGTGACCAGCTTGCCCATGTCCATGGAGTCCAGCAGAGCCAATTCGACACCGTGTTCGGTGATCAGGTCCGCCAGCCGCAAGAGCACGCGTTTGCGTTCGGAGATCGAGCAGCGCGACCACCCGCCACCGTCGAACGCTCGCCGGGCGGATTGCACGGCCAGATCGACGTCGGTGTCCTGGGCCGAGGCCACGGCCGCGATGACGTCGCCGGTGGCCGGGTTGACCGAATCGAAGGTCGCCCCGGATTCAGCGGGCCGGAAGGTGCCGTCGATGAAGACGCCGGCTCGGGGCACGACGTCGGCAGCGTGCCGGGTCCAATCGGCCAGAGTCGCGGGGCGGGCATCTGCGCTGATCGTCACAGCTCTCACCCTGCACCCGCGGCATGCACCTGTACAGCAGGTGTTTCCGAACCCTAGGATCGATTTTCCTGATGCGAAAGGGCGGCATGTCCGACTACACGTTGCGACAACTCGAGTACTTCGTCGCCGTCGCCGAGGCCGGCAGCGTTACGCGGGCGGCGGCCTCGGTCCACCTGTCGCAGTCGGCGATGTCGGCCGCGCTGGCCGACCTGGAGAACGCGTTGTCGGTCCAGTTGCTCGTGCGTCATCACGCCCGTGGCATCAGCCTCACGCCCGCGGGCAAGGAGCTGCTGGTAGCCAGCCGCCAGCTGTTGGCGTCGGCGGCCGACCTGCGCGCGGTTGCGCAAGGGCTGGGCACCTCGCTCAGCGGCACCCTGTCGATAGGCTGTTTCCAGGTGGTGGCGCCATACCTGCTGCCGGAGTTGCTGGCCACTGCCGCCGAGAAACTCCCCAAACTCGACCTGCTGACCACCGAGGTCGATCTCGCCGATCTGGCCGAAGGGGTCGCCAACGGGACGTTCGAACTCGGCATCGGTTATGACCTCGTTGACGATCCGCGCTTGAAACGCTGGCCGCTGTATACGCTGCCGCCCTACGTCCTGGTGTCGGGGGAGCATCGCTTCGCGACCCGGGACAACGTCGACCTCGCCGAACTCGCCGACGAACCGATGGTGCTGCTGGATCTTCCGCATAGCCGCGACTATTTCCAGGGCGTGTTTCGCGCGGCCGGCGTCACGCCGAACATTCGGTATCGCTCAACGACGGTCGAGACGTGCCGTGCGTTGGTCGGGCGTGGTCTGGCCTACTGCGTGCTGAACCTGCGGGCCGCGGTCCCGACGGCGCTCGACGGCCATGCCGTCGCAGCCGTTCCGATCAGTGGTGATCCGCCGAGCCTGACAGTGGTGCTGCTCGACGCGGTCGCCGCCCGCCCCACCCGCCGGGCCAGCGTGGTGGCGGACCTCTGCCGCAACCTGTTCGCAAACCCGCCCGGGATCTGATGCTTCGACCTGCGTGAATCGTTTTCTTCGATGCGATACATCGGATCTACGCGCTGTACAGATGCAAGTGCGGCTTGAACCATGGAGGGCGAGCTGGAATGCCGAGTCCGTGGAGGTCAAGTTGGCGATCGAAGAGGTCGAGGTTCTCGTTGTCGGGGCGGGGCAGGCGGGGATCGCGATGAGTGAGCACCTCAGTGCCCATGACGTGCCGCACCTCGTCCTGGAACGCGATCGCATCGCCGAACGCTGGCGGTCCTGGCGCTGGGACTCGCTGGTCGCCAACGGTCCGGCGTGGCACGACCGGTTCCCGGGCCTGGAGTTCGACGTCGCCCCCGACGCATTTGTGGGTAAGGAAGAGGTCGCCGACTACCTCGTTGCATACGCGGACAAGATCAACGCACCGATCCGCACGGGCGTCACCGTCACATCAGTACGAAAACTGGAGGGGCAGAGGGGATTCCGAGTCGAGACGTCCGCCGGGATCATCCATGCGCGCTACGTCGTGGCTGCCACCGGCGCCTTTCAGAACCCGATCATTCCGCCTGTCGTCCCAGAGGATGCGGCTATCCACCAGCTGCACTCCAGCTCGTACCACAATCCGGAGCAGCTGCCCGAGGGTGCCGTGCTGGTGATCGGTGCCGGCTCGTCCGGCGTGCAGATCGCCGACGAACTGCGGGAGTCCGGGCGACGTGTCTATCTTTCCGTCGGCCCGCACGACCGCCCGCCGCGCAGCTATCGCGGCCGCGACTTCTGCTGGTGGCTGGGCGTTCTCGGCAAGTGGGACATGGCTGCTCCGCCGCGCGGCGCCGAGCACGTGACGATCGCCGTCAGCGGCGCACACGGCGGCCACACCGTCGACTTCCGCGACCTGGCGGCACGGGGAATCACCTTGCTCGGCATGGCCGGTTCCTACCAGAACGGTGTCATGAGTTTCGCGCCGGATCTGCGCACCAACATCGAAAGCGGCGACGCGAACTACCTTTCGATGCTCGACGAGGCAGATGCCTACGTTGCCCGCAACGGACTGGACCTACCCGAAGAACCCGGGGCCCGCGCCTTCGCCCCCGATCCGGAGTGCGTGACCCGCCCGATCGAGTCGCTCGACCTTGCGGCGGAGGGCATCACGTCGATCGTCTGGGCGGTCGGCTTCGCGTTCGACTTCAGCTGGCTTCACGTGGACACCTTCGATGAGACCGGCCGTCCGCGTCATCAGCGCGGTGTGTCGAGCGAGCCCGGTGTCTACTTCCTCGGTCTGCCGTGGCAGTCCCGCCGGGGATCGAGTTTCATCTGGGGGGTCTGGCACGACGCCAAGTACCTGGCCGACCAGATCGCGATCCAGCGCAGCTACCTCGCCTACCGCGCACCTGCACTCGCCGAACACTGACGGCGCCAACACCGGAGAAGGGACTTCCGTCGATGAGCGATACGACGCCGGCCGGCGCGACACACCGGCGAATCCGGCCGTTCAACACCAAGGACACCTACCCCGAGCAGAACCTCGACAACGATCTCTGTCAAGCGGTGGTGGCCGGGGGTGTGGTCTACCTGCGCGGACAGATCGGCCAGGACCTCGACTCCCGGGAGTCGGTGGGCATCGGCGACGTGGAGAAGCAGGCCGAGAAGGCAATGGCCAATATCGCGATGCTGCTCGACGAGGCGGGCAGCAGCCTCAAGGACATCGTCAAGGTGACGGTCTATCTGGTCGACATCCGATACCGCGAACCGGTGTACCGCGTGATGGGGCGCTGGCTCAAAGGCGTCTATCCGGTTTCGACCGGCCTGGTCGTCGATGCGCTGGCTCGCCCCGAGTGGCTGGTCGAGATCGACGCCACCGCAGTGGTCAGCGGAGATCAGTCGTGACGTTCTCGCTCGTGGTGCGCAACGGCGCGGCATTCGGCATGGTGGTGTGCTCATCAAGCCCCGCGGTCGCGTCACGGTGTGTGCACCTGCGAGCCGGTGTTGGAGCAGTCGCCAGTCAGAACGTCACGAACCCCAATCTCGGCACGCTGGCCCTCGATGCGCTTGCTGCGGGGGCGAATGCGTCCTCGGCGCTCGAAAAGACTGTCGCCGGAGAGCCGTTCGCCGACTACCGGCAGCTCATCGTCGTCGATTCATCGGGAGGCACGGCGATCCACACCGGAGTAAAGGCCCTGGGCACCCGCCACGAGAGGCTGACCGCCAATGCCGCCGCTGCAGGCAACATGCTCGCCGACGCGGCGGTGATCGATGCGCTGCTCGACGGATACCTCGGCTCCGAAGCATCAGCGATCGAACGGCGACTGCTGGACGGCCTCGATGCCGCGCTGGCGGCCGGTGGTGAAGCGGGGCCCGTGCACTCGGCGGGCCTTCAGGTGGTGCAGGACGTGCCGTGGCCGGTGACCGATCTGCGGATCGACTGGCACGACGATCCGATCGGTGAACTGAATCGACTGTGGGCGGTATGGGAGCCGCAGAAAGCCGACTACCGCACCCGCGGAATCGATCCCACCGCCGCGCCGTCCTACGGAGTCCCGGGGGATCTGTGACCGTGGCACTCGACGATGCTGTCCGGTTGGCGGTCGATCGCGCGACCCCGCGGATCCTCGCCCTGTCCCACGACTTGCACGCGCATCCCGAGATCGCCTGGGAAGAGGTCCGGTCCTGCGCGCGTGTGGCCGCCAATCTCGCGGACTCGGGATTCGCCATCGAGGAGAACTTCACGGGTCTGCCGACCGCCTTCCTGGCCCGTCACGGCACCGGGCCGCTGCACCTCGCCGTGTGCGCCGAGTACGACGCGCTTCCGGGAATGGGGCACGCCTGCGGTCACAACGTGATTGCCGCGATCTCGACGGGCGCGGCGGTTGCACTTGCGCCCTATGTCGACGACCTGGGCATTACGTTGTCGGTCTTCGGCACGCCTGCAGAAGAGGGCGGCGGCGGTAAAATCGAGATGCTCGAGCGCGGCGGGTTCGCCGGTGTGCATGCGGCCGCAATGGTGCACCCCGGTCCTGTCGATGTTGCTCGGGCGGAGCCATACGCGGTGTCGCACAGTCATATTCGCTACGATGGCAAAGCTGCACACGCCGCGGCGTATCCGGATCGGGGCGTGAATGCTGCCGATGCCTTCACCGTCGCCCAGGTGGCGATCGGCCTGCTGCGCCAACAGCTGCCCCGCGACGTCCGGGTGCACGGGGTGATGACCAATGGAGGGGAGGCGCCGAACGCCATCCCGCAACGCACCGAGGGGCGCTGGTACGTCCGAGCCGGCACGCTGGCCGAACTCGCGGGCCTGCAGGAGCGCGTCAACCGGTGCTTCGAGGCCGGCGCGCACGCGACGGGTTGCGAACTGACGATCACTCCTGAGAGCAAGCCGTACGCCGAGTTCCGTACCGACGAGGGCCTGCTCGCCGGCTATGTAGCGCGCGCCGAGCAGCTCGGCAGGCGGTTCAGCTCCGGGTCCGACTCATTGATGAATCGCGCGTCCACCGATATGGGCAATGTCTCCCAACATATTCCGGCGATCCACCCCTACATCGGGATCGACTCGTTGCCCGCGGTCAACCACCAGGTCGAATTCGCCGCCGCCGCGATCTCGGCAGCCGCCGACCGGGCCGTGGCCGACGGCGCGCTGGCACTGGCACTCACGCTCGTGGACGCGGCGGTGGGCGCCGGCACCCGGCAACGCCTGCTGGACACCGCCGAAGGAGATGCCCGGTGAGCGTGCGTGTCGAACACGATCTGCTCGGCGATCACGAGGTCCCAGACGGCGCATACTACGGCGTGCACACCGCAAGGGCGGTCCAGAACTTCCCGATCACCGGCACGGCGATCTCGCGCTACCCAGAGCTCATTGCGGCGCTCGCGTGCGTGAAAATGGCTGCCGCTCTTGCCAACAAGCGGCTGGGATTGCTCAGTGCCGAACGTGCCGCCGCCATCGTGTCGGCGTGTCGGGAACTCAAGTCCGGCATGCTCCACGACCAGTTCGTCGTCGACGTCATCCAGGGCGGTGCCGGTACGTCGACCAACATGAACGCCAACGAGGTGATCGCCAACCGCAGTCTGGAGTTGCTCGGACACCGGCGCGGTGAGTATCGGCACCTGCATCCACTCGAGCACGTCAACCTCGGGCAGAGCACCAACGACGTCTACCCGACGGCGTTGAAGATCGCGCTGCAGTTCGCCGTCCACCGGCTACAGCTGGCGATGGAGGAACTCGTCGCGGCATTCGCCGACAAGGCCGTTGAGTTCGGCGGTTACTTGAAGATGGGACGCACCCAGCTGCAGGAAGCGGTGCCCATGACACTCGGTCAGGAATTCGGCAGTTACGCGGTGATGGTCGGAGAGGACAGTGCCAGGTTGGGGGAGGCCGCCACGCTGATCTGCGAGATCAATCTCGGCGGCACTGCGATCGGTACCGGCCTCAACACACATCGCGGGTATGCCGAGGCGGTCTGCGAAGAGCTGTGCGCCACCACCGAACTTCCGCTGGTGACCGCGTCGAATCTCGTGGAGGCCACCCAGGACGTGGGGTCGTTCGTCCAACTGTCCGGGGTGCTCAAGCGAACGGCCGTCAAGCTATCGAAGATATGTAACGATCTGCGGCTGCTGTCATCAGGTCCACGAGCTGGTCTGGGTGAGATCAATTTGCCTGCGGTGCAGGCAGGTTCGAGCATCATGCCGGGCAAGGTCAACCCGGTGATTCCCGAAGTCGTCAATCAGGTCGCCTTCGAGGTGGTGGGTAACGACGTCACCATCAGCATGGCCGCTGAGGGTGGTCAGTTGCAGCTCAACGCCTTCGAGCCGATCATTGCCCACAGTCTGTTCGAATCGCTGGCCCATCTGACGGCGGCGTGCGACACCCTGCGCACACGCTGCGTCACCGGGATCACCGCGAACGTGGCCCGAATGCGTGCCACCGTCGACCAGTCCATCGGTCTGGTGACCGCGCTCAACCCGTATATCGGCTACGAGGCGGCAACGCGGCTTGCGGCCGACGCACTGAACTCCGATTCGGACATCGCCGCCCTGGTCCTGGATCGCGGATTGCTGACAGCCTCGGAGCTGGAGGCGATCCTCACGCCCCATAACCTGACCGGGACGAAGCTCGGGGGCAGCCGGTGACAGGCAGCGTGACAATCGGCATCGTGCAATGGCACGCACAATGCGGTGAGCCGGACCGCAATCTCGATGATGCACTGCGTTACGTTGCCGACCTCGCCAGCCGAGGGTGCGACCTCGTCGTGCTGCCGGAGCTGTGGCCGTGCGGATACGATCCCGCGACCGTGGCCGCCGATGCGCACACCGCGGCTGAACCACTTGATGGTTCGCGTGGCCTGGCGCTGGCAGCCGCCGCGCGTGCCCACGGTGTGTGGCTCTTCGCGGGCACGGTGCCGGAGCTGGCCGCAGACCGGATCTACAACACCGCGCCGTGCTATGCACCCGACGGCCTGCTCGTCGGCATTCATCGCAAAGTCCACCTGTACACCCCACTGAACGAGCACGAGGTGTTCACAGCCGGCGAGCGCGCCACCGTCGTCGAGATCGACGGTGTCGGCACAGTGGGATTGAGTACGTGCTTCGACGGGGACCATCCCGCGTACGCGCGCTCATTGCACGAGGCGGGCGCCCGCGTTGTGGTCGCGCCGTGTGCGTACGAGGTCGCCACTGAATCCTGGTGGGACATCCTGTATCCCGCCAATGCTCTGGTCAACGGCCAGTGGTGGATCATGGCGAATCAATGCGGTGGCGAGCTGCTGGGCAAGAGCCGGATCATCGCGCCGGACGGATCGATCGTTGCTCAGGCGCCCCGGACCGGGGACTCCGATGGTGCCGACCTGCTCGTGGCGACGGTGGATCTCGCCGCGGGCATCCGGGCCGCCGAGGTGGCCGCGGGTGCGCTCTGGTCGCCGAGATCCCAGGCGTAGCTTTACGGGTCGCAGATTACGATCGGAATTACCCGGTCGGTCCAGGACTTGTAATCCTCGAAGCCCGAGTAGAACGCAGTCATCTTGGGCCAGTATTCGGCACGCTCGGCCTCGGTGGCATCGCGCGCCGTCAACTCGAGCACCTCGTCCTTGATCTGGACCTTCACCTTCGGATTCGCCTTGAGGTTCAGGTACCACATCGGATGCTTGTCGCTGCCGCCCTGGGATGCCACCAGCACCACCCGATCGCCCTCGCGCAGGAACAGCAGCGGCGCGACGCGCGGCTCACCGCTCTTGCGTCCGATCGTCGTCAGCAACGCCACCGGTGCGCCTTCGAGGAAACTGCCCGCGATCTTGCCCTTGCTCACCTTGTACAGGGCGGTCTGCACGCGCGACATCCACTTGATGATGAACTTCGTCGCTGGTGTGTCGATGCCTTTGGGGCGCGGTTTGGGCAAGAAGAGCTCCTCGGGCTAGCGCTTGATGAACGGGCGCACGACCGCCCGGATGTGATGGATCTTGCCGTCTGCGGCGGGGATCAGAAACGTCTCGTCGATCCGCGCGGCGACGCGTCGGCCCGCCAGTGTCGGCTTGGTGAGGAGTTCGAACTGGGCGCGGACCTCGTCCCCGTTCACGGTGAACTCCGGCTCGCTGACCGACTTGATGACGAGGTATTGCGGTCCGCGATTGAGGCTGCGGCGCAGTTGATCTCCGGAGAATCCGGTTTTGATCCCGAACTCGATACGGGTGCAACCGGGCGCGAATGGCACGTCGTCAGCCCGATGACTGGCCAGGGCCTGGATATAGGCCCGTGCCGCAGCGATTCGCTCCTCGTCGGAAACCACCGCTGCCTAGATCCGCTCGATGATGGTGCCCGTCGACAGCGCGCCGCCGGCACACATGGTGATCAGCGCCGTGCTCCGGTCGGTGCGCTCCAGCTCATGCAGTGCGGTCGTGATCAACCGGCTGCCGGTGCTGCCGACGGGGTGACCCAGCGCGATCGCGCCGCCGTTGACGTTGACCTTGTCCATATCGGCCTCGTGCACCTGCGCCCAGCTGAGCACCACCGAGGCGAACGCCTCGTTGATCTCGACCAGGTCGATGTCGCCCAGCTTCATGCCGGCCTTCTCCAGTACCCGTGCGGTCGACTGCACCGGGCCGTCGAGGTGGTAGTAGGGCTCGGCTCCCACGAGGGCCTGGCTGACGATGCGGGCCCGCGGCTTCAGTCCGAGCGCCTTGGCCTTGTCTTCGTCCATCCACAGCACCGCCGCGGCGCCGTCGGAGATCTGCGACGAGGTGCCCGCGGTGTGGCTGGCACCTTCCATCACCGGCTTGAGGCTGGCCAGGCCTTCCATCGTGGTGTCGCGCAGACCTTGGTCGCGGCTGACGATGTGGCGCTCTTCGGTGGGTCGCTTGTTCTCGTCGAGCACCGGCGCCTCGATCGGGGAGATCTCGCGGTCGAAGCGGTGCTCGTCCCACGCCCGCTTGGCGCGTTGCTGAGACAGGAAACCGAGGTGGTCGAGGTCTTCACGGGTGATGCCGCGGCGCTTCGCGATCCGCTCGGCGGCGGTGAACTGGTCGGGCATGTCGATGTCCCACGACGCGGCACGAATCAGCGAGCGGTCCGGACCGGCGTTGGCGCCCAGCCCGACCCGGCTCATGGCCTCGATGCCGCAGGCGATGCCGACATCGATGGCGCCACTGGCGATCAACCCGGCGATCAGATGGTTGGCCTGCTGGGCGCTGCCGCACTGGCAGTCGACCGTGGTGGCGCCGATCTGCTCGGGCAGGCCGGCGGTCAGCCACGCGACCCGGGTGATGTTGTTGGACTGCTCGCCGTACTGGGTGACGCAGCCGCCGATGGCCTGCTCGACTTCATTGGGATCGATCCCGGCCTTCTCGATCACGGCCTTCTGAACGGCCCCCAACAATTCGGTCGCATGCAGACCGGACAGCCAGCCGCCTCGCTTACCGATCGGGCTGCGGGTGGCTTCGACGATGACAGGATTACCCATGGCGTCAGGCTAGAACACGTTTCATTACTCTGACAAGCGAGGATGCCGGTACCGGCCTGACCGCCCCTTTGATCTGCGAAGGAGCCGTGTTTCAATGGTCACAATGCCGGTCGGAAACTGAACTAGACCACGTTGTAAGTGTGCGACACCTGTTGGAGGATATGACCATGGGCCGTACGAGCCTGCCCGACGATTTCGATTTCCTGGACGCCAATCTCAACCTCGAGCGGCTGCCAGTCGCGGAGCTCGCCGAGCTGCGCAAGTCGGAGCCGGTGCACTGGGTTGATGTGCCGGGTGGCACGGGTGGATTTGGCGACAAGGGCTACTGGATCGTCACCAAGCACGCTGATGTCAAGGAAGTGTCGAAGCGCAGCGATATCTTCGGCAGCTCGCCGGACGGCGCGATCCCGACGTGGCCGCAGACCATGACGCGGGATGCGATCGACCTGCAGAAGGCCGTGCTGCTGAACATGGATGCGCCGCAACATACCCGGCTGCGCAAGATCATCTCGCGTGGTTTCACGCCGCGGGTGGTCGCTCGTTTGAAGGACGAACTCGATCAGCGCGCACAGAGCATCGTGAAGGAGGCCGCCGCGAACGGCCGCGGCGACTTCGTGGAGCAGGTCAGCTGCGAGTTGCCGCTGCAGGCCATCGCAGGGTTGCTGGGCGTGCCGCAGGAGGACCGCGACAAGTTGTTCCGCTGGTCCAACGAGATGACCGCCGGTGAGGATCCGGAGTACGCCGACGTCGATCCGGCGATGTCGTCATTCGAATTGATCACCTATGCGATGAAGATGGCCGAGGAGCGCGCGAAGAACCCCACCGAGGACATCGTCACCAAGTTGATCGAAGCGGATATCGACGGCGAGAAGCTCTCCGACGACGAGTTCGGTTTCTTCGTCGTGATGCTCGCGGTGGCGGGTAACGAGACCACGCGGAACTCGATCACCCACGGCATGATCGCGTTCGCCGCCAACCCCGACCAGTGGGAGCTGTACAAGAAGGAACGCCCCGAGACGGCGGCCGACGAGATCATCCGCTGGGCGACCCCGGTGTCGGCATTCCAGCGCACCGCACTGGAAGACACGGAGTTGGCAGGCGTCCAGATCAAGAAGGGGCAGCGGGTGGTCATGTCGTATCGCTCGGCCAACTTCGACGAAGAGGTTTTCGACGACCCGTTCACCTTCAACATCCTTCGCGACCCGAACCCGCACGTCGGATTCGGCGGTACCGGGGCGCACTACTGCATCGGCGCCAACCTGGCCCGGATGACGATTAATCTCATCTTCAATGCGGTCGCCGACAACATGCCCAATCTGAAGCCACTGGGTGAGCCCGAGCGGTTGATGTCGGGATGGCTCAACGGAATCAAGCACTGGCAGGTCGACTACACCGGGGCCTCGGCTTAATCACGTATCGCTTGAGAATCAAGGAGGATTCTTCGTGGACTTCAGTCCGGGCGAAGGGCAGCAGGCTGTCACCGATGTGGTGACGTCCGCACTCGAGCGGGACAACAGCTGGGAGGCGCTGGTTTCCGGCGGCATCGTGGCATTCGGTGTCCCGGAGCGCCTCGGCGGCGACGGTCTCGGCCTCGCCGAGATCACCGCGGCGCTCACCCAGATCGGCAGGTTCGGCAATGTCAGCCCGGCGTTCGCGACGCTGGGGCTGGGTCTGCTTCCGCTGTTGGACCTGGCGTCCGATTCTCAGCAGGATCGCTACCTGGCCGGTGTCGCCAAGGGCGCGGTGCTCACTGCGGCGCTCAACGAACCCGGTCACTCGCTGCCCGAGCGGCCGTCGACGCGGTTGACGGACGGCAAGCTCAACGGCACCAAGCTCGGCGTGCCCTACGCCGAGCGGGCAGAGTGGATCGTCGTCAGCACTGACAGCGGTGTGGTCGTGGTGTCGCCGAATGCCGACGGGGTTTCGCTGACCCAGTCGCCGACGGCGAATCACTCCGACGAGTACGTCGTCACCTTCGCCGATACGCCGGTCGCGGACGCAGATGTGTTGGGCGACAGTGCTTCGGTTCGACGGGTGAACCAGCTGGCGGTGGCCGCCATCGGCGCCTACGCGGCCGGGCTGGTGGCTGGTGCGCTGCGGCTCACCGCTGACTACGTGGCCACCCGCGAGCAGTTCGGCAAGCCGTTGTCGACGTTCCAGACCGTCGCTGCGCAGCTCGCCGAGATCTACATCGCCTCGCGGACCATCACGCTCGCGTCGACGTCGGCGTCCTGGCTGTTGTCCGAGGGGCGAGATGCCACCGAAGACCTTGACGTCCTTGGCTATTGGGTGGCGTCGCAGGCGCCGCCGGTGATGCAGCTCTGCCATCACCTGCATGGCGGCATGGGGATGGACATCGACTATCCGATGGACCGCTACTACTCGTCGATCAAGGACCTGACCCGGCTGTTGGGCGGGAAGGCACACCGCCTCGAACTGGTGGGAGCGTAAATGTACATCGAGCTGACGCCCGAGCAGAAACAGCTGCAAGCCGAACTGCGGGAATACTTTTCGAACCTCATCTCGCCCGAGGAAGCCAAGGCGATGGAGTCCGACCGGCACAACGAGGCCTACCGGGCGATCATCAAGCGGATGGGTTCGGACGGCAAGCTGGGCGCCGGCTGGCCCAAGGAATACGGTGGCCTCGGCTACGGACCGATCGAGCAGTCGATCTTCGTCAACGAGGCGCAGCGTGCCGACGTGCCGCTGCCCGCGGTGACGCTGCAGACGGTCGGACCGACGCTGCAGCAGTACGGCACCGAGGCGCAGAAGAAGAAGTTCCTGCCCGCGATCCTGGCCGGCGAGGTGCACTTCGCGATCGGGTACACCGAGCCGGAGGCCGGCACGGACCTGGCCTCCCTGCGCACCACGGCGATCAAGCAGGGTGACGAGTACATCGTTAACGGCCAGAAGGTGTTCACCACCGGCGGGCACGACGCCGACTACGTCTGGCTGGCGTGCCGCACCGATCCGGAAGCCGTGAAGCACAAGGGTATTTCGATCCTCATCGTTGACACCAAGGATCCCGGCTACTCCTGGACCCCGATGATCCTGTCCGACGGCGCCCACCACACCAACGCGACGTATTACAGCGACGTGCGGGTGCCCGCCGACATGCTCGTCGGGGAGGAGAACGGCGGCTGGCGACTGATCACCACCCAGCTCAACAACGAGCGGGTGATGCTCGGACCGGCCGGCCGGTTCGCGGCGCTCTACGACAAGGTGCACGCCTGGGCGTCGAAGCCGGGCAGTGACGGTGACGTCCCGCTCGACCATCCCGACGTCAAGCGTTCGCTCGGCGAACTCAAGGCGATGTGGCGGATCAACGAACTGCTCAATTGGCAGGTCGCGGCGTCCGGGGAGGACATCGACGTCGCGGACGCGGCCGCCACCAAGGTCTTCGGTACCGAACGCATTCAGTACGCCGGTCGGCTTGCCGAGGAAATCGTTGGCGCGCACGGTAACCCGGCGGATCCGGATACCGCGGAACTGTTGAAGTGGCTGGACAGCCAGACCAAGCGCAACTTGGTGATCACATTCGGTGGTGGAGTGAACGAGGTGATGCGGGAGATGATCGCGGCATCTGGGCTCAAGGTTCCGCGGGTGCCGCGGTGATGAGCGCTCGCGCGAAGAACGGACAGCTATGAGTGCTGTAGACGACATCAAGGCGGCCGCCGAGCGGGTCAAGGCAGAGGGCAAGAGCAAGCCGCGGCGGGGCAGGCATCCGGTCAACCAGCCG
This sequence comes from Actinomycetes bacterium, assembly GCA_023416315.1. Taxonomy (GTDB): domain Bacteria; phylum Actinomycetota; class Actinomycetes; order Mycobacteriales; family Mycobacteriaceae; genus Mycobacterium. The sequence goes on from JAEZIA010000436.1 coordinate 22,489, forward strand.
ATGATCGACCACTGGCTCGACGCGATCGGCGACAAGAACCCGATCTACGTCGACGAGGCGGCCGCCAAGGCGGCCGGTCATCCCGGGCTGGTCGCGCCCCCGGCGATGATCCAGGTCTGGACCATGATGGGTCTCGGCGGCGTTCGCCCCGACGACGATCCGCTGGGCAAGATCATCCAATTGTTCGACGACGCAGGCTATATCGGTGTGGTCGCGACCAACTGCGAGCAGACCTACCACCGCTACCTGCGTCCGGGCGAAGAGGTCAGTGTCGCCGCCGAGCTGACCGATGTCGTCGGGCCGAAGCGCACCGCGCTCGGCGAGGCGTTCTTCATCACCCAGACCATCACCTGGTCGGTCGGTGACGAGGATGTCGCCGAAATGATGTGGCGCATCATGAAGTTCATCCCCGCCGATAAAGCCGAGGCCGCACCGTCGTCGGTGCCGGATGACCTCGATGCCGATTCCGCGATGCGGCCGGCCTCGTCGAAGGACACCAAGTTCTTCTGGGACGGGGTCAACGCGCACGAACTGCGGATCCAGAAGCGCGACGATGGCACGCTGGTGCATCCGCCGGTGCCTGCGCTGTGGCTGGACAAAGAACAGGAAACCGACTACGTCGTGGCCAGCGGCAACGGCACGGTCTTCAGCTTCGTGGTGCACCACGCGCCGAAGGTGCCGGGCCGCACCTTGCCGTTCGTCATCGCGCTCGTCGAACTCGAGGAAGGTGTGCGCATGCTCGGCGAGCTGCGCAATGTCGACCCCTCGACTGTGGAGATCGGAATGCCGGTTCGCGCAATGTATATCGATTTCCCGGCCAATGACGTCGGGCCGGCGTGGACCAACTATGCGTGGGAGCCGGTCAAATGAGCGCAACTCGATCTGATGTCGCCGGCGGAGCGGCTCCGGAAATCCAGGTCGGCACCAAACTGCCGGAACTCAAGTTCTACGGCGACCCGACGTTCATCGTCTCGACGGCGATCGCCACCCGGGACTATCAGGATGTCCATCACGACCGCGACAAGGCGCAGGCCAAGGGTTCCAAGGACATCTTCGTCAACATCCTCACCGACACCGGCCTGGTGCAGCGGTTCATCACCGACTGGGCCGGGCCGACCGCCGTCATCAAGTCGATCGGGCTGCGCCTCGGCGTGCCGTGGTACGCCTACGACACGGTGACGTTCTCGGGTGAGGTCACCGCAGTGGAGGACGGCTTGATCACGCTGAAGATCGTGGGCAGCAACAGTCTCGGCGATCACGTCATCGCCACGGCGACTCTGACGATCGGTGCCGCCTGATGGCGGGCGGGCTGAGCGGCAAGGCCGCGATCGTCGGTATCGGGGCCACTGACTTCTCGAAGAACTCCGGCCGCAGCGAGTTGCGGCTGGCGTCGGAGGCGGTGCTCGACGCACTCGACGACGCAGGTCTGACGCCCGCCGACGTCGACGGCATGACGACGTTCACGATGGACTCGAACACCGAGGTCGCGATCGCGCGGGCCACCGGTATCGGCGATCTGAAGTTCTTCTCCAAGATCCACCACGGGGGCGGCGCGGCGTGCGCGACGGTCCAGCAGGCGGCGATCGCGGTCGCCACCGGCGTCGCGGATTGCGTTGTGGCATACCGGGCTTTCAACGAGCGCTCCGGGATGCGGTTCGGCCAGGTGCAGATGCGGCTGGTCGAGAATGCCGACTCCACCGGTGTGGACAACTCGTTCTCCTACCCGCACGGGTTGTCGACGCCCGCCGCGCAGGTGGCGATGATCGCCCAGCGGTACATGCACCTCTCCGGTGCGACGAGCCGCGACTTCGGCGCGGTGTCGGTCGCCGACCGCAGGCACGCGGCGAACAACCCGAAGGCGTACTTCTACGAGAAGCCGATCACCATCGAGGACCATCAGGCCTCGCGGTGGATCGCCGAGCCGCTGCGGCTGCTGGACTGCTGCCAGGAGACCGACGGCGGTGTGGCGCTGGTGATCGTCTCGGCCGAGCGGGCCAAGGACCTGAAGCACCGGCCCGCGATCATCGAGGCGGCGGCGCAGGGCTCGAGCCCGAACCAGTACTCGATGACGAGCTACTACCGGCCCGAACTCGGCCTGCCCGAGATGGGTTTGGTCGGCAGGCAGATGTGGGAGCAGTCGGGGCTGACGCCGACCGATATCCAGACCGCGATCCTCTACGACCACTTCACGCCGTTCACACTGATCCAGCTGGAGGAGTTGGGTTTCTGCGAGCCCGGCGACGCGAAGGACTTCGTCAAGGACGGTGCGCTGGAGATCGGCGGACGGTTGCCGATCAACACCCACGGCGGCCAGCTCGGTGAGGCCTACATTCACGGCATGAACGGCATCGCCGAGGGTGTGCGCCAGCTGCGCGGCACCTCGGTCAACCAGGTCGACAACGTCGAGCACGTGCTCGTCACCGCAGGCACCGGCGTACCCACGTCGGGCCTGATCCTGGGCTGACTCCCGCCGAGCGTAACGCCATGGCGAGGAATCGCCCGAATCGCCACCGTGACGTTACGGTCGTCAACTTGTCGGTAGGGAGCGGCACACTCCCGGCATGGCGGACGAACCGTTCATCGGTAGCGAAGCATTGGCGCAAGGCAGGCTGATGCGCCACCAACTGCGCACCAGCTATCGCGCGGTTCATCAGGATGTCTACGTGCGCGCCGATGCCGAAGTCGACCCGATTATGCGGGCCAAGGCATGCTGGTTGCGCTCACGCCGGCGAGGCGTGCTGGTCGGGTTGTCGGCGTCCGCTGTGCATGGCTCCAGATGGATCGATCGCCGGCGGGCCGCGGAGATCAGCGATACCAACCGGCGGCCCAGCCGGGGCGTGATCGCCCGTGCCTGTCTCCTCGAGCCAGACGAGATCTGCCACAAATCCGGGGTCGCGCTCACGACTCCGGCACGTACGGCTCTCGACCTACTGTGCTGGTATCCCACCGACATGGCGATCGTGGCGGTGGATGCGTTGGCACGGGCGACTCGACTGAAGATCGCCGACGTCGAACTGCTGGCCGAACGCCATCGCGGGCGCCGAGGGATCGTAAAGGCGCGCGCCGCGCTGGACCTCGTCGACTCGGGTGCGGAGTCACCGAAGGAAACTTGGTTGCGACTGTTGATCGTTCGCGCCGGATTTCCGCGGCCGCAGACCCAGATCCCGGTGCGCAACGAATACGGTGTCCTGATCGCTGAACTCGACATGGGCTACGAGGACCTCAAGATCGCGTTCGAGTACGAAGGTGCCCATCACCGCATCGACCCTCGGCAGCGCGACAGGGACATTCGGCGCATGGAGGATCTCGGCGAACTCGGTTGGATCGTCGTACGTTTCACGTCCGAGGACACTGCGGGCACCGTGCTCCGCAGGGTCGCGGCCGCCTTGGCGCGCCGACGGTAACGCCACGGCGAGGAATCCGGAGATCTCCCGCCGTGGCGTGACGTTCGATAAACGCGCGAGCTAGGTCAGGTTGTTCTTGACCTGGGTGTCCTGCATCTTGGCGATCTGCAGCGCCGACTCCGCCGGGACGGGATCGTTGGGGTTGCTGGAGAATTCGATGTTCACCAGCGCCTTGCCCTGGGTGAAGTAGACCTCGGTGATCTCTTTCGAGCCGTCGGGTGACTTGCCGGCGGCAATGAAGCCGCCGTCGCCGACCTCGGCGGGCTTCGGCGCCCCGTCGACTTCGGTGCCGATCTTTGCCTCGAATTCTTTCAGCGACGCCGTAGCGGCCTCAGGACCATTCGTGACCATGATGACGTACGTGATGAGCTGATTCTTGCCGGCGTTGGTCATCGTCTGTGCGATGCCCGGCTGCCCCTGCGGATTGACCATCGGCTCACCGTCGGTGAAGCTCGGGTCGATATCGGCCGCCTTGAGCAAGAGCTTGTGATAGTCGGCGCCGTCCGCGGCCGGGCTTGCGGGGGCGCTGGTCTCGGCGGCCTCCGCCGACGTGGTCGCCTCCGCCGACGTCGTGGGCGATGAGGTGGCCGACGACGACTCCTCTTTGTCGTCACCCCCGCAGCCGACCACGGCCGTACCCACCAGCAGTGCCACGCCGATCAGGCCGACGGCCCTTGTCTGCGCAATCTTCATCAACGGTCCCTTTCGCAGAAGAAAATTTGCTTTTGCGTAAGTAAACCGCGATACACGCAAGTCAGCGCCCAAATGGCAAAGTTGACATCCGCAGTGCTCTACCTCAGACCGGAATCAGCTCCACGTCCGACAGCACGACGGCATCCTCGCGGCTCGGTGCGGTGACGACGCCGATGTAGCGGCCGTCGTCCTTCCACACGTTGACCTTGATCGTCTCGCCCGGGTACACCACCCCGGCGAAGCGTGCGCCGTAGGTCTGCACTGCCGACACATCGGCGTCCAGCAGCGTATCGACCAGCGCCTTGCACGTCATGCCGTAGGTGCACAGGCCGTGCAGGATCGGCTTGGGAAAGCCTGCCGCCGAGGCGAACTCGGGATCGGAGTGCAGCGGGTTGCGGTCGCCGCAGAGCCGGTACAACAACGCCTGCTGCGGCAGCACGGGCACCGAGATCTCGTAGTCCGGGGCACGATCCGGTGCGGCCACCGACGTCGACGGACCCCGCTCGCCACCGAAACCGCCTTCGCCACGCGCGAAGATCGAGCGCTTGGTGGTCCACAGCAGCTTGCCGTCCGGGTCGGTGACGGTGGTCTCGCTGACGATCACCGCCGCTTTGCCCTTGTCCCAGATCTCGGTGAACCGTTGCTGCGACCGCGCGGTGCCGCTGGGTGGTAGGGGAGCCGGCACTGTCACCGCCTCGCTGGCATGTAGCACCTTGCTCAGCTCGATGTCGATGCCGGGGAACTTGACCGCGGGCGGCTCGGTCAAGTGGAAGCTGGCCGCCACATTGCCGAACGTGGGCAACACCTGCGGGGTCTTGTCCACCAGGTAGCGCAATTCCTTGGGGTCCATGGGATCTGCGCCGGCCCCGAGGCCCAGCTGGTAGAGCTGAATGTCGCTACTGGTCCACGAGAATTCAATGGGTTCCAGTTCGGCGGCGAGCGCCACAGACGGATCGATCGGCATGTCAGCCCTTCCCTGCGAGATGCAATGCGGCGAGGTACCCGAACGTCATCGCCGGTCCGATGGTGCCGCCCGGGCCGGGATAGGTGTGACCCATCACCGGCGAGCTGACATTACCGGCGGCGTACAGGCCCTCGATCACTGAACCGTCGTCGCGCAACGCACGTCCATGCACGTCGGTGCGAATACCGCCCTTGGTGCCCAAGTCGCCGGGCACCATCTTCGCGGCATAGAACGGACCATTCTTGATCTCGCCGAGGTTCGGGTTGGGCTTATTCGTCGGATCACCGTAGTAGCGGTCGTAGGCGCTCTCCCCGCGGTGGAAGTCCTCGTCCTTACCCGTGCGGGCGAACCCATTGAACCGCTCGACCGTCGCCAGGAACGATTCGGCCGGAAGCCCGGTCACCTTAGCCAGCTCCTCGAGGGTCTCGGCCTTGACGATGACGCCGGATTCCATCCACTTCTTCGGAATCCGTTGGCCCGGCTGCAATCCGGCGAAGATGTAGCGGTCGCGGTATTGCTGGTCGAAGACCAGCCAGGCCGGCACGTTCTCGCCGGGGCCGGGGCCCTGGCCGTACTCGCCGCCGTACATGTGGTGGCAGGCTTCGACGTAGGGCATCGACTCGTTCATGAAGCGCTTGCCCGCCAGGTTGACGATGATCGACCCGGGGGAGTTGCGCTCGGACAGCGCGAACCACGGGGCGCCGACCAGCGGAACCGTGGGGCCCCACCACGCGTCTTCCATCAGTTCCAGTGCTGCGCCCAGCTTCTCGGCGGCGATGATGCCGTCGCCGGTATTGGCCTCCGCACCGACCGTCCAGTCCGCGGTGATCGGTGCGCGCTGGTACTTGACGCGCATCTGCTCGTTGCGTTCGAATCCGCCGCTGCCGAGAATCACGCCGCGGCGTGCGCGGATCAGCTGCGGATCAGCGGCTTCCGGGCCCGTCGTGTCCCGAACGTAGATACCGCGGACCACGCCGTCCTCGACGTAGAGATCGGTCAGCGCGGTGTTCAGCAGCACTGGGACTCCGGCCTGGCGCAAGCCGATTCGCAGCGGTGCGATCAGCGCGCGGCCCATGCCGACCAGGTTCTTGCCGCGAGCGCCCGCCCACATCGTGCGCGCGCCGACCTTCAGGCTTCGCAACACGCCGCGGGGGTGCCGCTTGAGCTGATTGAGGCGCACGTAATCCTGTTGCATCACAACCACATTGAGCGGCACCTTGCCGTACGGTGGCTCCAGGTACGGCTCGTCGGGGCCCAGCTTCTTGGCGTTGAACGGTTTGGGCTCGATCGACCGTCCGCCGGGACGCCCGCCGGGGGTCTCCGGGTAGTAATCGGAGTAGTTCGGCACCCAGCACATCTTGAGCGGCGTGTGCTTGAGCACGAACGACAACATCTCCGGGCCGCGATCGAGGTAGGTGTCGATGCGCTCGGGCTCCACGACGCCGCCGATAATCGCGTGCAGATAGGTGCGCGCGGCCTCCTTGGTGTCGGTCACCCCGTCACGCTTGAGGATCTCGTTATTCGGGATCCATACGCCGCCTCCGGACCGGGCGGTCGAGCCGCCGAAGTGCGGGGCCTTCTCGACGACGACCGCCGATAGTCCCTGGTGAGCGGCGGTCAGTGCAGCGACCATGCCGGCAGCACCGCTTCCGACGACGACGACGTCGAACTCCTGAGCTGTCATACTAGAACACGTTATAGAATTGCCCCGTCCGGGCGCTACTGGCCCCACCTTTCCGATCAGCGGAACGCTTACTCCACTGGCCTCCGGACCGCACTAGAATTGCCCGCACCGGGCGCCGTTCGCCCCGGTCACACCGACGATGGGACTCCCGGGAATGCTGAGCGTTTCCACGCGCGAAGAGCTTGCCGCCGAACTTGCCGAGGCGGAGCGCACTCGCGTCCCGATGACGCCTCTGACGTCTAACCACTCCGATATCGACGTGGTCGATGCCTACGAGATCCAGCTGATCAACATCCGCCAGCGGGTCGCCGAGGGGGCCCGAGTGGTCGGGCACAAGGTCGGGCTGTCCTCGGAGGCCATGCAGAAGATGATGGGCGTCGACGAGCCCGATTACGGACATCTGCTGGCCGACATGGAGGTGTTCGAGGACAAGCCGGTGCCCGCGGGCCGGTTCCTGTATCCGCGCGTCGAGGTCGAGGTGGGCTTCATCCTCGCCGACGACCTGCCCGGCGCCGGCTGCACCGAGGACGACGTGCTGGCGGCCACCGCGGCGTTCGCGCCGTCCATCGAGCTGATCGACACCAGGATCAAGGACTGGAAGATCGCGCTGTGCGACACGATCGCCGACAACGCGTCGTCGGCGGGCTACGTGCTCGGCAAGGAGCGGGTGTCGCCCAAAGACATCGACATAACGGCCATCGACGCGGTGCTGACCCGCAATGGCGAAGTGGTGGCCGAGGGCCGCAGCGACGCCGTGCTGGGCAACCCGGTCACCGCGGTGGCGTGGCTGGCCCGCAAGGTCGACAGTTTCGGCGTGCGTTTGAAGGCGGGCGACATCGTGCTGCCGGGCTCGTGCACCAGAGCCATCGACGCCCGTCCTGGCGACCAGTTCGTCGCCGACTTCACCGGTCTGGGTTCCGTCCGGCTGTCCTTCGAGTAAGAGAGGCCCTACATGGCTCAGAAGAGTTCGGTTGCCATTGTCGGCTCGGGCAACATCAGTACCGACCTGTTGTACAAGCTCCTTCGTTCGGAATGGCTCGAGCCGCGCTGGATGATCGGCATCGACCCGGACAGCGAAGGCCTGGCCAGGGCGCGCAAGCTCGGGCTGGAAACCAGCCACGAAGGCGTGGATTGGCTGCTGGCGCAGTCGGAGAAGCCGGACCTGGTGTTCGAGGCCACCAGCGCCTACGTCCACAAGGCGGCCGCCCCCCGCTACGCCGAGGCGGGCATCCGGGCGATCGACCTGACCCCGGCCGCCGTCGGTCCCGGCGTGATCCCGCCGGCCAACCTGCGCGAGCACCTGGACGCGCCGAACGTCAACATGGTGACCTGCGGCGGACAGGCCACCATCCCGATGGTCTACGCGGTCAGCCGCGTCGTCGACGTGCCGTACGCCGAGATCGTGGCGTCGGTGTCCTCGGCGTCGGCCGGTCCGGGCACCCGGGCCAACATCGACGAGTTCACCAAGACGACCAGTGCCGGCGTCGAGGTGATCGGAGGTGCCAAGCGGGGCAAGGCGATCATCATCTTGAACCCGGCCGATCCGCCAATGATCATGCGCGACACCATCTTCTGCGCAATCCCCGAGGACGCTGACCGCGACGCCATCACCGCGTCCATCAAGGATGTGGTCGCCGAGGTGCAGACCTATGTGCCGGGATACCGACTGCTCAACGAGCCGCAGTTCGACGAACCGTCGGTGGTCAACGGTGGCAACTTCGTCGTCACCACGTTCGTGGAAGTCGAAGGCGCGGGCGACTATCTGCCGCCGTATGCGGGAAACCTGGACATCATGACCGCCGCGGCCACCAAAGTCGGCGAAGAGATCGCGAAGGAACGCGCCTCAGCAGGAACGGGAGCTCAAGCATGAGCACACAAGACATCTACTTCAACCCGATGTGGGACATCCGGATGACGGACACCTCCCTGCGGGACGGCAGCCACCACAAACGGCATCAGTTCACCAAAGAGGAGGTCGGCGCGATCGTCGCGGCGCTGGACACCGCGGGGGTGCCGGTCATCGAGGTGACGCACGGCGACGGACTGGGCGGCTCGAGCTTCAACTACGGGTTCTCCAAGACCCCCGAGCAGGAGCTGATCAAGCTGGCCGCCGAGACGGCCAAGGAATCCAAGATCGCCTTCCTGATGCTGCCCGGCGTGGGCACCAAGGAAGACATCAAGGAGGCGCAGAACAACGGCGGTTCGATCTGTCGGATCGCCACCCACTGCACCGAGGCCGACGTCTCGATCCAGCACTTCGGGCTGGCCCGTGAACTCGGGCTCGAGACCGTCGGCTTCCTGATGATGAGCCACACCATCTCACCGGAGAAGCTGGCCAAGCAGGCCCGCATCATGGCCGACGCCGGCTGCCAGTGCGTCTATGTGGTCGACTCCGCGGGCGCGCTGGTGCTCGAAGGCGTGGCCGATCGGGTCAGTGCGCTGGTCGCCGAGCTCGGTGACGACGCACAGGTCGGTTTTCATGGCCATGAGAACCTCGGCCTCGGCGTGGCCAACTCGATCGAGGCCGTCCGGGCCGGCGCCAAGCAGATCGACGGGTCGTGCCGCCGCTTCGGCGCCGGGGCCGGCAACGCGCCGGTCGAGGCGCTGATCGGGGTGTTCGACAAGATCGGCGTCAAGACCGGCATCGACTTCTTCGACATCGCCGACGCCGCCGAGGAAGTCGTCGCCCCGGCGATGCCGCAGGAGTGCCTGCTGGACCGCAACGCGCTGATCATGGGCTACTCCGGGGTGTACTCCAGCTTCCTCAAGCACGCCATCCGCCAGTCCGAGCGTTACGGCGTGCCTGCCCACCAGCTGCTGCACCGCGCCGGGCAGCGCAAGCTGATCGGCGGGCAGGAGGATCAGCTCATCGACATCGCGCTGGAGATCCAGCGGGAGCAGGCCCAAGAGGTCAAGAGCTAGAGACCGCTCGGGATCCTGTCGAAGTTCACCGTGTACGTGGTGTTGCTGCCCGGCGTGGAGATCTGGTGCTGCTGACCCAACCCGTCTGACCAGCTGTCGAAGACCAGCTGGCCGTCGGCGACGGTCTGCGGCGATCCGGCATCCAGGTTGCGGACGACTCCGACCACGGCTTGCTGGCTGAACGTGCCGGTGTGCGGGACGCCGTCGACGGTGTAGACCGCGTCGGGCTGATTGCTACCGAAGGTCAGCGTGACGAGGTTGGGCAGGATGTCGACCGTCTTGGTCGTCGTCAGCCCGCTGCTGTCGGTGACGGTGAGGGTGATCTCGTACCACGTGGTCGCGACGTTGTGCTCGTTGGTGGACAGCGAGACGGTGCCGCTCGGTCCGATGACGCTGTCCACGTACGGGTGGATGTGGTCGGCGTGATGGAAGATCACCCGCCAGTTGTAGGCGCTGTCGGGCAGGTCGCCGTCCTCGGCGTCGGAAGCCGTCGCACTGAAGCTGATCACGTCGCCGGCGTTGTAGCGCGAGTTCTGCACCGGCGTGAGGATCTCCACTTCCGGAGGCGTGCTTCCGACGACAATCTTCTGGCTTGCGGTGTTGGTGCGTTCTCCGTCGCTGACCGTCAGCGTGACGGTGTAGCTGCCGTCGGTGTTGTAGGTGCGGGTCGGGTTCGCTGCCGTCGACGTGGTTCCGTCGCCGAAGTCCCAGCCGTAGGTCAGTGTCGTGCCGGGATCCGGGTCGGTTGAGCCTGCCGAGGAGAACTGCACGGTCAACGGCGAGTACCCGCTGGACGGGGTGGCGGTCAAAACCGCTGTGGGAGCACGGTTTCCACCGGATGCGGTGATCCGGTACAGTTCGCCGGGATAGATGTTGAGTTGATAGAGGTTGCCGTCGGGGCCCTGAAGCAGTTGCACGGTCGTGCCGGCGTCGGTGTCCAGCACCTGCTCGTCGAGCACGTTGGTGTAGGTGGAGTCGAAGGTCAGCACCTTCATCCAATGCAGGGTGTAGTCGGCGATGAAGACCTTGTTCTGATACGCGGCAGGCAACGCGGTGCCGGTGTAGACGATCACCGACGTGATCGACCCGGCGCGTCCCGGCGGCGGGGTGTGCGGATAGGAGTACACCGGATTCTCGTAACTGCAACCGTCACAGGGTCCTTCCTGCACCGGCCAGCCGTAGTTGCCCCCCGCGACGACGTTGTTGAGCTCCTCCCAGGATTCGTCCCCCACGTCGCCGACGAGCAGTTGGCCGGAGGGAGTGAACGTCATCCGGAACGGGTTGCGCATGCCGAGGGCATAGATCTCCTGGCGCGCTCCTGGGGTGTTGTAGAACGGATTGTCCTCCGGGATCGAGCCGTCGGGATTGATCCGGAGCACCTTGCCGAAGATGTTGGACAGGTTCTGGCCGTTGGTGTTGAGGCTGTCATCACCCATCGCGAAGTACAGCTTCCCGTCGGGGCCGAACGCCATGGTGTTGCCCTGGTGCATCGATCCGGTTTGGGGCGAGTCGATCAGCACGACTTCGGATTCCGGGTCGACGGTGTCGTTGACCAGGGTGAACCGGGACAGCCGCGCGTGGGAGTCGGCCGAGTTGTAGGCGGTGTAGAAGTAGCCGTTGACCGCGAAGTCCGGGTCCAGCGCGATCGCGTCCGATGCCGGCATGTTCGCGATTTTCACCGCGGTCGCACCTTCGGTGTTCGGGGCGATCTTGAGCGCTCCGTCGCGCTGGAGAATCAGGATGCGGCCGTCGGGCAGGAACCGGAAGTCGGTCGGCTGGTCCAGTCCGGCGACGATGGTGACTCGATCGAGGTCGGCCGGAAGCGGCTGTGATTCCACCGGATTGGCGCATCTGATCAGGTCTTGTGCGGCGAACGTGAGCCGATCCAGTGCGGTCGCGAGCTGTTCATTGACGAGCTGGACAGCGCGGGCGATCGGCGGGACGGCCAAGATTTGATTGACGCTCCGGCGGGCGAACTCCGCGACCGCGGCTATCAGCGGATTGTTCAGCGGCGCAGGCAAACCTGGTCCGCCACCGCCCTGTTCAGCACCGCCGACCGCCCCGCCGATGGCCGCGACGACGGTCACGACGAGCTTGCAGGCGCAGACCTTCAGCGACTGCAGGGCGTTCGCCAGGGGATTGGCCGGTGTCGGCGTGGTGGGCGTCGGCTTACCGCTCTGCCCCGTCCCGACGCCGCCTGGCCCGTTGCCGGTCAGTGCGGCAGCACGCGGTGTTTTGGCCGTCGGGAGGTCCGTCGGTGTAATTGCGGCTGAGGGGGTTTGGGAGACACGTACCTGACGCGGTACGGAACCGAGTGCGGGGTTCCGCTGGGCGTGACGTTTCGCGCCGGTGTCGCTGTGACGCGGACTGCGGGAGCTGTGGCCGGTGCCGGACGGCCCGGATTCCGAAGAACTCGAGGCGGATCCGTCAGCCCAGGCGGTCGGCGGGGCGTACCCCAGGCCTATCCCGATCCCCAGTGCCACCGCCAAAGTGCCGATCCGGCCGACGTATTTTGCGTACTCAGATTCCATCCGGCTGCCCCCCCAGGCTTGCGTGCACAGCAATCGTCAACCGCTGGCAGCGCGCTGACCGCAGTAGCGCACTACTGCACTTTCGGGCGCCTTCCGCGCCGGGCTACTGAAAGCGCCGTAACGCCGTCGAGTTGCGGGGCGACGTCTCAATCAGTGGCTGCCAGCGGTACCGCTGCGCGCCGTGAAGGGAGAAACGCAATGTCCGTTCGTCATGCCGTCCTGGCAGTGCTGGCCGCGAGTGCGGTCGGCGCCGTCGTGTCGATTCCGTCCGCTGTCGCCGACCCCACACCCACGCCGAGCCCGGTCCCTGCCGCCGAATCCGACTGCACCGCCGCCGGTCTGTCGGCCACGATCAGCTCGGTCACCAAGAACCTCTCCGACTACTTCGCCGTACACCCCGACGCCAACCAGGCGCTGATCGACGCCACCCGGCAGTCGGCGTTCGGTGCGATCGGGGCGTTCAACAGCTACTTCAACGACCATCCGGACCAGGCCGACGAGATCCGCGCCATCAAAGCGCCACTAATCGATTTCCAGAACCGCTGCGGCCTGCAGGTGGAACCGGCCGAGGCATTGGTCGTGATCAGCGAGCTCTAGTCACCACTGCGGTTTGGTGCCGCCGAGCTGCGCGGTGAGCGCATCGGCGGTGGCGACCACACCCTTGGCGTGCTTGGCGATCTCGGAGTCGGTGAGCGCGCGCCCGATCTGCAGTGAAGCCACCATCGCCTGCCGGTGGTGATGGTCGTAAACGGGCGCGGAGATCACGCTGACGTCGTGGCGCTGACGTGATCCTTCCGATTCGCTGCTCAGATAGACCCGCTCACCGATGTCGGAGATCAACTCGCCCAACAGGGCGCGCAGTTCGTCGGGCAGGTTGCTCGACATGCCCGCCATCAGCGCATAGAGCCGCCGGCCGCCCGGGGTAAGGCGCTCGACGAGATAGCCCGATGTCCGGCATTCCGCGATCACGCGATCGAGCCGCTGGGTGTCCGTGCGCAGCGGGATCGTCGGGGCGCGATCCAGCCAGCCGCGCAGCGCGTCGTCGTCCCACAGCACGAACATCAGCCCCACCGGTGGGGCGAACGGGTAGCTCTGTCCGACCCGGACCCCGACGTCGGAGCCCGGTGGTCCGACGAGCTCGAGCAGCGTGATCCGATCGTCGACCACCCCGGCCAGCGCCGCGGTGGTGTCGAACGTCTTCGACAGCCGGGTCAGTTCGGCGCGGGCGGCCGGATTCACCCGCAGCGACTCCTGGGCCAGGTGGCCGAGTGTGATCAGGCTGGGACCCAGCCGATAGGTCTTGTCGGCGGCGTCACGAACCAGATAGCCGGACTCGGTCAGCGTGGTGACGATGCCCAAGCAGGTGGGTTTGGCCAGATGAAGCCTGCGGGCCAGCTCCGAGAGACCGAACCGGTCTTGTGGGTGTTTGGCGAGGAAATCCAGAATCGCCACGACGCGCTCGGTCGGGGGCGATGAGCGCGACACGGAACCGTCCGGCATTGCAAAATCCTACCTCTGTGGTCCATATATGGATCGAATGGCTGGTTGACGGAGATTAGAACGCGTTCTAGTCTCAGGTCCGAGAACGTACCACTGCGGTCCAATATTGAAACACGAGGCGGACATGTACACACAGCCATTGGCCGACGCCATTGCCGAGTCCGAGCGTCTGGTGTCCGAAGCGGCGTTCATCGAAAGCGAAGCCGACCTGCTGGAGGGATTGCAGTATCTGGCGGGCTGCGTGGCGGCGTGTACGCACGTGGCTTTCGACTACGACCGTGACCACCCGTTCCTGCACTCGGGGACCGGGCCGTTCACGAAAATGGGTCTGGACAACCCGGACACCATGTACTTCGGCACCCGGGTGGTGGCCGGACACGAGTACGTCGTCACCGGCAAGCGGGGGACCACCACCGATGTCAGCTTCCAGCTGCTCGGTGGCGAGTACACCGACGCAGTGGTGCCCGACAGCGAAACCGCGTTCGATGACCGCAAGCTCGACATCGCCGCCGACGGCACGTTCGAGTGGCGGTTCACCCCGGACAGCAACGCGCAGTTGGTGATTCGTGAGGTCTACAACGACTGGTCGGCTCAGCGGGGGAGCTTCGCGATCGCGCGTACCGACACCGCGGGGACCGCGCCGCCTGCGCTGACCAAAGAGCTGATCGAACGGCGCTGGGCGACAGCGGGTAAGCAGTTGGTCCAGCGGGTGAAGACCTGGCTGCAGTTCCCGAAGTGGTTCTACGACACGCTGCCGGTGAACACCCTGACGGCACCGCGGCTAACCCCGGGCGGCCTGGCCACCCAATACTCCTCGGTCGGGCACTATGACATCACGCCCGATCAGGCGATCGTCATCACCTTGCCGGTCAGCGATGCCCCGTACCTCGGGTTCCAGCTGGGCAGCCTGTGGTACATCTCGCTGGACTACATCAACCACCAGACGTCGCTCAACGGTACGCAGGCGCAAGCGGATCCGGACGGCAAGATTCGCATCGTCGTCGCCGACCAGAATCCGGGCGTGACCAACTGGGTCGAGACGCTGGGGCACGGCAAGGGCTATCTGCAGTTCCGGTGGCAGCGGGTCTCCCGCGAGCTGACCGAGGCCGACGGCCCCACCATGGAGATCGTCGATCTCGACGCGGTACCGGACAAGCTGCCCTTCTATGAGCAGAACAAGATCTCCGGGAACGAGTGGCGCGAGCGGATCGCACTGCGCCAGAAACAAATTGGCAACAGGATGGTGGGATAACACATGGCCGGTCTGCTCGAGAACAAGGTCGTCGTGATCAGTGGCGTTGGTCCGGCGCTGGGTACGACGCTGGCCCGCCGATGTGCCGAGGAGGGCGCCGACCTGGCGCTGGCCGCGCGGACGGTCGGACGGCTCGACGATGTGGCCAAGCAGATCACCGACCTTGGCCGGCGGGCGCTGTCGGTGGGCACCGACATCACCGACGAGGGTCAGGTCGATAATCTGGTCAAGCGGACGCTCGACGAGTACGGCAGGGTCGACGTGCTGATCAACAACGCCTTCAAGGTGCCGTCGATGAAGCCGTTCGCCAACACCAGCTTCGACCACATCCGCGAGACGGTCGAGCTGACCGTGCTCGGCGCGTTGCGGCTGATCCAGGGTTTCACCCCGGCGCTGGCCGAGGCCAAGGGCTCGGTGGTGAATGTGAACTCGATGGTGTTGCGGCACTCCGACCCCAAGCAGGGTGCCTACAAGCTGGCCAAAGCGGCCCTGCTGTCGATGTCGCAGTCGCTGGCCAGTGAGCTCGGGCCGCAGGGTATCCGGGTGAATTCGGTTCTGCCGGGCTATATCTGGGGCGGAACCCTGCAGGGCTACTTTGAGCACCAAGCCGGCAAGTACGGCACGACCGTCGACGAGATCTACAAGGCGGCCGCGGTGAACAGTGACCTCAAGCGACTGCCCACCGAGGACGAGGTGGCCTCGGCGATCCTGTTCATGGCCAGCGATCTGGCCAACGGGATCACCGGCCAGACGCTGGACGTCAACTGCGGCGAGTACCACAACTGACGTTGGGAGTGTAATTACTGATGAGTGACTTTCTCAGCGTCGAGAGTCTGAAGGCCTCGGCCGTCAAAGCCACTGGCATGGACGACTTCGGCCTCGACGACGACAACTACGAAGAAGCGCTGAGCGTGTTGCTCGAAGCGTTCCGTACCGAAGCCGACCTGACTGAGACCGGTAGCAAGATGCACCGGTTCTTCGTGCGAAACGCCTTGGTGGCCAGGCTGGTTTCCGAAGCCGCTTTCAAGCAGTATCCGCAGCACGTCGACGTGCCGATCGAGCGGCCGATCTTCGTCACCGGTCTGCCACGCACTGGGACCACCGCACTGCACCGGCTGCTGTGCGGCGACCCGAGGCATCAGGGCTTGGAGCTGTGGCTCGCGGAGTTCCCGCAGCCCCGCCCGCCGCGGGAGACCTGGAAGGACAATCCGGTCTTCCAGCAGCTCGATGCGCAGTTCACCAAGGCCCATGAGGAGAACCCGGATTACACAGGCCTGCACTACATGACGGCCGACGAGGTGGAGGAGTGCTGGCAGCTGCTGCGCCAGTCGCTGCACTCGGTCTCCTACGAGACGCTCGCGCACGTGCCGTCGTATGCGCAGTGGCTGTCCCGGCAGGACTGGACCAAGTCATATGCCCGGCACCGCAAGAACCTGCAGCTGATCGGGCTCAACGATCCTGAAAAGCGTTGGGTGCTCAAGAATCCCAGCCATCTGTTCGCCCTGGATGCGGTATTCGCCGTCTACCCGGACGCGCTGATCCTGCAGTGCCACCGGCCTGCCGAGACGATCATGGCCTCGATGTGCTCACTGGCTCAGCACACCACCGAGGGCTGGTCGAATACGTTCACCGGTGATGTCATCGGCGCCGACTCGCTGGAGACCTGGTCCCGTGGGCTCGAGCTGTTCAATGCCGAACGCGCCAAGCAGAATCCGGCGCAGTTCTACGACGTGGACTACTTCGAGCTCATCCGTGAGCCGATCCGCACAGTGGAGAACATCTACTCGCACTTCGGCATCGAGATGACCGACGAGGCGCGGGCGGCGATCCAGCGCACCGACGAGGAGAGCAAGCAGGGCCCGAGGGCACCCAAGCACACCTACTCGCTGGCCGACTACGGGTTGACCGAGGAACAGGTCAAGGAGCGCTTCAAGGGGCTGTGAGCCCCAGGGAAACTCAGCCGTCACCGGGGGCGGGGGCGCTGGAGTACTCCTCCAGACAGCCCTCTGCCACCGCGTGTTTGATGCTGTCCGACAGCTTCGGGCAGGACCGGGTTCGGGCGCTGGAACCGCCCGACTCGCGGATCTCGGTGAAGTAGGCGCACCGCTGCTGGGCTTCGCTGCTCCACTGCACTGCGGTGTGTGCAGCGCCGAGCTTCTTGACCTTCACCGCGATGTGGCAGAACCGGCAGTCAACCTCGACCAGGCCGGCGGACAGATAGCGCTCCCGGTCCCGCCGGGTAGCCTCCTGTATCGCCGCCGCCCGCTGTGGGTCGTCGGCGAAATTCGATGCCTTGGACCAGGATCCGGACGCCTCGTCACTGTGCTCGTGCTGCTCGTCATGCTCGTGGACGCCGAGCAGCTCGAGCATCGACCGCGCCAGATCGTCGACGTCAGGCGGTGGATCCTCGGGGGTCATAGTCACACCTGGGTCGGCTGACCTTCGGCCTCGGCCTGCTTCTTGAGGTTCTCCTGCACCTCGACCTGCCACTTCTCGTTGGCGGGCGCGGTGTCGACCTCGAGCTCGAAGCGGTCGGTCATGTCCGGGGTGATATCGGCGACGTCGACGTAAAACTGCTGATACCACCGGCGCATCTGGTACACCGCACCGTCTTCCTCGACGAGCAGCGGGTTATCGATGCGGGTCTTGTGCTTCCAGATCTCGACGTCCTGGAGGAAGCCCTTGCTGACCCCGACGACCATGGCGTCCGACAGCTTGTCGCTCATGCTGTCATCCATACCCTTGGGCTTCTCGACGATCACACCCCACTGCAGCATGAACGAATCTTGTGTCACCGGGTAGTGGCAGTTGATCAGGATCGACTCTGCCTTATAGCCGCCGTAGTTGTTGTGCAGCCAGTTGATCATGAACGACGGCCCGAAGTACGACGCTTCCGAATCCAGATGTGACTCGGTATACGCCGACCCGCCCAGCGTGACGTCGGGGCGGCCGACGTTGTGCAGGTACTGCGAGGCGATGTGTCCCTCGAAGACGTTCTTGAAGTACGTCGGCAGCCCGAAGTGGATGTAGAAGAAGTGCGCCATGTCGGTGACGTTGTCCACGATCTCGCGGCAGTTGGAGCCCTCGATCAGCATCGAGTTCCACTTCCAGTCGGTCCACTCACCACTGCTGTATTCCGGGATCTCCGGAATCCGCACCTCGGGCTGCGGGGGATTGCCCTCGTGGTCATGCCAGACGAACAGCAGCCCGTTGCGCACGTCGGTCTCCCAGGACCTCGTCCGTGCCAGCCGGGGCGTCCGCTTGGCGTAGGGAACCGACTTGCAACGGCCGTCGCCACCCCAGCGCCAGTCGTGGAACGGGCAGGCCAAGGCATCGTCCTTGATGGTGCCCTGGGACAGGTCCCCGCCCATGTGCCGGCAGTAGGAGTCCAGGACGTGTACGTCACCGTGGGAATCGGCGAAGACCACCAGCTTGGTGCCGAACGCGTTGATCGGGTGCGGCTTGCCGTCGGTGTAGGCCTTGACCGGACCAAGGCAGTGCCAGCCCCGGGCGTACCGGTCAGGCAGGGTTCCGGTGTCGATCTCGCGAATGCCGCTTGTCACCACACGCCCCTCCACTCGTAGGTTCTAACTAGAACACGTTACAGTTTTGACGTCTCATCGCGCAATCAGCGCGGCGCTACCAGGGGATTACCCCGCTGAAGTGCGGTATATCTGAACGATGCCGATGTATTCGTTCGAGGGCCGTTCACCCAAGGTGGATCCGACCGCGTTCGTCGCACCAACCGCCGTGCTCATCGGGGACGTCACGGTGGAGGCCGGCGCATCGGTGTGGTTCAACACGGTCCTGCGTGGCGACTACGCGCCGATCGTGATCCGCCAGGGCGCCAATGTGCAGGACGGCTCGGTGCTGCACGCCCCACCGGGGATTCCGGTGGACATCGGTCCGGGGGCCACGATCGCGCACATGTGCACCGTCCACGGTGCCCACGTCGGTGCCGAGGCGCTGCTCGCCAACCACTGCACGGTGCTCGACGGGGCGGTGATCGGCGCCCGCAGCATGGTTGCCGCGCACTCGCTGGTCGTCGGTGGCACTCAGATACCCGAGGAGGTGCTGGTTACCGGAGCACCGGCGAAGGTGAAGGGACCGATCGCCGGAACGGGCGCCGAGGTCTGGGTGAACATCAACCCCAAGGCCTATCAGGATCTCGCACAGCGTTACCTGGAGGGGTTCGAAGAGGTCTGAAATCGGCGCCGGCGCGTTTGACCGCCCACCTTGAGGGGTATTTCCCCGCCACTTGAAGCAACGGCGTGTGGAGGAGACGATGGCACTCGGAATCTGCCCGGCGTGTGGTTATCCCACCATCGACGCGGCTATCTGTGCGGCTTGTTCGTTGGCCCCCACGGCACCCGCTGAGTGGCCCGCGGTCTACACCGAGACCGCGGCGAACGCCGCTTAGATCTGCTGCGCGCTGGCCGCGGCCTTGGCGAGCTCCCAATAGGCGCGCAGCGCAACGATCTTGCCCTCGGCGTTGACCCGGTAAGTGAAAACTCCCTCGGCGACCACTCGGTAGCCGCTGGACTCGATCACGATGTGACCGACGTTGGCTTCCTCATCGCCGCACTGATACGTCTGCTCGAAATGGAACTCGAGCGTGCTCGGCGCGATCGCCATGTCGTAGAACTTCGCGATCGCGTCCTTACCGCGGTGGCCCTTGCCCTCGGGATCGAAGTGCGACGGCCCGATGGGGTCCTCGACGACCGCATCGTCGGCGAAATTCGCCAGCCACGCGGCTTTGTCGTGAGCGACCGCTGCCTCACGGGAGCGCTTGCCCGCCAGGTGAACCGGTGCACTCGGGTCCGTGACGGTCACGGCCTAGTCCTGCCAGCCCGAGTGGATGTAGGTCTCGGCGAACCGCTTCATGGAGTCGATCTTCGCCTCCAGCGGGGCATCGAACGCGACACCGTCGAACACCCAGGGAATCCCGATGTAATCGGTGACCCCCGCCGCGACCAGGTCGCGGTGACCGTCGACACCGAACTTGTCGATGCAGACCGCCTGGTACTCGAACGGGTCGTCGGCGCGGCCGGCCTCGGCCAGCAGCTTTTTGAGCGTGGAGATCGTCTCGGCCAGCTGGTCGCAGGTCATCATCGCACTGGTCCAGCCGTCACCGATCCGGACCGCGCGTTTGAGTGCGACGTCGGTGTGCCCGCCGACGTAGAACGGCACCGGCTCCGTCGGCGCGGGGCTCATCTGCAACCGGTCGAAATCGTAGAACTCGCCGTGGTGTTCGACCATGCCGCCGGCCAGCACGAGTTTGATCACGTCGATCATCTCGTCGACGCGCTTGCCTCGCTTCGCGAAGGGCACGCCGCACCACTCGAATTCCTCCGGCGCCCAGCCGATTCCGACGCCGAATCCGAACCGGTTGCCGGTCAGGTTCGCGACCGAGCCGACCTGCCGGGCCAGCAGCAGCGGGTTGCGCGAGCCGAGCTTCATCACGTTGGTGTAGAAGCGCAGCTTCGAGGTCACCGCGCCGAGCGCGCCCGCGAGGATCAGCGGGTCCACCCATGGCGAGTTCTCGTCGAACATCCGCTTGCCGTCGGCGGTATAGGGATAGTCGACGGACTGCTTCTCGAAATAGAAGATCGAATCGGGCAGCGCGATGCTGTCGAAGCCGAGTTCCTCGGCTGCCTTGGCGATCTCGATCAGCTGGTCGAGCGGGCTGAACGCAATGCTGACCGTGTACTTCATCCTGGTCATGGTTTGGCGGTCGGTTTGTCGGAGCCGACCACCCACATCGAGAAGTACTGTGCGCCACCGCCGTAGGCATGTCCGAGCGCCTTGCGTGCTCCCGGCACCTGATGGTCGCCCGCCTTGCCCATCACCTGGATCGCCGACTCGGCGAACCGGATCATGCCCGAGGCGCCGATCGGGTTGGAGCTCAGCACGCCGCCGGATGCGTTGAACGGAATTCGTCCGCCGATGGCCGTCTCCCCGGCTTCGGTGAGTTTCCATCCTTCGCCTTCGGGCGCAAAGCCCAGGCTTTCCAACCACATCGGCTCATACCAGGAGAACGGTACGTACACCTCGGCGGCATCGATCTCGTCGATGGGGCTGGTGATACCGGCCGCCTTCCAGAGCGCAGCGGCGGCGTCCCGGCTGGCTTGCGGGTTGACCTGGTCGCGTCCGGCGTAGGCCAGTGGTTCGGTGCGCAGCGCGGTGGCGTGGATCCAGGCGACGGGATGGCCGTCGGCCACCCGCGCGTCGGCCGCTTCCTCGTCACCGATCACCATCGCAGCCGCGCCATCCGAGGACGGGCAGGTTTCGTCGTAGCGGATCGGATCCCACAGCATCGGCGACTCCATCACCTTCTCGACGGTGATGTCGGGCTGGTGCAGATGGGCCAGCGGGTTCTTGGCCCCGTTGCGGCGGTCCTTGACCGCGACGATCGCGCCGATGTTCAGCGGCGCCCCGGAGCGGCGGATGTAGGCGCGCACGTGCGGTGCGAAGTAGCCGCCCGCTCCCGCACCGACCGGCTTGGTGAACGGCACCGGGATGCTCAACGCCCACATGGCGTTTGACTCGGACTGCTTCTCCCACGCCATCGTCAGCACGCGCTTGTACTTGCCCGACTGCACCAGGCTGGCGGCGACGATCGCGGTCGACCCGCCGACCGATCCCGCGGTGTGCACCCGGATCAGGGGCTTGCCGGTGGCGCCGACGGCGTCGGCCATGAACAGCTCGGGCATCATCACGCCCTCGAAGAAGTCGGGTGCCTTGCCGACCACGACGGCGTCGATGTCGTCGAATGTCGACCCCGAGTCCGCGAGTGCCTTGTCGATCGCCTCGCGCACCAGGCCGTTCATCGAGACGTCCTTGCGCTTGGCGACGTACTTCGTCTGCCCGGTTCCGAGAACTGCGGCGAGCTTCTTAGCCATCTGCTACTTCCCCTCCAGCACGGCGACCAGATTCTGTTGCAGCGCAGCGCCGCTGGTGGCATGGGCCAACACGCGGCTCGCCGAGCCATCGAAGATGTGCTGGGCGGCGAACCCGATCCGCTCCAAACCTGCCGAGAACATCGGGTTGGCGGCCAGCGCCCCGCCCGACGGGTTGACCTTGGTCGACGCGGGCAGGCCGATCGCCTCGGTGAGGATCAGCTGCTGATGGCTGAACGGCGCGTAGAGCTCGGCGATCTCGATCCCGCCGGTGTCCCCGCCGGTCGCGGCCTTGGCCGAGGCTGTCGTCGACGGCGAGGTGGTCAGGTCACGCGCACCGAGCACCGGTGTTTCGATCCGATGCTCGAAGCCGGTGATCCAGGCCGGGTTCTCGCGCAGTTCGCGGGCCCGGTCGCCGGCCGCCAGCACGATCGCCGACGCACCATCGGTGATCGGCGCAATGTCGTGTCGCCGCAACGGGTCCGCGAAGTACGGCCGGGACAGCAACTCGTCGATGCTCTTGGCCGGCTTCTCGGAGTCGGTACGCTCGGCGGCGGCGAACGAGTCCAGCGCCACCTGTGCCATCTGCTCCTCGGTCCACTTCCCGGAGTCCAGGCCGAATCGGGCCTGCAGGCCGGCCAGCGACACCGAATCCGGCCACAGCGGTGCGACGGTGTACGGGTCGGTCTGCAAGGCCAGCACCCGGCGCAGCGTGCCTGCGGAGGACTTGCCAAAGCCGTACACGAGCGCGGTCTCGACCTCGCCGGTCAGGATCTTGATGTAGGCCTCGTAGAGCGCCCACGCCGCGTCCATCTCGACGTGCGACTCGTTGATCGGCGGCACCGCCCCGATCGAGTCGATGGCCGAGATGAACGAAAATGCGCGGCCGGCAAGATAATCCGACGATCCCGAGCACCAGAAACCGATGTCGGTCTGCTGCAGGCCCAGTTCTTCGTAGAGCCGATGGAAACACGGCATCAGCATCTCGACGCCGTTGGTGGTGCCGTCGGTGCGCCGCACATGCGGGGCATGGGCGAAGCCGACGACCGCTACATCGCGAAATGTCATGTGGCGATTCCCTTTAGAGGTGGTGCTTGTAGGTGTCGTAGTCGGCGTCGGGTTCGCCGGTCGGTCTGAAGTACTCGATGTTGTCGATGCCGAGACCCCATTCCTCACGGGGCTTCCACACCGCCTGCACCCGCATGCCCATCCGCACGTCGGCGACGTCGATCTCCTGAATCAGGTGCAGGAATGGGATGTCGGCGCCGTCGAGCAGCACGTAGGCCGCGACGTACGGCGGCTTGATGCGCTGGCCTGCGAACGGGATGTTGATGATCGCGAACGTCGTCACGGTGCCCTTGTCCGGCAGCTCGATGAAGTTGTCCAGCTCCAAACCGGTCGCCGGATCGGCTTCCTTGGGCGGGAAGTAGACCTTCCCGTTCTCGCCGGTGCGTGCACCGAGCAGCTTGCCGTCCTCGAGGCCGCGCAGGAACGCCGACTCGGGAAACGAAGCGGTGTGCTGAATCTCGATACTGCTCGGCGAGACCAGGATGGTCACCGGTTCACGGTCATCGGGGCCGTCGGCCACCGGTTCCGCGTCTTCGCCGAGCTCGAAGTACGCGATGTCAGTGATCGCTCCGACCGGCTCGGCGATCCAGTGCGCATGGACCCGGGCGCCGGTGCTGATTGCGTCGGGCGAATCCACCGCGACGGCATGCAGCAGCGTGGTGTCCGCACCGTCGAGCTTGATCAGTGCCCACGCGAACGGCTTGTCCAACGGCTGGCCTTCCAGCGGCTCCGGCTGCCACGTCCACGACTCGACGGTCCCGACGCTGGCGACCGGCACCACCTCCGTCAACGGCGCGTAAGTCACGGGGTCATACTCAGCGGGTGGTACGAGCACTCGCCCGTCCGAACCGCGGACACCGAGGATGCGTCGCTCACGCAGCGCGGTGAAGAACTGGCCGAGGAGTGGTCCGACTGAACGGGTGTAGTCGAATGACAGCTTCAGCGGTGCCGAAAGGGGCTTCTGATGCGCGTCGATCTGCACCGGGCTGCTTTGGCTGGTGGTCACATCATCGAGTAGAACAGGTTCTAAGAAACGTGGCAAGGACCGTGTCCCGGCCAGAAAGGCGGCACCGATGAAGCTGGGTCTGCAACTCGGATATTGGAGCGCACAACCCCCGAGCAATCACGCCGAACTCGTGGCCGTGGCCGAGGAGGCCGGCTTCGACACCGTGTTCACCGCGGAGGCATGGGGCTCGGATGCGTTCACCCCGCTGGCCTGGTGGGGCCGTGAAACCACCCGGATGCGGCTGGGCACCTCGGTGGTTCAGCTCTCGGCGCGCACCCCGACGGCGTGCGCGATGGCGTCGCTGACCCTGGATCACCTCTCCGGCGGCCGGCACATTCTCGGACTCGGGGTGTCCGGACCGCAGGTGGTCGAGGGCTGGTACGGGCAGAAGTTCCCCAAGCCGTTGGCGCGCACCCGGGAGTACATCGACATCATCCGGCAGGTCTGGGCGCGCGAAGCCCCGGTCACCAGCGCCGGACCGCACTACCCGCTGCCGCTGTCCGGCGAGGGCACCACCGGTCTTGGCAAGCCACTCAAGCCGATCGTGCACCCGCTACGTGCCGATATTCCGATCATGCTGGGCGCCGAAGGGCCCAAGAACGTTGCGCTGGCGGCCGAGATCTGCGACGGCTGGTTACCGATCTTCTACTCGCCGCGGCTGGCCCCGATGTACAACGAGTGGCTCGACGAGGGCTTCGCCCGCCCGGGCGCGCGGCGCAGCCGGGAGGACTTCGAGATCTGCGCGACCGCGCAGGTGGTCATCACCGACGATCGGTCGTCGATCATGGACCTGATCAAGCCGCACCTGGCGCTCTACATGGGTGGAATGGGCGCTGAGGACACCAACTTCCACGCCGACGTGTATCGGCGGATGGGGTACTCCGAGGTGGTCGATGAGGTCACCCGTCTGTTCCGCAGCGACCGCAAGGACGACGCGGCCAAGGCGGTCCCCGACGAACTCGTCGACGATTCGGCGATCGTCGGCGACATCGACTACGTGC
The DNA here is from genome assembly GCA_023416315.1 of Actinomycetes bacterium. GTDB lineage: Bacteria > Actinomycetota > Actinomycetes > Mycobacteriales > Mycobacteriaceae > Mycobacterium. Next base: position 47,413 of record JAEZIA010000436.1, read on the forward strand.
GCAAACAGATCGTGGCGTGGGAGGAGGCCGGCGTGACGATGATGGTCATCGGCGCCCGCACCCCCGAGCAGATCCGGGAAGCCGCCGACCTGTTGTAGACACTTCTTGCGAGTTGTTCAGCCGGGGCTCTAGATTGACCGAATGACCTTCGGCTCAGCTCAGGATGTGGGCGTCGCCGAACGTCATCTCGACGTGGGCGACCGATCCGGACACCATCGCGCGCTTCGGCAGCCCCAGCGTGGCCAGCTCTTTGGCGTAGGGGTGGTCGCCGAGGCGGAGGGTGGCGCCGCCCGGGCGGAAGCGCACGCCGGAGTTCTTCATCTCCCACGGCACCTCTCGTGTGGTGCCGTCGGAGAAGGTGTAGGTCTTGAGCACCTGGCTGCGCGGACGCAGCGACGGCACCGGCAGACCGCGGCGGAATTCGATGCCCGCGATCAGCGACCCGTTCTCGCTGACGTCGAACGTGAACGGGTTGGCTTCGCGCACCTTGAAATCGGCCATGATCTTGGGGAAGCCCCAGATGGTGCGGCCGGCCTCCAGGGTGAAGGACTGGTCGACGGGCAGATGATGGATGAACGCCGCGGCATCGCCGAGCGCCTTGAGGCCGCGGGCATTCTCACCCGGCGGATTGACCATCACGCAGGTGCCGAACTCGTGGTACTTGCCGAGGTCACCGTCGATGTAGCGGGCCAGCATCAGGTTCACCACCGCGCGGCCCGGCCGGAACTCGCAGACCTGCAATCCGCTGTAATCGACAAGTCGCTGCGCGGCGTCGGCCGGAACCGAGAACATTGCCGTGTGGACGTCGGCCTTGCGAATTCGCACCGGCATGGTGAGCACTGTGCCGGCAATCGTGTGCTGCGAATTAGACATGGGGCCACTGTAAACCGCTTTGACACCCCGCGGACACATAAGTAGTGGAGGGAACTAGATGACAGGCACCCTGGCGCCGGCCAAGCCGAATGTTGATCTGACCGACGGCAACTTCTACGCCGATGGCGCTGCCCGCGAGGCGTATCGGTGGATGCGGGCCAACGAGCCGGTGTTTCGCGACCGCAACGGCTTGGCCGCGGCCGCGACCTACCAAGCCGTCATCGACGCCGAGCGCGACCCGGAGACGTTCTCCAACACCGGGGGCATTCGCCCGGACCAGCCGGGCATGCCGTACATGATCGACATGGACGACCCCGGACATTTGTTGCGCCGCAAGCTCGTCAATGCCGGTTTCACCCGCAAGCGGGTGATGGACAAGGTCGCCGGGATCGACACGCTGTGTGACACCCTGATCGACGCGGTGTGCGAGCGCGGCGAGTGCGACTTCGTCCGGGACATCGCCGCGCCGCTGCCGATGGCCGTCATCGGTGACATGCTCGGTGTGCTGCCCGAGGAACGCTCGACGCTGTTGAAGTGGTCCGACGACCTGGTGTGCGGGTTGAACTCGGCTGCCGACGCCGAAACGCTGCAGGCAGTCATGGATGCGTTCGCCGGATATTCCGCGTACGCCACCGAGACCATCGCCAAACGCCGCGCGGAGCCCACCGACGACCTCTTCTCCATCCTGGTCAACTCCGAGGTCGAGGGTCAGCGGATGGCCGACGACGAGATCATCTTCGAAACATTGCTGATTCTCATCGGTGGCGACGAAACCACCCGGCACACCCTGTCCGGCGGCACCGAACAGCTTGTGCGCCATCAGGATCAGTGGCAGCGCCTGCTCGCGGACCCGAGCTTGCTGCCCGGCGCGATCGAGGAGATGCTGCGCTGGACCTCGCCGGTGAAGAACATGGCCCGCACCGCGATGCGCGACGTGGAGTTTCACGGCACCGAGCTGCGTCAAGGCGAGAAGATGCTGCTGATGTTCGAAGCGGCCAACTTCGACGAGTCGGTGTTCGGAGATCCGGAGAACTTCCGCATCGACCGTAACCCGAACAGCCACTTGGCCTTCGGCTTCGGCACGCACTTCTGCCTCGGTAATCAGCTGGCCCGGCTGGAACTGAGCACCATGGTGCGCAAGGTTCTGGAGCGGCTGCCGGACCTGCGGCTCGCCGACGAGTCGGCGCTGCCGCTACGGCCGGCCAACTTCGTCAGCGGCCTCGAGGAGATGCCGGTGGTGTTCACCCCATCCAAGCCCGTGCTGGCGTAGGGCTCACCAAGACGCTCGTTTGTCGCGTGCCCCAAGTGTTTGGGGCCCGCGGATTGTGGGAACCACGACCGCACCCCGGTGCCAGCAGCGCTGCCCGCCGGGTTCGTTTTCGTCACAATTCTGCGGGGCAATATGGATGTCATCCGGTTCGACCTGGCCCGATACGTGCGCCGGCTGTTCTTCGCCGCGATACTGACCGTCGCGACGCTGACTACGACGGGTATGCCGACGGCATCAGCGGACGAGGGGTGCCCCGATGTGGAGGTGATCTTCGCCCGCGGCACGTTCGAACCACCGGGCGTCGGGGGCATCGGCCAGGCGTTCGTCGACGAGCTGCGCGCCCAGCCCCAGCTCATCGGTAAGTCCGTCGACGTCTACGCGGTGAATTATCCCGCCTCGCTGAATTTTTCGACCGCGGCTGACGGCGTGATCGATGCCAGCAATCGGGTCCGCGACATGTCGGCGCGATGCCCGGACACCAAGATGGTGCTCGGCGGCTACTCGCAGGGCGCCGCAGTGGCCGGCTACGTCACCGCTGACAGGATCCCCGACGGCTACGTCGCGCCGGACGGGATCACCGGGCCGATGCCGCCGGAGATCGCCAAGCACGTCGCGGCGGTGGCGCTGTTCGGGAAACCGTCGAACGGCTTCCTCAACACCATCGACCGCAGCGCGCCGCCGATTACGGTGGGGGCGCTGTACGTGCCGAAGGTGATCGACCAGTGCGTCCCCGAGGATCCGATCTGCTCACCGACCGGCGGCGATCAGGGCGCACATCAGGCCTATGCGCTCAATGGAATGACCATGCAGGCGGCCGGGTTCGCCGCGGAGAAGGTCGTCGCCGCGGCGTCCACGACCACGCCCGTGCCTCCGAAGACCAGCTAGCGCATCTTGAACTGCGGCGCCCGCTTCTCCTTGAACGCCAGCGGGCCTTCCTTGGCGTCCTCGGACAGGAACACCGGGATACCGTTGGCCGTGTCGGGCTTGAACGCATCGAGTTCGTGCATGCCCTCCGCCTCGCGGATGGTCTTGAGGATCGCCTGCACGGCCAGCGGGCCGTTGTTGTTGATCACCTCGGCGATCTCGAGTGCCTTCTCCAGCGCCGTGCCGTCGGGCACCACGTAGCCGATCAGGCCGTAGGACAGCGCTTCGGCGGCGGTGATGTGGCGGCCGGTCAGCAGAAGGTCGCAGGCGATCGTGTACGGGATCTGCCGCGGCAGCCGCACTGCCGAGCCGCCCATCGGGTACAGGCTCCACTTCGCCTCGGAGATGCCGAATTTCGCGCTCTCGCCGGCGACGCGGATGTCGGTGCCCTGCAAGATCTCGGTGCCACCCGCGATGGCCGGGCCCTCGACGGCGGCGATCAGCGGCTTGGTGAGCCTGCGGCCCTTCAGCAGGCCCTCGATCTTCGTCGGGTCGAAGGCGCCGCTCTTGAAGGAGTCGCCGGGAGGCGCCTTGGTGGCGCCCTTGAGGTCCATGCCCGCGCAGAAATAGCCGCCCGCGCCGGTCAGGATGCAGGTGCGAATCTCGGGGTCGTTGTCGACGCGGTCCCAGGCCTCCACCATGATCCGAAGCATCTCGGTGGACAGCGCGTTGCGGGCTTCCGGCCGGTTCAGTGTGACGATGAGAGTGTGTCCGCGCTGCTCAATAAGGGCGTCGGGGCCCTTCTCGGTCTCACTCACAAACAGACCGCCTTCCTGCGTCGATGCTGGGGACTTGAACTGAAATGTAACACGTTCTAGTTTGGGTCCGTGGCCCTGAACATAGCCGACCTAGCCGAACACGCCATCGACGCCGTGCCTGACCGCGTCGCGTTCATCTGTGGCGACGAGAAAATCACCTTCGCCGAGCTCGAGGAGAAGGCGAACCGCTTCGCGCACTACCTCCTCGACCACGGCGTCAAGAAGGACGACAAAGTCGGGCTGTACTGCCGCAACCGCATCGAGATCGTGATCGCGATGCTGGGCACCATCAAGGCCGGCGCGATCCTGGTCAACGTCAACTTCCGCTACGTCGAGGGTGAACTGCGCTACCTGTTCGAGAACTCCGACATGGTCGCCCTGGTCCACGAACGGCAGTACTCCGATCGGGTGGCCAACGTGCTTCCCGACACTCCCGACGTCAAGACGATTCTCGTGATCGAGGACGGCAGCGATAACGAGTACCAGCGCTACGGCGGCGTGGAGTTCTACTCGGCGCTGGCCGAGAGCTCTCCCGACCGTGACTTCGGCGAGCGCAGCGAAGACGACATCTATCTGCTCTACACCGGCGGAACCACCGGCTTCCCCAAGGGCGTGATGTGGCGCCACGAGGACATCTACCGAGTCCTGTTCGGCGGCACCGATTTCGCGACAGGGGAGTTCGTCAAGGACGAGTACGACCTGTCCCGGGCCGCGGTCGACAACCCGCCGATGGTCCGCTACGCGATCCCGCCGATGATCCACGGCGCCACCCAGTCCGCCACCTGGATGTCGATCTTCTCCGGCCAAACCACGGTGCTGTCACCCGAATTCGACGCCGACGAGGTGTGGCGCACGATCCACGAGCACAAGGTGAACCTGCTGTTCTTCACCGGTGACGCGATGGCGCGCCCGCTGCTCGATGCGCTTCTGGCGGCTCAGGACCGCGGCGACGAACTGGACCTGTCGTCGTTGTTCCTGCTGGCCAGCACCGCGGCGCTGTTTTCGACGAGCCTCAAGGAGAAGCTGCTCGAGCTGCTGCCGAACCGGATCATCACCGACTCCATCGGCTCGTCGGAGACCGGCTTCGGTGGCACCAGCATCGTGGCCAAGGGCGAGCACCACATGGGTGGGCCCCGGGTCACCATCGACCACCGCACCGTCGTCCTCGACGAGAACGGCAACGAGGTCAAGCCGGGCTCCGGGGTGCGCGGCGTGATCGCCAAGAAGGGCAACATCCCGGTCGGCTACTACAAGGACGAGAAGAAGACCGCCGAGACGTTCAAGACCTTCAACGGCGTGCGCTACGCGATCCCCGGCGACTATGCCGAGGTCGAGGCCGACGGCACCGTCACGATGCTGGGCCGCGGCTCGGTGTCGATCAACAGCGGTGGCGAGAAGATCTACCCCGAAGAGGTCGAGGCCGCCCTCAAGGGCCACCCGGATGTGTTCGACGCCTTGGTGGTTGGTGTGCCGGACCCGCGCTTCGGCAACCATGTCGCCGCCGTGGTCGCGCCCCGCAAGGGAGCTCGGCCGACGCTGGCCGAGCTGGATGCGTTCGTGCGCAACGAGATCGCTGGGTACAAGGTGCCGCGCAGCCTCTGGATTGTGGACGAGGTGAAGCGGTCGCCTGCCGGTAAGCCCGACTACAAGTGGGCCAAGGATCAGACCGAGCTTCGTCCGGCCGACGAGGTGCACGCCAAACATGTGGGGGCCACCAGCTGATGCGCACCGAACTCTGCGACCGGTTCGGCATCGACTATCCGATCTTCGTCTTCACCCCGTCGGA
>JAEZIA010000459.1 GCA_023416315.1 Actinomycetes bacterium
ACGACCTGGGCTCCGCCGAGGCTGCGGAGGCAGCCGCGGCCGCCGCCGAGGCGCGCGCCGAGGCGGCCCGTGCCCGCGCAAACGAGTTGCGCCGCAAGCTGGAAGCCGCCCGTGAGGCCGGCGAGGCACCTACCGAGGAAGTCGGTGACGACACCGGCGAGGTAACTGCCGCCGACGACGAGCCACCGGTGTTCGACGAAGCCGAAACCGCGCCCGCGCCGCGCAAGAAACGCTCGTGGGCCAAGATCCTCGCCGCCGCCGCGGCCGTTGTGGCGATCATCGGATTGCTGGGCAGCACCGGATACATGCTGTGGAAGCACCGTGAGGCCGAAGCGCAGCGGCACCGCACCGCCGAATTCACGGCTGCCGCACGTCAGGGTGTGGTGAACCTGATGTCAATGGACTACAACCAGGCCAAGGAGAGCGTGCAGCGGGTCATCGACGACTCGACGGGCAAGTTCAAGTCCAATTTCGAGGACGGCGCCGACGATCTGATCAAGGCGATGCAGGACGCCAAGGTCGTCACCAAGGTGACCGTCAATGATGCCGCCGTCGAGTCGATGGATAAGGACTCCGCTGTGGTATTGGTCGCCGCGACCTCGCAGCGAACCGGTCCCGAGGCGCCGAAGGAAGACCAGCAGCCGCGTGTCTGGCGCGTTGTGGTCAGCCTTCAGCGTGACGGCGACCAGATGAAGGTGTCCGACCTCGAGTTCGCCTGACCCGACGGCCAGAACCGCCAAACCCTTTCTCCTGGAAGCGGGAAGATAGTATTCTCCGATCACGAGAATGCCAATCTCGCAGCGTGCGACCACCGGCTTCGCACCGAGCCCGCCGAAACATGGAGGAAGCCACGTGAAGCCCCTCGTGATCACCGTGGCCGCGGTGGCGGCCGCGGTGACTCTCGCGCCGCCGGCACGCGCGGATATGTACCTGGGCAACTACGAGCTGATCATGCCCGACCGCAGGGACTTTCACACCTGGGTGTGGTCGGCCGCATCCCCCTGCAAGGCGCCCAACACCAACGACAACATCCCCGACTGCATCCGCATCGTCATCCTGCCGCGGCCGATCGCGAAGGCGGTCGGACAGGCCAAGGTCGACGCACCGAAGGTCGGCAACCAGTACAGCTTCGCCGTCGACGATCCGTTCGGCCTGCGGTGCGGCGACATCTATTACGGTCCAACGATTCCCACCCATGACGTGTACACGTGGGATGCGAACACCTTGGCAGGCTCGATGGTGTCGACGTTCGACGTGGGCTGCGACGGCGCTCCCGGGGGCGCCTTCACATACCCCTTCAGCCTGGTTCGGATGTGATCATGCGATCTGCGTTGACGATCTGCTCGGCACTGGCCTTAATGGGCGCCGCAACCGGTCTCGCGTCGCCGGCGCTGGCCGATGATCCCCTGCCAGGTGATCCGGCACCGCCGCCCACCTACAACGTGCGGTACACCGTCACCGCCGACAAGCCGGTGATCGCCCAAATCTATTACCGCGACATCGATCCGCCGACATTCTCCGACTACAGCCACGATCCCTACGTATTCAGCCCGACCGCCGAAGCCACAGTCGGCCCCAACAAGCCGTGGGTTCTCGAGGCGACGCTGACCGACCCGATTCAGTGGGGCATGGTCATGGTGCAGGCCACCGGCGCGCTGCCCAAGGCGGCAGCCGGCTTCAACTGCACGTTGGAGATCAACGGCCAGGTGGTGAGGCAAAACAGCGGACCACGGGGCGCGCTGTGCTCCATCCGGAATTGGTAGCGGTTACACCTTTTTCATGTAGAACGGCATCTCGATCACCGGCGGCTGATTGCGGCCGCAGGAACCGCTGGGACCGATGACCCGGTTCACTCCGGTGTACTCGTCGGACGACCCGTCGTAGTGGCCGTCGGCGCCGACCGGATAGATCCTGTATTCCTGGAAGCCCTCGATCGCCGCGCCGTCCGCGCAGAACCGCCAGTTTGGCACCGTGCGCTTGACATACCACAAGCTGTTCGTGGTGTAGATCGGCGCCGACCAGCCCGCGTCACTGTTCACCGTGCCGGTGCACTCGGTAGGCGAGATGCAGGTGGTCGAGATGGTCCATGTCTCACGCTCGCCAGGCTGGTCCTCATAGCGGGAGTTGACCCTCGCCCAGTCGCCGTTGGACGACATGGCGAACGTACCGTTGATACCCCACTCCGGCGACGCGGCCGCGGGTGCCGCGACGGTGACACCGGCCAGGATGGCGGCAGCTCCAACCGCGCCTGATGCCCGAAATACGCTCATCGAGAACCCCTTTCAGCTCTGCAGCATGTCCTGCCAGGTCGTGGCCGGCTTGGCCAAGTCGGTCTGGCGGTACAGCGTGCCGTCGCTGCCCATGTATTGACCAGAGCGCGGATCGTACTTCGCGACCTGCAACGCAGGCGCCTTGCTGCCGTTGTCGCCGAACGCGCTCGGCGCGATCTGCGGCGTACCGGGGTCGGGTGGTGGCGGCGGTTGCAGGTCGGGAGCCAGCATGTTGCCGGGACCCGGCAGGTTGATCGGTGCCGGGCCGATGTTGCCCTCCGGGCCCGGCGGGCTCACCGGCGGTGTCTGGTAGATCGGCTGGCCCGGCAGCAGCGGCCCGGGACCGGTACCGGCATAGTTCGGCGGCGGCGGGGGCACCGGCGGCGCGCCCGGCGGTGGGGCGCTCACCCCCGGCGGCAGCGGTGTGCCCTCCAGCGGTCCGAAGATATTGGAGTCCGGCAGTACCCGGCTGTCAATCGGAATGCCCTGAGCAACCAGGTTCGGGTCGATCGGGTACGGGCCGGTGACGTGCTGACGTTGCGCCAACGGCTGGAAACCATTGGGGTCGTTGCACAATTCTACCGTCGGCGCGCGCTTGCCCGGATGCTCCTGGCAGGGGTAGTTGCGCGCCCCGCGCACGGCCACCGGGGAGTCCTGCGGCAGCTTGCAATAGAGGCCGTCTGGGGTGTCGATGACGGTCGTGTCGGCAGGGTTGCGCCATGACGATGGCGGCAGGAACCCGACCGTGCAGGCCGCGGGATCACCGAGTCCCATCGAGAAGTCACCGTTCGGCAGGCCCGTCGGGCTGGTGGTCGGCGCGTACGTCTGAATCTGGGCGACGAACGGCGGAACGAGGACGAACAGTTGCTCGAGTGATTTGTTGTAGGTCACGCCGATCTGACCGAAGGTGGTCAGATTCGCCAAAAGGATTGGCAGCGTCGGCTTCAACTGTTCGAGCAGCTGCGAGGTCACCTGGGCGACGCCCGGGCCGTTGCGCAGGATCGACCGGAACTGTGGGTCGTTGTCGGCCACCTGCTGGGTGATCCCAGCGAGACTGGCTGCCCACGTCCGGATCGAGTCGGTGGTCTTCTCCTGCGACCGGACGAACGGCTCCGCATCGTCGATCAGAGCCCGGGTCTGGTCCGAGATCCCGTTCGCATCGCGGGTGATGGTGGCCCCCGAGTCGACCAGCGAGCCGAAATCGTAGCCGGTGCCGTTGAAAGCCTGGTACGTCTCACCGAGCAGCTGACTCAGCTTGTCTTTCGGGATGCTGTCCACCAGCTTGCTGACCTGGTCGAGCATCGGCC